>JAJFGE010000085.1 GCA_021776295.1 Hyphococcus sp.
CCAATACGCCAGGCCTCGCTTTACGATCAACTCGCGGGCGAGCGTGCGAAAACCACGCCGGAGGCTCCGCTGCCGCGCGCTGACGCTGCTGAGCCCAAGGCAATTTTCAATATTCTGCTTGCGGAAGACAATCAGATAAACGCAGTGTTAGCGACGGCCATTATAAAGCGCGCCGGCCATAAGGTTGATGTCGCTGTCAATGGCGGCGACGCCGTGGACACCCTTGAACGCGGCGCTTATGATGTCGTTTTGATGGACATGCATATGCCTGAGGTTGACGGGCTAATGGCGGCGCAGCGCATCCGCAAGCTTGAAAGCCGCAACGCGCGCGTGCCGATTGTTGCGCTCACCGCCAATGCGATGGCGTCTGACCGCCAAAAATGCGTCGCGGCGGGTATGGATGACTTCATCTCCAAGCCGTTTGAGCCGGACCAGCTCATCGCCGTGATCGAAAAATGGGGCGGCGCCAAAAGCGATTTTTCCGTCGCATCGTGAGCCGCCTTTATTCCGTCGGAAAACTCCCCTAGCCTTTCGTTATGCCAAATGAAAAAACTGCCCGGGACGCTCGCAAATCTTTAGCCCAGTCCCTGATCGGTTACGCGCGCCCGCGCAGCCTGATCATGTTGCTGCTCGGCTTTTCCGCCGGGTTGCCATTTTATATGATTTACCAAAACCTTTCTTTGTGGCTGGCGGAAGCTGGCGTCAGCAAAGGCGAGATCGGTCTGTTCGCATGGACGGGATTTGCGTTCACCTTCAAATTTTTATGGGCGCCGGCGGTAGACCGGTTACCGATCCCGGTTCTTGAAAGGTTTATCGGGCGCAGGCGCGCCTGGATGGCGGTAGCGCAAATTGGCGTGGCGCTAACTTTGTTGGCGATGTCAAGCGTCAATCCGGCTGAAAGCCTTCTTCCCGTTGCGCTTATCGCAATTGCAATGGCTTTTGCGGCGGCGACGCAAGATATCGCTATCGACGCCTGGCGCATTGAAGCGGCCAGCGACGAGGAACAGGGCGTGATGGCGGCGATGTATCAATATGGCTACCGGGTCGCGATTATGGTCGCCGGCGCCGGGGCGTTGTTTGTCGCCGACAAAGTCAACTGGGCGGCGGCCTATCAGTTCATGGCGCTGTTGATGGGGATTGGATTGCTCACCGCGCTATTCGCGCCAAAAGTTGAAGTGCGCGAATATATTCCACCGCCGCGGGCGGGGTTTTCTAAAACATTATCGCAATCTGTTATCGGACCTTTTCGTGACTTCTATTCACGTTACGGCGTTCATGCGCTGGTCATCCTCCTGTTTATCGCGCTGTTCCGGGTTCCGGATTTTCTCATGGGTTATATGACCGGCCCACTTTATATTGAGCTTGGTTATGACAAAGCGACCATCGGTGCGGTTCGCTCCGTTGCCGGATTAATTGCAACATTGTTCGGCGTCTTTCTCGGCGGCGTTCTGGTTTTGCGCGTCAACATAAAACACGCTTTGTTGTTTGGGGTTATTTCCCAGTCGGTAACCAACCTTATCTATAGCTGGCTGGCGATGTCATCAGCGACAACGGCGGGCTTGGCTGCGGCGGTTATTATCGATAATATCGCTTATGGCGCGGCCGGCACTATTCTCATCGCCTATATGTCGAGCCTGACAAACACCGCGTTTACAGCCACGCAATATGCGCTTTTCAGCTCGTTCTACGCCTTGCCCGGAAAATTTGTCGGCGGCTTTTCCGGCTTTATGGTAGAGGCGGTCGGATTTGCCTGGTTCTTTGTCATTACCGCTCTGGTCGGCATTCCCGCAGCACTGTTGGTTTTTCTACTTGGACGTCCGGAAAAAACCGCCGCTGAGGCCGCGCCCACGGGCGAGCCGCCGCCCTAGCCCGCCGCAAGGCAGGCCTCAAGGTTTGGTTTTTCCTCATCCGATGTCAGCGCGGCGGCGTCGACATGGGCTGCGCGCACGGCGCCCATATCATCCGGGTAGAGAATAACAATTAGCGTGCAAGTCGAAAGACTATAACGGCGAAACTCGCCCTCGCCCTCGCGCCGGGTCAGGGCGGGGGCGCCAAGCCGGTCGTCTAGCGTCGCCGGGGCGGCGCCTAAAATCTCATCCAGTTGAAACACCGGTGCCGATGGCGCAGCAGGCCTTGCGGCCGACAAAGGCGTATCCGGCTTTATTGATGAGCAGGCGGCGAGCAAAACCAGCGCTGCCAGCATCACTGGCGTCCGTGACAATCCTGACTTGCGATACTGCGCCGCCGTCTGTGACATTTTCATTTTGGTTTATCCAAAGCTTGACCAGCCGGCGACGGTAGACACCCCCGCCGCCCCCATCAACACCATCAATGGGTTAATAATCAGACAGCAGCGCGGTAGTCTTGCGCGGGCGGGGGGTGCTTTCTATAAGCGCTGCTTTATCAGCTTCAGGCTTGGCGACGCCTATGCGAGGAAATTTCATGACCGCACCACAACTCGACGTCATCGGCGTCGGCAATGCTATTGTTGATGTTCTGGCGAAAGCCGACGACGCGTTTTTAGCGGCGCATGACATCCCCAAGGGCGGGATGATCCTGATCGATGAGGACCGGGCCCGCGATATTTATGCCGGCATGGCGGCTGCTGTTGAAATTTCCGGCGGCTCGGCGGCCAATTCCATTGCCTGCATCGCCTCGCTTGGCGGCAAGGGCGGGTTTGTCGGCAAGATCGCCGACGATGAGCTTGGCGAAATTTTCCGTCATGACCTTCGCGCCCTCGGCGTGGCGTTTAACACCACGCCGTTGAGGGGCGGGCCGGAAACCGGGCGCTGCCTGATTAATGTGACGCCGGACGCACAGCGCTCGATGTCGACATTTCTTGGCGCCGCCGGATATGTCTCGCCTGACGATGTCGATGAGGCGCAAATCAAACGTGCACAGATTACTTTTTTTGAAGGCTATCTGTTTGAGCAGCCGGTCGCGCGCGAGGCGTTTATTTCCGCTTGTTCAATTGCCAAAGCCAATGGCAAGAGCGCAGCGCTGACCTTGTCGGATGTGGGCGTTGTTGAGCGTCAAACCACCGTTCTTACTGATTTCATCTCCAGTCATGTCGATATTCTGCTCGCCAATGATGCTGAGGCGGCGGCCTTGTTTGGCGGCGACGATTTGACTGTTATCACGGAAAAAGCCCGGCAATTATGTCCGCTGACGGCGATTACGCGCTCGGAAAAAGGCTCGCTCCTGATCCCGCGCGAGGGTGATGTGGTTGAGATCGCAGCGATAAAGCCGGAGGCGCTCGAAGACACCACCGGCGCTGGCGATGGCTATGCTGCAGGCCTTTTGTTTGGACTGGCGCGCGGATTTTCTTTGCAGCAAGCCGGCGCTATCGGCTCGCTCGCGGCCAGTGAAGTCATCAGCCATTTCGGCGCGCGGCCAGCGCAATCGCTAAAGGCGCTGGCGGAGAAATCCGACCTCTTATAAATGGGCCTATCGATGAAGCGCTGGCATTATCTCATCATTCTCCTTGCCGCCGTTTCCGCAATGTTTGTGTGGAAGCGCGAGCCGGTGATGCTGGCTTTTGCCGCAAGCAAGATATCGAAGACCTCTTTAGAAGACCGTATCAAGCTGATTGAAGGCGCGATTGAGCTGCGCCTTCCGGAGGCGGGGGCGGGGCCCTACCCGGTTGTTCTTCAATTTCATGGCTGCGCCGGCATCGATGTTCCGTTTCATCATCAGTGGGCGGATGTTGCTAACGGCGCCGGTTATGCGGCGATGATTGTCGACAGCACTGGACCGCGCGGGCATTCGCGCCAAACTGCGCTCGATGTTGTTTGTCAGGGCAAGGCGCTGCTCGGTCAGGAGCGTGCTGGCGATGTCTTGGCGGCGATTGATATTGCCGAAGCCGACCCGCGGCTTGATGCAAAGCACATCATCCTGGCCGGCTGGTCCCATGGCGGCTGGACGGTGATGGATTATCTTACCATGGACTTTAAACGCCGCTGGCCGGCGGGACTTAAGCATGAAGCCGAAAAACCGCCGATAATCAACGGCGTAATTTTATTTTATCCCTATTGCGGTTCCGGCGCGCTATCGCGGTTCCGCCAATGGCGTGGCCAACCGGATGTTTTGGCGTTGATCGCAGGCAGCGACACTATCGTCGACGCCGAACAGTGCATATCATATTTCGAGGGCAAACGGCGCGCCGGTGATCCGGTCGCTATGACTATTTATCCGGATGCTGAGCATGTTTTCGACGACCCGTTTTTGAGCGCAGAGTATATTGATTGGTATAACGAGCAATATGCGAATGACGCCATGGTGCGTTATGCAGCTTTTCTGGGGCGGCTTAATGTTTCCTCCGCGCCATAATTTTCTCGTAGACGCGCCCGACCTCGCCCCGCGTTTCGTCCAGCGCCTGGCCGGTTGAAATCACATAGTCGGCCTTGTTGCATTTTTCCGCATCTGGCATTTGCTCGGCAAGAATTGCTGCAAACTTATCATTGCTCATCCCCGGCCGCGCCAACGCGCGGGCGCGCTGCACATCCGCTGGCGCACTGACGACGACGACGACGTCAAAGAATTTCTCCGAGCCGTTCTCAAACAATAGTGGAATATCCAAAACCACGGCCGGCGCGCCGGCATGCGTCGCAGTGGTCATAAAGGCCTCGCGGTCAGCGGCGACAAGCGGGTGGACTACCGCTTCGAGCTTTTGAAGCTGCGCTGGTGCGCCAAGCGCTACTGACGCCAGCCGCGCACGGTCTACTGCGCCGTCGACAATCGCGTCTGGAAATAGCTCCCCGACCGGTTCAACAGCCGCGCCGCCACGCGCATACATTCGGTGCACGGCAGCATCCGCATCCCACACGGCCGCGCCCAAATCGCCAAACATTGCCGCGACGGTTGATTTTCCCATGCCGATAGAGCCGGTGAGGCCAATTTTAATCATCGCCGCCGCCTTTCAAGCTCGCTGACCAGCGCTGCACGCAAACTGTCATCCGCCTCAGCTTCGCCGCCAAACCAGGCGCGAAAACCGGGCGCTGCCTGATGCATCAGCATCGTCAACCCATTGACGCCGGCATTGCCGGCGTCCCTCGCCAGTTTCAGCAAAGGCGTTTCCAGCGGCGTGTAAACAATATCGGCAACGATAGCGTTAGGTTTAATTTTGGCGCCGTCCAGTTCTAGAGGCGGTTGCCCGTTCATGCCGAGACTGGTTGTGTTGACGACAAGGCCAGCACTTTCTACGGCATCCTTGCGCTTCTCCCAGGCAAGGGTTTTCAACCCGAACCTTTCAGCCAAAACCGCGGCTTTTTCTTCCGTTCGGTTGGTGATGAAAATGTTCTTTGCGCCAAGGTTTTGCAAAGCGACGGTAATTGCACGCGAAGCGCCGCCGGCGCCGAGGACAAGGCAGGGACGTTTGAGCGACAAATCCCGCGCGGCGCTCTTTACGGCGCTTTCAAACCCTGAAACGTCAGAATTATCTGCATAGGCGCCATTATCGGCAAAGGTCAGCATATTGGCTGCGCCGACTTTGTGCGCAAGTTCGCTTGCTTCGTCACTATAGCGCAACGCATTTTCTTTATGCGGCAACGTCACATTGACGCCGGCAAAGCCAATGGTTTTTAGCGCATCCATGGCTCTGGCAAAGCCGTCATAGGAGGCGGAAATCTCTATCGGCATATAATAGCCGTCGATTTGCGCGCGATGCGCCCAGATTGTGTGAATGAGCGGCGATAACGAGTGGACGACGGGCGATCCGATAACCCCGGCGAGGATGGGTTTTTGGCGCATCTTAAAACGCCAGCGCGCCTTCGCGGCGCAGACAATCTAGGACAGGAAAAAGACAAAGACCGAGCACCGAAAAATAATCGCCATCTATACGCTCAAATAACCGCGCGCCAACGCCCTCCACTTGATAGGCGCCGACGCTGGTTAAAATTTCAGGCCCGGCGGCAGCGAGATAGGCGTCGATTTCCGCCTCGGTCAAATCCCGCAAGCAGAGCTTCGGGCGCTCAAGGTTGCGCCAGATGATGCGGCCCTTTCTCGCAATTGCCACGGCATTGATCAGCGTATGCGGCGCCCCCACCATTTCCTTCAGACGAGCATGCGCCTCATCTATGTCTTTCGGCTTGTCAAAGGCGCGGCCTTCAAATTCCAGAATTTGGTCTGCGCCGATGATGATGGCGTCTGTGGTTTTGGCGACAGCAAGGGCTTTAGCCTCCGCCAATTGCATCGCCATTTGTTCCGGCGTTTTACCGGCGCCGGCTGCCTCACGCTTGATCGCCGCTTCATCGACATTGGGCTTTGCAATCTCGAATGTGACGCCAGCGGCGCGTAAAATATTAGCGCGGATCGTGCTGCCGGACGCTAGAATGATTTGCGGTCGGTTGTTCATCGGTTCTGGCGCGCGGATAGTTTGGTGAGGATGGCGGCTGCGGTTTCTTCCACTGATTTCCGCGTCACATCGATCACCGGCCAGCGGTGCTTGGCGCAGAGCCGCTTGGCGCGAAGCACCTCCGCGCGGATCAGGTCATGGTCGGAATATTCTTCGGCGACGCCGGCTGCGTTCAGCCCGCCAAGCCGGCTTTTGCGGATTTGCGCAAGCCGCTCCGGGCTTGCGACCAAACCGACGACCAGCGGCTTTCGTAATTTAAACAGCTCTGGCGGCGGATCTGAGGTTGGTATCAAAGGTATATTCGCAGCCTTCACGCCGCGATTAGCCAGATACATGCAAGTCGGCGTTTTCGAGGTGCGGCTGACGCCGATGAGCACAACATCGGCGGGCTCAAGGTCCCACACCATTTGTCCGTCATCATGCGATAGCGTGTAATCAAGCGCTGCAATACGTTTGAAATATTTCTCGTCTAATTGGTGTTGGGCGCCGCGCTGATGCGACTGTTCGAGCCCGAGATAATCGGTGAAGGCGTTCAACAATGGATCGAGAACGGAAATCGCCGGGGTTTGTAACTCACTGCAGCGGATTTCTAAAAGCCGCCGCAATTCCGGATTGATGATCGTGTAAAGCACAATTCCGGGCGAGGCCTCAATTTCCGCCAAGGTTTTTTCCATCTGCGTTGCTGAGCGCACCAGCGCATAAATATGCTCCAGGGGTTTGGCTGCAACAAATTGCGAGGCTGTCGCTTTCAACATCGCATTCAAGGTCTCGCCGGTTGAATCAGAGACCAGGTGAACATGAAAAAACGTCGCCAGCGGCGCGGTTTTGCGCACAGTTTTCAGTTCGGCATCAGCATCGGGTGCAGATTGAGACATTGGGGAACTATAAGGGAAAACGCATGCGTTTCGCGAGCGCTGATTTTTGGCTGTTCATAACGCATAAGTCATGCCGGACTGGCGCCCAGGGGAAATAGAATAACCGCTTTGGGTACGTTTATACCTTCACCCTCTCGCCGGATTTTGGATATTCAGAGCTTTCCAGAAGCTATGTTGGTGGGCGGTAAGTTGATTTTAAGCGCTTAGCGCTCTTTTCACCATGATGTTGAAATTTTAATCCCTGCGCAAAAGTCTGTGAGTCTTTTGAATGATGTCTGTGGATCAAACCATGCCTGCCTGTTATCCCCTGTATCCACGGGCCTTCTTTAAATTAATCCTTTATTAAGATTCCTTTATGAAAAGTTAACAGGTAAAAAGCTCACCTTATGACACGACAATCTAAATTTCTTAGCGTCCTTGCCGGAGAGCTTCAGGCCATACCGCCGGTCTGGTTTATGCGTCAGGCGGGGCGCTATCTTCCGGAATACCGCGATCTACGCGCGAAAGCCGGCTCGTTTCTGGAGCTGTGTTTCAACCCCGAGCTTGCCAGCGAAGTGACGCTGCAACCGATCCGCCGGTTTGATCTTGATGCGGCAATCTTGTTTGCCGATATCTTGTTGATCCCACACGGCATGGGCCAGCGCCTAACTTTTGGCGAAGGTGAGGGCCCGCGGCTTGATCCGGTGATAACCCCTGAGAATATTGATCGCTTTCGCGGGCAAGATGTTTTGAAAAGCCTCGCGCCAGTGTTTGAAACGGTGTGCGCGACGAGAGCAGCGCTTGATCCGACAAAAGCGCTGATCGGCTTTGCCGGAGCGCCGTGGACGGTGGCCACCTATATGCTGGCGGGCCAATCAATGCGCGATCCGGCGGTGCTTCGCGAATGGTATTACCGCGACCCGGTGTTTCTCAAAAACCTGATTGATCTCCTCAGCGATCTAACCATTGACTACCTAAACGCACAGATAGAAGCCGGCGCCGATGCGGTGCAATTGTTCGATACCTGGGCGGGGGGTCTGCCCTGGCCGGTCCTCAACGCAGTGTCGGTAGGGCCGCTCAACAAAATTGCGCAAGGGGTTAAAAAGGCTCACCCGGAAACACCGGTGATCTTGTTTCCCAAAGGGGTCGGCGAGAAGGCCGCCGAATATGCAATGCTGGCGACATGCGACGGGCTAAGTATCGATTATGGAATGAACCCAGCCTGGGCGCGCGGCTATTTAAGCGGCCATACTACGGTTCAGGGCGGGCTTGACCCGCTGGTGGTGATCAAGGGCGGCGATGAGATGAGGCGGGCGGCCGATAATCTGCTGAAAATCTTCTGCGACGTTCCTTATATTTTCAACCTCGGCCACGGGTTTACGCCGGCAACACCGCCCGAAAATGTTGCAGCGCTGGTGCGCCACCTACGTGGGGAAGGGTGATGGGCGCGGTTTTGACTGGGTATTATTTATGGATTAAGGCCGTTCACCTGATCGCCGTGATCGCCTGGATGGCCGGCATGATGTATCTGCCGCGGTTGTTTATCTATCACCACAAGTCGGAAAAGGGCGGCGAGGCGGAGCGCTACTTTGTCGAGATGGAGCGCCGGCTGCTTAGGGTGATTATCAATCCGGCGATGGGCGCGGTCTGGGTGCTTGGCATCTTGATGCTGATTGCCAACCCGGCCCTACTTTCGGAGACATGGCTGCATATCAAGCTGGCGCTGGTGGTGGCGATGTCGGCGATTCATGGGTTTTACGCTGCCTCCCGGCGGAAATTCGAGGCCGGTGAGCGCCCGCGCAGCGAGCGATTCTGGCGCATGATCAACGAAGCCCCGTTTGTCTTGTTGATCGCGATTGTTATCTTGGTGATTGTAAAGCCCTTTTAAGACGCGGCCTTTTATCATCCATGGATTGACGCCGCGCTAAGCCGCCCTATATCTAGGGCAACGTTCCCTTCCAGGGTGCAAAGCTGGCCTTATCGCCGCTGACGCACCGCGCCATTTTCTTATTTAGCCGTTTAACCCGCCGGTTCTGTGCGGGCATTTTCCGATTGAGGTCTTCCATGCTGCCTGAAAAAATGACGCTCGACGAGCTGAAGCAGAAATCGCCGGCTGAGCTTTTGGCGTTTGCAGAAGAGCTGGAGGTTGAGAATGCATCGACAATGCGCAAGCAGGACATGCTGTTTTCGATCCTCAAGGAGCTTGCCGACCATGATGTAGAAATTTCTGCCGGCGGGGTTTTGGAGGTGTTGTCGGACGGGTTTGGTTTCCTGCGCTCGCCGGAGGCCAACTATCTCGCCGGGCCTGACGACATTTATGTCTCGCCAAACCAGATCCGCCGCTTTGCGCTGCGAACCGGCGATACCGTCATCGGAGAAATTCGCAGCCCCAAGGATGGCGAGCGTTATTTTGCACTATTGCAGGTTGCGACGATCAACTTTGAGAACCCGGAAAAGGCCCGCCACAAGGTCCATTTTGACAATTTGACGCCGCTCTATCCGGAACAGCGCTTCAATATGGAGGTTGTGGGTGAAACCACCAAAGACCTGACCGCGCGGGTGATCGATCTGGTCGCCCCGCTTGGCAAAGGCCAGCGCGCGCTGATCACCGCGCCGCCGCGGACCGGCAAGACGGTAATTCTTCAAAACATTGCCCACGCCATCGCCGCAAACCACCCGGAGGCCTATCTCATCGTCCTCCTTATCGATGAGCGGCCGGAAGAGGTGACCGATATGCAGCGCTCAGTGAAGGGCGAGGTCGTCTCCTCAACCTTTGACGAACCAGCGACGCGCCACGTTCAGGTTGCGGAAATGGTAATCGAAAAAGCCAAGCGGCTGGTTGAACATGGCCGCGATGTGGTGATCCTGCTCGATTCCATTACCCGGCTCGGCCGGGCCTATAACACCGTGGTGCCGTCTTCCGGCAAGGTGCTGACCGGCGGCGTTGACGCCAACGCGCTGCAACGCCCAAAACGATTTTTTGGCGCCGCGCGCAACATCGAGGAGGGCGGCTCGCTGACGATTATCGCAACTGCGCTAATCGAAACCGGCTCGAAGATGGACGAAGTGATCTTTGAAGAGTTTAAAGGCACCGGCAATTCCGAGTTGATCCTCGACCGCAAAGTGGCCGATAAACGGACCTATCCGGCAATCGACATTGCTAAATCCGGCACCAGGAAAGAAGACCTCATCACGCCACCGGTGCAGCTGCAGAAAATATTTGTCCTGCGCCGCATCCTGTCGCCGATGGGGGTCTCGGACTCTATCGAATTCCTTATCGACAAACTAAAACAAACCAAAACCAATCAGGACTTCTTTGACTCGATGAATACCTGATTGCAGCGCATGCTGCATAAAACTATTGCACGGCGCATCCGGGCGGCGGACCATAGCCCTCGGCGTTAAAGCGAGGATGCGATGGAGATCATTGATGTTTGGGCGCAACTGCCGACGGCGCGGTTTATGCGCGAGCCGTGGCTGGCGAGCCTGTTGCGCTGGACCAGCCAGACCGACGATCCGCCGGTTCCAAAGCCTCAGGCGTTGATCTCCGAAATGGATGCGGCGGGTGTCGCGACATCGCTGATCTCAGCCTGGTATGGGCCAGGCGGCGATCTGATTTCAAACGATGATGTTGAGGCGATGGTGGATGCCGCCCCCGGCCGCCTGAAGGGGCTTGTATCGGCGGACCTCAACGATCCGATGGCCGCGGTGAGGGACATCCGGGTTCGCGCCAAGACCGGCAAATTCGTCGGTGTGCGGATGGTGCCATGGCTATGGGACCTGCCACCGAATGACCGGCGTTATTATCCGATCTATACCGCTTGCATCGAAGAAGGCCTGCCTTTCTGCACGCAAATTGGCCATACCGGTCCGTTAAAGCGATCTGAAACCGGACGTCCCATTCCCTATCTCGAAGACGTTCTGCTCGACTTTCCCGAACTCACCATTGTTGGCGGTCATGTCGGTTTTCCCTGGCTCGACGAGGTTGTGTCGCTGATCTATAAGTTTAAAAACTTCTATGTCGACACCAGCGCTTATGCGGTTCACCGTCTGCCGGAAAGCTTTGTCTCGTTGATGAAGGGCCTGGGGAAAGACCGGGTGATGTTCGGCACCAACTACCCAATGTTGTCGCCGACGCGCTGTCTGGAGCGGCTGGATAGTCTGGAGCTGGATGACGAAACCAAAGCCAAGTTCCTGACGCAAACCGCCAAGCGGGTGTTTAAGCTTTAAGCGCTGCGCCGATTAATAACCGCTGACCGAACCGTCTTTGCGCATTTCCGTCGCTCCGACATAAACACCGGTTTCCGGGTCGCGGAGGACCGCTTCATAGCCGCCAAAGGCAATGCCGTTATCAACGACATTGACGCTATGTCCCATCGCTTCGAGACGTTCGATGGTCGCCGACGGGATGCCGGGCTCAACATCAAGACGGCCGACGGGATCAAGATCGATACCGGTAGGCTGGCGCCCGCCTGTATGATTGATGCGCGCGGCGTCGCCGGCTTGTTGAACATTCATATGGTAGTCGATGATGTTGATCAGCACCTGAACATGGCCTTGCGGTTGCATCGCGCCGCCCATCAAACCGAACGCCATATAGGGCGCGCCGTCTTTCATGACGAAGGCGGGAATGATGGTGTGGAACGGGCGTTTGCCGGGGGCGTAGGCGTTTGGATGGCTGGGATCGAGCGAGAAAAGCTCGCCGCGGTCCTGCAGCATAAAGCCGAGACCGTCGGGAACCAGGCCAGAGCCCATGCCGCGATAATTCGACTGAATGAGCGAGACCATCATGCCGTCGGCGTCAGCAACCGTGAAATATGTGGTGTCGCCGGGGCCTTCGAGCTTGTCCGCGATCAATTCATGAGGCGCCGTCATTGCCCGGGCCGGATCAATGCGGTCAAAAAGCGCGCGCCCGTAATTATCCGACAGCAACCGGCCCACAGGAATGTCAGAAAAATCCGGGTCGGCGTAGAACCGCGCGACATCTTCAAACGCCAGCCGTTTGGCTTCAACAACATAGTGGATAACCTCAGCCGAACCACGCGACCACTGCGTGAGGTCGATATTTTTTAAAATGTTGAGCATCTGCAGCGCCGCAAAGCCCTGGCCGTTGGGCGGTAATTCGCATACGTCATAGCCACGATAGTCAACACATGCCGGGTCGACCCACTGGCTTTTGTGTGCTGCGAAATCCTCATAGCGCAGATCGCCGCCGATGCGCTTCATGTAAGCATCGATAGTGCGGGTGATCTTGCCTTTATAAAAACCTTTGCGGCCCTTTTTGGCGACCGCCTCAAGCGTGCGGGCGAGGTCTGGATTGCGGAAAATCTCGCCGGCTTTTGGCGGGCCTTCTGGAAAATACGTCGCTTTGGCGTTTTCATATTCGCCGATCATGTCTTCGCGGCGAACGAACGCAGCTTCATTGCGCGCCAGATACATTGCGATAACCGGCGAGACCGGAAACCCGTTCTTGGCGTAGTTGATAGCGGGTTTAAGGTTTTGGCGCATCGACAGCCGGCCGAACTTTTCATGCAACTCAAACCAGGCGTCGACCGTTCCCGGCACGGTGACGGGCAGATGGCCCAAGGGCGGAATGCCGTTTCCGGCGCCGACGACAGCGGCGGAGCGTTCAACCGTTTGTTCCAGTGAGCGGCCCATGGGCGAGCGGCCCGATCCGTTGAGGCCATAGAGTTTTTTGGTTTTCGGGTCCCAGACAATCGCGAAAAGATCGCCGCCAATACCGTTTCCTGTCGGCTCCATCAGGCCGAGAACAGCGTTGGTTGCAATTGCAGCGTCCACCGCACTGCCGCCCCTTTTCAAAATCTCAATCGCGGTCTGGGTTGCCAGCGGGTGGGCGGTGGCGGCGATGCCATTGGCGGCGAATACCGGACTGCGCGACCAGTTTTCCCCGACAGGGCGACCGCCGGGCCCAATATCCAGCTGTGCTGTGGCCTCTTCAGCCAACGCCGTCGGCCCCGCGCCAAACGCTAGGGACATCGCGCAAGCTGCAGCGAGAAGGTTGCGGGTGGACAATAGTTGCGGAAAGTTCGCCATGTCGAGGCCCTTCATAATTATGTCGCCTTACTTGCGGGCCGCCACCATAATCCAGCCCACATAATCCAGCAACGGCGCCAGCGATAGTGCGGGTCCCGGAGGTTGGCGGCGCTGCTGTTTTGTCTGGGCGGCCAGCCCATGATGATATAAAACACGCTCACATCAAAAAGGCGGCAAGCTATGACGTTGAAATTGTTTCATTTTCCAACTACGCGGTCACTGCGCGTTCTATGGGCGATCGAAGAGCTCGGGCTTGAGGTGGAGATTGAAACCCGCCAGATGGACCGCGCGAAAATGAAGGCGCCGGAATATCTTGCGCTCAACCCGCTCGGCAAGACCCCGGTGATGTTTGACGGCGACGAACGCATTGTTGAATCGACAGCGATGATTGAATATCTGGCAAACAAATACGCAGACGGACGATTAAGCCGACGCCCGGCCGATAGCGACTATGGGCGCTATCTGCAATGGCTGCATTTTGGCGAGGCCGGCATGGGCGGATACATCAACATGCTGATAGCGCAAACCGCGATTTTACCGGCCGAACATCGCATACCGGCGATGAAAGTCTGGGCGGAAAAAGAAACCAAAAACTGCCTTGATTTTATCGAGGCGAACTTGGGTGAAGACGGCTATCTGCTGGACACATTTTCGCTAGCTGATATCTCGGTGATTTACCCGCTTTTTCTGGTTAAGATAACCAAGAACGGGGCGCTGATGGGGGACAAAACAAACGCCTATTTCAAGCGCGCAACCGCCCGTGAGGCCTGGCAAAAGGCGTGCGCGCGGGTTGATTGAGGCGATGCGGCGTGGAGATCAGGCGCCGCCATGTTTTAACCTTCGGTTTACCCCGAGCCGACAAAATGCAGCCCTATGAAAGGGCCCCACGATGTCGGCTCCGGAAAAACCAAGCTTTGGCAAGCGCGCGACAAAGTCAGCCAAGATTGCGCCGCGCGAGACCATATCCAACCCCAACGACAAGCGCGAACAGGGGCGGGCGGCGGCGTTCAAAAACGCCAAGCTGATTTTGAGAAATAATTCCGTAATCGAATGTATTACCCGCAATGTCAGCGACAAGGGTTGCTTGATTTCTGCGGTTGGCGCGGAGAACCTGCCGGACGAAGTCTGCATTCGTCTTAGCCCGTTATCCGAACCGCTTAACGCAAAAGTCGTCTGGCGTGACAAAGGCGAAGCCGGGCTGGAGTTCCTGAGACAACCCTGAGAAATTCTATTGACTGTGATAGTCATCCGACATTGTGTTGGCACACAATATTGTGAGCCGCGAAGGATACAGATCGCATGGGCCGCGTATGGAATAACCATGCCGGATAAGGCATAAGCACCGACGACCTTTCACAGGACCGGCCGGGCTTGACCCAGAAGAAAGCGAAATTTCTCGACGGCGATTTGATGCGCCACATTACCGTTATGTCGCTTTCCGCGAGCGCCGGGCTTGTCGCAATTTTCCTGGTCGATTTTGTCGACCTCTATTTCATCTCGTTGCTGGGACAAAAAGAATTAGCCGCGGCGGTCGGCTTTGCCGGCACGCTTATTTTCTTCAACATATCGGTCACCATTGGCTTTATGATCGCCATGAGCGCGCTGGCGGCGCACCGCATCGGTCGCGGCGAAGAAGAAGACGCAAGACGCATCGCCACCAGTGTAGCGGTGGTCTCGGTTTTGTTGGCGAGCGCGATTGCGATTGCGTTCTGGATCGCGGCGCCGGCGCTCTTGGAGTTGCTGGGCGCTGCTGGTGAGACCAAAGTTTTAGCGACGCGGTATTTGCGTATCGTTGTGCCGGCTCTGCCGGTTTCGGCAATGGCTATGGTTTGCTCCGGGCTGTTGCGGGCACATGGAGATGCGCGCCGGGCGATGAATGCAACGCTTGCATCGGGCGCGGTCAACGCAATTCTCGATCCTATCTTGATATTTGGCTTGTCACTCGGCCTTGACGGCGCCGCCTATGCGTCAGTCGCGGCGCGGTTTGCGATGTTGGCGACCGCGCTCTATCCGGTGATACGCCATTATGGCGGCTTTGCGCCTTTCGATGCGGTGCGGTTTCGCGGCGACCTTGCGCCGATTTTCGCCATCACCATACCGGCGGTTTTGACCAATGTGGCGACGCCAGTGGGAACCGCTATCGTGATGCGGGCGATAGCGCCGTTTGGCGATGCGACGGTGGCGGGCTATGCGGTGATCGCCCGGCTGACGCCGCTGGCGTTTTGCGTGATTTTCGCGCTTTCCGGCGCGGTCGGCCCGATTGCCGGACAAAATTTCGGCGCCGGCAATTACCCGCGGGTGCGCGAGACGTTGGGCAAGGCGATTATGTTTACCGGGGTGTACACAGCTGGCATGTGGGCCGCGCTGTTTTTGCTCTATGGCGTTATCGCCGCTCAGTTTGGGTTGTTGGAAGACGGCCGTGTACTGATTTTTTGGTTTGCAGTCGTCGTCGCGCCGCTGTTCTTTTTCAATGGCATGTTATTTGTGACCAATGCCGTCTTTAACAATCTCAACCGGCCGATTTGGTCGACACTGTTGAATTGGGGAAAGAATACGCTTGGCGTGGCGCCGTTTGTGTGGCTCGGGGCGCATTGGGCGGGTGCGCCCGGCGTCCTGATTGGCCAGGCTGTAGGCGGTATTTTCTTTGCGTTGCTGGCGTTGTGGCTCGGCTTCAGGCTTATCGATGATTATAAGAGCGGGCGCGCCGACCCGGATAAGGGTTGGAAAATTCCGCTGATGCGGGCGCGCCCGACACCGCCTTTATCATCGCCGCGAGGTTGAGGGTTCTATCCGCGCACCGGCAAAATCTTTGGGTTTTGCAATAGGCCGGCCGAGACCAGCGCGACGACCAACCCAACCGGGAAGATTTCTATAAACGTCATTGGCATCCTATAGAGGGGGTTTGCGTATTGCTGCTTCATTACCTCCATATCGGCGATGATTTTGTTTAACGCCTCGCCGCTAACGCCGTCAGCGCGTTTGGCCTCAATAATACCGGCGGTATAATTGTTGATGAATGTGTAATCGGTGACTGCAAGATAAGCCTCCCATCCCGCGACATAAAAGCCGCCGGCAACGCCGGCAATGGCCAGGCCAAGCAAAAACGCCGGCTTGAATTTAATGACCCCGCCAAGGTCGTTGTCGCGATAGGTTTTTACGCCGACGAAAATCATGCTCAGCGCGATGATCATGACCGAATAGCCGATGGCCTGACTGCCGGTGGCGTTCTCGCTGGTGGCAAAGGCATAGCCAAGGGTCATGACGGCGATGGTGATTGCGCCGGAAATGGCGCCATAAACGAGGGCGATGCGTAACATGTTGAGGTCCTTTGGTGGCGACGGATTGCGCAACTCTACCTGCGGCGGGCCGAACGGCGCTATCGCCCATAGGGGTGATTTCAGCAATATCGCCTGTTTGTTAAGGCTTACGGGATCAACGCATGCTCTTTGGCGATCTGGATGGCTCGGGTGCGGCGCCGGGCCCCGAGCTTTTCATAGAGACTGGAGAGGTGGGTTTTCACCGTGTTGGGCGATAGCTCTAGCGCTCTTGCGATCTCCTTGTTGGTTTGGCCTTTGGCGAGATGTTCCAGCACTTCGTATTCTCTGGCGCTGACGCCGAGGGAGCGTAGTGCGGCGTGGTTTTTTTGAAACGATGCGGGCGCCGGTTTTTGGGTGAGCTTATGGCCGGCCCAGACGCCAAGCGCGGTGAAGGCGGCGGCGATTAGGAGGATGTAAATCTCGGGGGCGAAAACCCGCGCGACATATTTATATTCCAGCCAGGCAAGCAAAAATGCGGCGACGCCAAGCGCCAGCGCATAAAGGAAAATGATGCGTTTCATTGCGCCAGACTGCCCCAGAGCGGCGTTGAGCGCCAGCCCTCGGCCCTGTGTCTGGCGGGCCTCGAGACTAGCCTTTGGAGACGCCGCAGACGCCATTTCCCGGCGCCCGGCTAGCCTTGGCGAGGGCGGCATGGGCTTGCTTTGGGCGGTCGGTGGCGATGATATCGACGCCGGCGGCGGCGATGTCCGCGTAGCGGGCCGCGTCCCCGGAGCGGGCAATATCTTTGTCGATGGAGCCGTTGCCGCCAAGGGTTCCAAAAATCACCTCGACATCACGGGCATTGAGGGTTGAGAACAGGCGCGGGCGCGGCGCTTGTATGCCGGTAAAGCCCATCAGCCTGTTGGCGGGAACGCCAGCGGCGACCGCGCCGTTTAGCTCGGATTGGGAGTTGATCCCGAGCGAAATCATCATCTCTGGGGCGAGGCGATGGAGCTTGCGCGCGGACGCCAAGGTATAAGCGATAAGAATGACGCTATCTTCCGCATCCTGATGATTAATCTCATCGATGACATCCTCATAACGGGCTGAGGGTTTGAAATCGACCTGCAAAAGTGTCCGCCCTTTGGCCCATCGCAAGGCATCGGAAAACCGCGGCGGCGCAAAAGCGGTTTGGCGCCCGGTTTCGTCTTTGAGGCGGAGCTTTGCGATGTCGGCCCAGGCGGCGGCGCCCGCCGCGCCGGTTCCGGTAGTGGTGCGGTCAAGCGTCTCGTCATGCATCAGATAAAGAACGCCGTCAGATGAGGCCGCGACATCGATTTCCATGAGGGCTGGAACCTCGCTCAAAATCGCCGCCATGGTCTCCACCGCGTTTTCCGGATAGCCGGGATAGGGCCCGCCGCGATGGGCTGAGAGCAACGTCGCCGCCTCAGCCTCAAGGCATTCAAAGAAGGCGTTGAGATCGCCTTTTGGGGTGATGGTCCAGCCGTTGATGTGCGATTGGGCGCCGCCCGGCGCTGGTTCAGCGCTGTTATTGCCGCAAGCCGCCAACAGGCCGGCGGAAGCGACGAATACCCATTTAAGCATATGCCAGACCTTTGTCGTTACGGATTCAAAACAATAGCGCCGACGCTTTTTCCGCTTTCTAAAAGCTTGTGTGCGGCGGCGATTTCGTCGAGGGCGAAGCGATGGCCGATCTTAGGCTTAAGCGCGCCCTCGACGATGAGACCAAACAGCGTAGCGGCCATCTCCGACAATCGCTCCGGGGTTGCATAGTGAAACAGTGTAGGCCGGGTCAGCGTTATTGACCCGCGCCGGCATAGATCGAGTGGTTCGACGGCTGGAACCGGGCCGGATGCGTTGCCATAGGTAACCATATGGCCGCGCATAGCCAAAGCGTCGAGCGAGGCCTGGAAGGTTGCAGCCCCGACCGAGTCGTAAACCACATCAACGCCGCGACCATCGGTGAGGCGCCGTACATCGCTTGAAATTGATTTTGTTTGTGTGCGGATGACAACATCATCGGCGCCGTTGTCTTTTGCTGTCGCTGCTTTTTCTTGCGTGCCGACCACGGCGATGGTTCGCGCGCCAATGTGCTTTGCCCACTGACACAGCAACGTGCCAACGCCGCCAGCGGCGGCATGAATGAGGCAGGCGTGATCGGGACTTAGGGCGAACACCTGCCGGACCAGCATCTCCGCCGTCATACCTTTTAAAAACACCGCCGCTGCAATTTCGTCGCTGACGCCATCGGGAATTTTTGCAGTGATCGCCGCCGAGACATTGGCGGCCTGGGCGTAACCGCCGCCGGTGGCGAAATAAGCGATGCGGTCGCCGGCGGCAAAGCCGTCAACACCGTCGCCCACAGCTTCGACAACACCGGCCGCCTCTGAGCCCAATATGGCCGGCAAGGCTACCGGATAGAGCCCAGTGCGCTGGTAAATATCGATGAAATTCAAGCCGATAGCGCTATGGCGCACGCGCATCTCGCCGGTTGCTGGGGGCGGTAATTCATGGTCGCGAAGCGCAAACACCTCCGGCCCGCCATGGGCCTCGATAAAGACGGCTTTGGTAGTGGCTTTAGTCATGGGCGTCCTCGCAATCGGTTCCGGTGTAGCGGCAATCCCGCCCTCGGCGCAACTGAGCCGCTGATCGCGCCCGCCGGTTTGATGCGTTGACGGCGGCGCGAACTGCGGACATGATTTGGTGTTTATGTATATCGGATGGGGGCAGGCGCATGCGGAATTTTCTATTCCTGTTGATAGCTGCGGCCGGTCTTGGCGGCTGCGCGACGCAAATCATGAGTGAGAAGGAATGTCTGGCGGGGGACTGGTATGGCGCCGGGCTCGAAGACGGCGCCGCTGGGCTGTTGGAAAGCGCGCTTGATGAGCGCGCGGCGCAATGCACGAAATTTGGCGTAGTGGTGGATGGGCAAGCTTATGCGCGTGGGCGCGATTCGGCGTTGGCGCGGCTTTGCAGCGATGAAGGCGGCTACGGCTTTGGCCGTGACGGTGGTGTTTATAGCGGAGTGTGCAGCCCTGATGCAGAACCGGCTTTTCTGGGCGGATATCTTTCCGGGCGGCGGATTTATGCGCTGGTGCTGGACCGCGACGCCGCTCAGTCGGCCTATGATAAGGCGGTTGGCCAGGTGAATTATCAAACCAGCGCCAT
This sequence comes from Hyphococcus sp., assembly GCA_021776295.1. Taxonomy (GTDB): domain Bacteria; phylum Pseudomonadota; class Alphaproteobacteria; order Caulobacterales; family Parvularculaceae; genus Hyphococcus. Next base: position 19,707 of record JAJFGE010000085.1, read on the forward strand.
CGATAAAGCCCGTCATGTGCTTGATGATACTGAGGCGACGGCCGAGGAAATTGAAGACGCCAAGGGCGCGCTCGACTATGCGTTACGGGCGCAGCGGCGCGCTAACCGCGATGCGGACGATGGGCTTTATGCGCTTGGCCGTGCTGACGAGGCGCTTGACCAGGCGATTGCATCATCGGCGCAATGGCGGCGCAGCCGCGCCTTTGCCAATGTGCGAAAGACGCTTGGCGAGGCGCATGCATTTGCTCGCGGAGAGGCGGCAATAAGTCACTGTACGGATGAAGTGGGTTCGTTCAGACCGTCTTGCTGGCTGCGCGCGGGCGCGGCCTTGCATGATCGCGGCAGCGGCGTGTTGTGCGTTGTCGGACCGGGCGAGGCGCGGCTTCATCATCGCCAAAGACAGGCGCCGGGCTCGGTCCATGAATATGCATTCTATGCCGGCGAGGCGGGTTCGGGCCGCACTGCCAGACAGTCCTTTGAGGGGTTCGAGGCACTTTTTGGGGGCGACGGGGCGGGCTCTTATCTCGGCGTTTCGTGTCCGGCGGGGCTGTAGACACACGGGCTGTTGCGGGCGTCAGATTTGGGCTATGTCTCGCGTCCGGAAAGCCGGCTGTGAGGAGATGCGCCAATGAAACTGACTATTAATGTTGAATGCACGCCCCAGGAAGCGCGCGCCTTTGTCGGCATGCCGGATGTTGAACCGCTCAATAAAATGGTCATGGACGAAATGGCCAAGAAGGCAAAAGAAAACCTCGATACGCTGGCTGATCCCGAGAAGTTAATTGCGGCATGGGCGAATATGGGCGGCAAGGGTCTGGAGCAGTTTCAGAACCTGGTCGGCGCGGCTATGGGGAAGGGTAAATAGGGATTAGTTTTAGAGCCCTGCCCTTGACGACGATATGGCGATTTCCGCCTCCAGCGACACGATTTATGCGCGCGCCTCGGGCGCCGGTAAGGCTGGCGTGGCGGTGTTCAGAGTGTCGGGGCCGAAATCTCACTCAATCGCCAACGCGTTAGTTGGTAAACGGATTAAAGCCCGTGACCCGAAATTGGTCGCTTTGCGCGCGCCTTCAGATGGCGCCATCATCGACCGCGGATTGGCCATACTTTTTAAAGCGCCGGCAAGTTTTACCGGCGAGGATGTTGCTGAATTCCATTTGCATGGCGCCCGCGCGGTAGAGACGGCGCTTTATGAGGCGCTGTCGGCGCTCGGCGCAAGGCCGGCGGAGGCCGGTGAATTCACCTTTCGGGCGCTCAAAAATTCAAAGCTCGACCTTGCCCAGGCAGAGGCTTTGGCCGATCTTATTGATGCCGAAACGACCCTACAGAGAATGCAGGCTTTGGGTCAGCTCGAGGGGCGATTATCGGCGCAAGCGGAGGGCTGGCGCAAGCTCATTTTAGAGGTGGTGGCGCCGCTTGAAGCTGACATCGATTTCCCCGATGAGGGCGGCGTACCTGCCGCCGTTGCTGCTCGCGCGGCGCCGGCCATCGCCGCGCTCAAGCGCGAGCTGTCCGCGTTCATTCTCAATTCGAGACGTGCACGGACGATACGCGAGGGCGTCATGGCGGCGATCATCGGCCCGCCCAATGCCGGCAAATCGTCTCTCGTAAACGCACTCGCCGGATCTGATGTCGCGATTGTCAATGAAGCGCCCGGCACTACCAGAGATATTATTGAAACCCGGCTCGACCTTGGCGGGATCGTCGTCACGCTCGCCGATACGGCGGGCCTTGCAAACGCCACGGCGGATGATATTGAGCGCGAAGGTGTTGCGCGTGCGCGTGCGCGCGGCAAAGCTGCTGATCTTCGTCTGTTGGTGGTTGATGGCGCGCAATGTGTTTCACGTGAAACACTGCTTGCCGGCGAGGATGAAACTGTCCCGCGTGAAACGTTGGCGCTACTTCAGCCGGGTGATTTCCTTATCTGGAACAAAGCCGACATTGCCGGCGATGTCCGGCGTGCGGGAAAATCTGAGTTTAACGAGCACGTCGTCTCGGCAAAGACCGGCGCAGGCATGGCGGAATTGGTTGCGGCGCTGACCCAAAGCGTTGCCGGTCCGGCAAGTGGCGGCGATGGCCCCGCCCTCACCCGGGCCCGCCACGTTAACGCGGTTGAGGACGCCCTCACCGCGCTTACCCGCGCGGAGGCGCATATTGAGACCGCGCCGGAGCTTGCCGCCGAGGACGCCCGCCTTGCGGTGCGGGCGCTTGGCGGTATTACGGGTGCGGTTGGCGTTGAGGATATTCTCGGCGAGATATTTTCGAGCTTTTGCATCGGGAAATAACGGCAGCAACAAACGCCCGCATCATTTCCCGAATTTTGGCGTTCAGCCGGATGGCAGGAGTTCTTTCGCCGGTTTGGCGGTGATATGGCGTAACCGGTCGGCCGCCCGTTGCAGGACCTCGGCGGCGTCGCCATCGCCGCGAATTTCAAGCTTGGCGGCGGCGCGCTCATAGTTTTTGGCCTTTTCAGCCAGCCGGCGGGCCAGCACGCGCTTCACACGCATATCTTCCAGCTTGTCGGCGGCCAGCGTTTCTTGTCCGAATGCCCGCGTCTCTAACCCATGTAAGTGTGTATGTGACGCGGTTACTGTTTTTGAATCGTTCATAAGATGTCCCACAGAGATCGATTCCCCCGTTGTTGATGGAGCCGGTATTGCAGCCCCCGTGCCGAGGCGGCCATACCGGCTCAATCCTTTCCAATTTGTAAAATTAGCCGGTGCAGGCGGGCTTGGCCCGAAAGGGGATGCATTCGCCCCGGTCCCGGCCTATATGGGCGGCGAAAGTTAAGACTATGGTCAAGACATACGATGTCATTGTTATCGGTGGAGGCCACGCGGGCTGTGAGGCTGCGGCCGCGGCGGCGCGCGCTGGCGCCCGGACGCTGCTGGCGACCCACCGTATCGACACAATCGGCGAAATGTCATGCAATCCCGCCATTGGCGGTCTCGGAAAGGGCCATCTGGTGCGCGAGGTTGATGCGCTGGACGGGCTGATGGCGCGGGTAATTGACCGCGCAGGCATTCAATTTCGGATGCTGAACCGTTCCAAAGGCCCAGCGGTCCGCGGTCCGAGAGCTCAGGCCGACCGCCAGCTCTACCGCGAGACCATGCAGGCCCTGCTTGGCGAGATTGATAATCTCGAGATTGCTGAAGTCTCAGTCGAAGACCTCGATGTTTCACGTGAAACAAATGCAGCGCTGAAGGTTAACGGCGTCGTCGCTGCTGACGGGACAATAATCCGCGCCGGCGCTGTGGTCCTGACCACCGGCACCTTCCTGAAGGGCGTCATTCATATTGGCGATCGCCGCATTCAAGCGGGGCGCGCTAATTCAAGAGCCGCCGACCGGACATGGGGCGGGGTTGAACCCCCGGCGCGGGGCTTGTCGGACCGGCTTTATGCCATGGGTCTTAAAATCGGCCGGCTGAAGACCGGCACCCCTGCCCGGCTCAATGGCGAGACCATCGACTGGACAAGCCTCGATATGCAGCCGGCAGATGACAGGCCGGTCCCGTTCTCGTTTATGACTAACAAGATTACCGTGCCGCAAATCGCCTGTGGCGTCACCGGGACGACCAAAGCCACGCACCGGATTATCGCCGATAATATCGAGAAATCCGCCATCTATGGCGGCGGCATATCCGGGCGCGGCCCGCGCTATTGCCCGTCGATTGAAGACAAGGTGGTGCGTTTTGCAGAACGCGACAGCCATCAGATATTCCTGGAGCCGGAAGGGCTGGATAGCGCCACGGTCTATCCAAACGGGATTTCGACGTCGCTGCCGGAAGCTGTTCAGGCGGCGTTCCTGAAGACCATCTCGGGCCTGGAGCGGGCGGAGGTCATCCGTTACGGCTATGCGATTGAGTATGATTATGTCGATCCGCGCGCCCTCACCCAGGCGTTGGAGGTGAAGGCGCTGGGCGGGCTGTTTCTCGCCGGGCAAATCAACGGCACCACCGGCTATGAAGAAGCCGCCGCGCAAGGACTGATGGCCGGGGTCAATGCGGCAAGGCTTGTCGGCGGTGCGGCGCCCTTCAACCTCGACCGGTCTGAGGCCTATATCGGCGTGATGATTGACGACCTCATCACCCATGGTGTCACCGAGCCCTATCGGATGTTTACCAGCCGGGCGGAATATCGCCTCACCCTGCGGGCCGATAATGCCGACCAGCGGCTGACGCCACGCGGTATTGAAGCCGGCATTGTCAGCGATACGCGCGCCCGCGCATTTCACACGAAACAATCGGCGCTCGACGCGGCGCGTCGGTGGGCGGACCAGACAATGCTGACGCCCAATGAAGCCGCCAAGCACGGGCTCAAAATCAACCAGGACGGTCGCCGCCGTTCGGTGGTCGATCTGTTGGCCCTGCCCGGGATTAAGCTCAATGACCTTGCCGGTATTTGGCCCCAGCTTACTGAGATGGAGCAACCAATCACGGAACAGCTGGAATTTGATGCGCTCTATTCCGGCTATCTCCACCGCCAGGAAGCCGACATTGTCGCCTTCAAGAAGGATGAAAGCCTGCGGCTGCCGAGCGATCTCGACTATGAGACTATCAAGGGACTGTCCAATGAGGTTCGCGCCAAGCTGATTGCCGCGCGCCCGGCGACGCTGGGCCAGGCCGGTCGCATCGAAGGGGTGACGCCTGCGGCGCTGGCGCTTTTGCTTGCCTGGGTGAAGAAGCATAAAGCGAGGGCCCGCGCGGTGAGCGGACAGACATGACGCCTGAACAGTTTGCCGCCGCCGCCGATGTTTCACGTGAAACATTTCAACGCCTGAAAGCCATGGATGTTGTGTTGATCGACTGGTCATCGCGGCACAACCTTATCGCCCGCTCGACCATCGAAGACCGCTGGCGCCGGCACTACCTGGATAGCGTGCAGCTTGTCCCGCTTTTGCCGGCTGGGGTTAAAACCCTTGTCGATCTTGGGTCCGGCGCCGGGTTTCCGGGGCTTATTCTGGCGGCGATGCTGGCGGAAAAGGACGTACACGTCACATTGATTGAATCGACCGGCAAGAAGGCGGCGTTTCTCTTAGCGGCTGGCGAGGCGATGGGGCTGGCTAATCTCAAAGTCATACCGGCGCGCATTGAAGCGGTGGTTCTGCCCTCTCCGCCCGATATCATCACCGCGCGCGCGCTCGCCCGGCTTGATAAATTACTCCGCTACGGCCATGGAATTGGGGGTAAAAACACAAGGTATTTCTTACTAAAAGGACAAGATGTTGCGGATGAATTGACCGACGCCACTAAATCTTGGCATATGGAAGTCATACCCCATCGAAGCGTCACCGACCCTGGCGCGACGATTTTGGAAATCGCAAAGCTAAAGCCCGCTTATGACCGCTAGCTCTCTCCGTATCCTTGCGATCGCCAACCAGAAGGGCGGCGTCGGCAAGACGACGACGGCGATTAACCTCGCCACCGCGCTGGCCGCCGTCGGCGAGCAGGTTTTACTGATAGACCTTGACCCGCAAGGCAACGCCTCCACCGGACTGGGTATCCGCGCGGCAGACCGGGGCGTTACCACTTATGACGTTCTCGGCGGAGACTATAGACTCGAGGCGGCGGTGACCGACACGGATATACCGGGCCTGACGCTGGCGCCCGCCGGCGTTGACCTTGCGGGCGCGGAAATTGAACTCATCGATGCGGACCGGCGCCACTACCGGCTGGCCGATGCGATTGATGAATATCGCCAGTCCGCCGGCGGCGATCCGGTATCTTACGTGCTGATCGATTGCCCGCCCTCTTTAAGCCTGTTGACCGTAAATGCGCTTGCCGCGTCGGATGCGGTAATCATCCCCTTGCAATGTGAATTTTTTGCGCTTGAAGGTCTAAGCCAAATTTTGCGCACTATCGACACCATCCGTGAGCGGATTAATTCCCGCCTTGAGCTTCAGGGGATTGTTTTGACCATGCATGACCGGCGCAACAATCTCACCAATCAGGTGGAAGACGATGTTCGCGCGCATCTGAAAGACAAAGTCTACAACACCGTCATTCCGCGCAATGTGCGGATTTCCGAAGCGCCGAGCCATGGCAAACCGGCGTTGCTTTATGATCTGAAATGTCCCGGCAGCCAGGCCTATATCCAGCTCGCCTCGGAAGTTATTCAGCGCGAACGTGCCCGGCCGCAGGCCGCTTGAGGGAGATGTGAATATGCCCGCAACTGCAAAAAAACGCCGTCAAAGCAAGGGCTTAGGCCGTGGGCTCGACGCTCTCCTGGGCGATATCCGGCCCGAGGCGACGGCCCCGGTTGATGAGCCGAAACGTGAGTTGCCAATCGAATATCTGAGCGCCAACGCCGATCAGCCGCGCCAGATTTTCGACAAGGAAGCGATTGAAGAACTTGCCGCCTCTATTAAATCATGCGGGCTTTTGCAGCCGATATTGGTGCGCCCGCGCGGCGGCGATGATTACGAAATTGTCGCCGGCGAGCGGCGCTGGCGCGCGGCGCAGCGCGCAAGACTTCATAGCGTTCCGGTTATCATCCGTGAGCTGACGGATGGAGAGGCGGCGGAAATCGCGCTGGTTGAAAATGTCCAGCGCGTAGACCTTGGCCCAATTGAAGAAGCGAACGCTTATGCCCGCCTTGCTGCAACCTATGGCCGCACCCAAGACGACATCGCCCGCACGGTTGGCAAGTCGCGCAGCCATGTCGCCAATATGATGCGATTGTTAAAGCTTCCCTCGCGCGCCCATGACGCGCTCGCTGCCGGTGAGATTACCATGGGGCATGCGCGCGCCCTCCTCGCCGCCGCCGATCCGGACGGGGCCTGCGCGCGGGTGTTGCGCGACGGGCTTTCGGTGCGCGACACGGAGCGGCTGGTCCGCGCGGGCGCGCCCAGCCAGCGGCCGACTGCTGCGACGAAAAGCAGTGCAAAATCAAAGGCTTTAGGGAGCAGAAAAGATGCGGACACGCGCGCGCTCGAACGCGATCTTTCGGCGATGTTAGGCCTTGATGTGGTGATTGACCATTCCGCCAAAGGCGCCGGCTCGCTGAGCGTTCAATATCGCACCCTAGACCAGCTTGATGATATCTGCCGCCGGCTGATGGGCGCCGGGGTTTGACGCCGCGATAATGCCGGGCGTCATAGGAAAACCGGACCGGTTGGCCGCAGCACAGCTTCTGGCGGATGCTTTTTTCGATAATCCTGCGCATGTTTATATCTACCCTGACGATAAGACACGCCGGCGCAATCTTGAATGGCTGATGCGCGTAAACCTCAATGCGCAATTTGACGTTGGCGCCAGCTTTGGGAAACGCGCCGCTGATGGGTCTATCGCGGCCATGGGGTTTTGGCATCCGCCGGGTGCGCCAACAGCAAATCTCACAAAACTTACACAATATGGCTTCCTTACCATGCCATTTCTACACGGATTATCCGCATTCCGCCGCATGCTGCATGTCGTCGACCAGATTGAATCGCGGCGGCTTGCCGCTCTGGAGGGCGCTGAGAGCTGGTACTTAAACAATATGGTCGTCGCGCCGGCGGCGCGCGGCAAGGGGCTGGGTTCTGAGGTCTTGCGCGCGCAGTTGCAGACGCGCGTAGACGGCTCTGGCGCAGCCGCCACACTGACCACACAAAAGGCAGAAAACGTTAATTTTTACAAAGGGTTAGGGTTTGCCGTCATTGATGACAGGCGGGTTGAGGATGACATGGGCGAGGGTTTTGATAACTGGATAATGTTGTACCAACCGCCGCGCTAACGCCCGGCCATGATCGCCAGGCGCAGGGCTGCGCGTTCTACCAGTTCGCGTTGCGGCGCGCCGGTGGTCTTAGCCTCGAACTCAGTATCAATCAGCATGCGAAGCGCTTTGTCGAGCTTGGCGCCGCGCCATTTATAGAGCCGCGCCTCAAACGCGCGTTGTTCGGCGAAGAACACTGGCGGGCGTAGTTTCTTCATCGCACTGGCGGCGCTTTCGCCGCGCTCGACATTATCTGACGCCAACTTAAGGCGCGAGAACTGGCGTTGCAGTGCACGCAAAAGGCTGACCGGAGCGACGCCGGCGGTGGCGGCTTTGTGGAGCGCGGCGGCCAACCTTGCCGGATTGCCGTCAGCGGCGGCGCCGGCAGTATCTTCCAGCGCGTCGCCAAGTCCTGAGACCAGCGAGGCCCGGACGTCTTCAAGGCTGATGGTCCCCGGTCCTGCACGCAGACCTTTGGGGCCTTTATAGACAATCAACTTGTTGATTTCAGCGCGTGAGAGCCCGCGATCCTCGCCGAGGATTGCAACGATGAGGTCAAGCGCGTCTTCGTCAAAGCGCAGATCTTCCGCGCTTGCGGCGGCGACCGCCATCTCGCGAACATCGCCCGGACCGTCAACATAGCACGGCAGCGCGGCGGCGCATTTCGCCTTCTCAAACGCCTTTCGAAGACCGGACCGGGGCGGCAATTCCCCGGCCTCGATAAGGACAAGGCCATTGGGCTTAACATGGCCCGCATCAATATCGCTTATACACGCCGCTACGGATTTCGCCGATGTCTCGCCGCTCGTGCGCAAACGCACCACCCGCTCGCCACCGGTGAATGACAGCGCCGCCGCCTCGTCGCCAATCCGGCCACACTCGGCTTTGATATCGGCGTCGGTAAGCTCGATAAAATTAAACGGGTCTTTGAAATCCTCAACAATAAACCGCGCCAACCTGTCGGAGCGCTCGCGCACCAGCCCGCTGTCGGGTCCATAAACCAAGACCGCCGCCACAGCCTTGTCGCGCCCGGCAAGAAAGCTTTTAATTGCACGGCCTTTAAGGGCGACCATTAGTTATCTTCTATGATGTAGATTACCTCATCTTCCGGCTCTGGCGGAAGGTCTGCTGTATATTCAGGCGTTGTTTCTGACCCGTCCCCCTCTGAATTGCTGGCGGCAATATCTTCAGTGTCGGGATTATTCAAAAATTGGAGCAGCAGGTCGCGCTCGATTTCTTCGGCGAGGATGCGGGCGGCTTTTTCCCGGGCGGTGCGTTCGGCAAACAGCGTTGAATATTGCGAGCTGACAATATTGTAGGAGGTGACAGCTTTTGCGCCGCCGGTGATTTTTTTGCCGGTGCGCAAGTTTAAAAGCGCGTAATTGGCATTGAGCCGGTAATTATATCGCGTGACAGTGGCGTCAATTTGAACCGCCAGCCGCTCAGCGATTTCCGAAGCGTTGACGGTCAATTCATATTTTGCCGTCTCGCCGGTTTGAAGGACGATGCGTTCGACAAGCGCGCCGGCAATCAACGGGCGGACCTCTTCCGGCGCGGCTATGGCGCCAACGACAATGCGCTGGTTGAGCGGCGCGGCGCCGTCTTCGGATATTGCGTAAATCGGTTTGAAACCGCAGCCGGCAAGCGTGAGAAGTCCGACGATGAGCGCAGCGCGCGGCCAGTTTCGACCAAGGTTCAACATAACCACTCCCGAGCCCAGGTTAAGAGACAACGATATTGACGATCCGCCCCGGCACGACAACGACTTTGCGGATGGTCTTGCCGTCAATATGGCGCTTAATCCCCGCCTCGGACAAGGCCGCTTTCTCAACAGCTGCATTATCGGCGTCGGCGGCGACCTCAACCTCGCTGCGGCGCTTGCCATTGACCTGGACGCCGAGGACAATTTTGTCTCGGGCGAGGAGCGCCGGGTCGGCCTTTGGCCATGGCGCATTACAGACCAGCCCTTTCCCGCCCAGCGTCTCCCAGCATTCTTCGGCCAGATGCGGGGTGAACGGCGCCGCAAGTTGTGTCAGCGTCGATAGCGCTTCGGCTTTTGCCCAATCGCCAGCGCCGGAGGCTGATTTCAGCACATTAAGGAATTCATAGATCCGCGCGATCGCCTTGTTAAAGCGGAAATTTTCAATGTCGTCGGTAAGTCCGGCTATGGCGCCATGGGTGGCCTGGCGCAAAGGCTTGTCGGCGTCTGAAGTGGCGGGCTTGGACAGATCGAGGCTTTTCAACAGTCCCGCCCCTGACGATACCGCCTCCCAGATCCGGTTGATCAATTTCCACGCGCCCTCAACGCCGGCATCGGTCCACTCCACATCGCGTTCAGGCGGCGAATCCGACAACATGAACCAGCGCGCCGCATCCGCGCCATAGGTCTCGGCAATGGCTTCGGGAGAGACGACGTTTCTCTTCGACTTCGACATTTTTTCGATTGGACCGATGGCGACCGGGTTGCCATTGTCGGCACGCCGCGCGGCGCCTTTTTCAATAATGACCTCTTCGGGCAGCAACCATTCTCCAGCTTCATCGCGGAAGGTTGCATGCACCACCATGCCTTGCGTAAACAAATTCGCAAAAGGTTCGTCTACGGAGAGGTATCCGCAGGCCTTCATCATCCGGGTGAAATAACGTGCATAAAGAAGATGCAAGATCGCGTGTTCGACGCCGCCGATATATTGATCGACCGGCATCCAGGTGTCGGCGGCGGCTTTGTCGATGGGTTTGTTCGGATCGGGCGCTGCAAATCGTGCGAAATACCACGAGGAATCAACGAACGTATCGAACGTGTCGGTCTCGCGCCGCGCCTTGGCGCCGCATTCGGGGCAGCTCACATGTTTCCAGGTCGGGTGCCGGTCAAGCGGGTTTCC
>JAJFGE010000086.1 GCA_021776295.1 Hyphococcus sp.
ATACTTTTTTAGTAAATTACCGTACAGTTCTAAATTCGAATCACGACTCGGAGGTAGACCAATGGCGGTCAAAAGAAAAACGACTCGAAAAAAAGCGGCGAAGAAAAAAACCGCGAAACGTAAAACGACTAAGCGTAAAACAGCCAAGAAGAAGGCTGTGAAGCGGAAAACCAAACGGAAAGCCGCTAAGAAAACGACCAAACGCAAGGCCACGAAGCGCAAGGCTACGAAGAAAAAAGCCACCAAGCGCAAAGCGACCAAGAAAAAGGCCAAGCGTAAGACTACGAAGAAAAAAGCCACTAAGCGCAAAGCGACCAAGAAAAAGGCCACTAAGCGCAAGGCAACAAAGAAAAAAGCGAAAAAACGTAAGGCTACGAAGAAAAAAGCCACAAAACGTAAGGCAACCAAGCGTAAGGCTACGAAACGCAAGGCGACCAAGCGTAAAAAAGCAAAAAGCAAGCGTAGATAGATCGTTTTATCAGGCCGTGACGGCCTGATAGACGAAATTTTCGTTTGTGCGCCTCGCGTATGATGTTTTGAAGCGTCAAATGCGCAAATGAGGGGCTGGATATCGGCGCCGAACTAAGGTTGAGGCCGATATTCTGCGGGGAGCTGCTCCGCCACGAGACTTCCGGACTTTTGTTCGGCAATAAATGAGTTCAAAATACGAATTCAACCAAAGCCCCGGCGCAATGCCGGGGCTTTATTCGTTTTGGGGTATTCGTTTTGGGGTATTCGTTTTGGAGTGTTGGTTTAGGGGTGTTGGTTTAGGGGTATTGGTTTTGATGCGAATGTTTCGTTTGGAACGACAGCAATCGACCGGGCCCGCATAACACTCCCTCGCTCATTCCGGCGAAAGCCGGAATGAGCGGCGTTAAATTGTTGTGATTGGTTGAAGCGTTTGAACTCGAAACGTTCTTGGTTTCAATACCTTATCAGACAATGCCGCCGCCGCCTTTATTTCGGCGCCGCGGTTGGTTTTAATTAAGCGCCCCATAGGACGGAAAACCACAAAAGCGAGGAAACTATGAGCAGGTTCGTAAACTGCAATGCCAAACCGGCGACAATATTGTTCCGCACTGCAACATTTATAGTGTTGCTTGTTGCTCTATCCGCTTGCGCGACAATCGAAGGCGACGGTTCCGAAGAGTTCGCCGCTTATGGTTATTTAACCCCCGGTCCGACCAGCGAACCGGAACTCATCGGACTTTATCCCTCGATGAAACAATGCAAAGCGGCCGGGAAAGCCTGGATGAGCCAACAGGTTGTCGGCAATCCGATTTTTTCTGAATGCATGCCGGTCGATAAGAATTAGGCCCGCTGCATAAGAGAAACTTCCGTCATCCCGGATGCATTGCAGCACGCGCGCGAAGGCGCGCAAATTAAGATTCGACCGCCTTCGCGATCGGGGTGATGCACGGCTGGTCCGGGACCTTTCTCCACAAGTGTCGTGTCTGCCGCATGAGATCCCGGACAGCTCGGCAGTACAACGAAATCAAAGATTTCGGTACTGTGTCGGCTTCCGGGATGACGCGTTAGCGCGACAAACCGACTTTGCTACCCCTCAAACAGTTTCGAGGCCAGCGGCTCGCGCGGCGCTGGCGCGCTTGCGCCTGCATATCCCAGCCTGACCAGCATTTGCACGGTTTCGCCATTGTCCGCACCAAGCAATGTGTGAACGCGCTCATAGTGTTCGCGCATTTCCGGAAATTCCTGCAACGCCTGGCTTAACGGGTGAAAGGCGATATTGCGCGCGGTCGCGGCGAGCTGCATGCGCACCCATGAACGCCCGGCGTCAAGCTGATCGCGCCGCGTGTTGGCGGCAGTTTTAATCCATGCATGCGCGGTCGCTGTCTCGCAGGCCTTTTCGTAAAATGACAGGCCCTGTTGATAGGCGGTTGCGCCGGCGTCATCCATTTTCTCTGCGGTGAGAAGGCCAACTGCATTCAATGCGTCCATTGGCGCGCCTGCGAGGGCTAACCCATAAGGCTTTTCGTTGATTTCGCTTTTACCAATGCGCGTGACATCAATGCTTTCGCGGCGGGTGCGCGGCGTGGCCCATTCAACCCGCCATGCATTTACGGTGAGCGCGCGCAAGTCTTCGACCAACTTGCTGTCCGACGATGCGCTTGCAAAAATCGCAGGCGATGCAGCGCTGGTGATCGCCGCCAAATCATCACCCGACGGTGTTTGCGCCGTATCAAATGCAAGCCGGCTGGTGCGCCGCGATAAAACTTCTGAAAACAGCGGATCGCGTGCCGGCGCGTCCTCGATAAGTCTCACATGCGCGATCGGCCGCTCGTCCAGCAGAGGGAAGGGTTCGCCCTCGGGGAAATATTCGATTTCGGCGCGAAAGCCTTTTTCCGCCGCTGCTTGCCGCGCAAGTTCCAAAAAACAGCCGAACCCGATGGTGATCTGACGGTTTGGCGGGTCGGTTTGCGGCAGCGTGCGATTCCGATCGCAAAACACCGTGAAACTATCCTTGCCATTAAGGCGAACCTGCCAGGGCTGCATATTATGCGGATTGGGCGCGAGGATAGCGTAAGCCAGAACATCCAGCCGCGGATCGCCGAAGCCTTCACTGGCTTGGCGCCATGGCGCGCGCGCCTGTTTCGGATTGCGTGTCATCCCCCAGCCGCCGCCAACAATAACAATGGCGCCCGCGCCGGTGAGCAGTATGTGTCTTCTGGTGATAGGCGGCATAGTTCGCTCCCCCATTTAGCCAAACGGTTGGTCAATTGATGGCGACAACGCGCTGAACAGCTGCGGTCCGTCTTCGCTCATGTAAAGGCAATCTTCGAGACGGATGCCAAATTCGCCGAAGATATAAATCCCCGGTTCGTTAGAAAAACACATGCCCGGCGCCAGTTTGGTCGTCTCACCCTCGACAAAATTCACCGGCTCGTGCCCGTCCATGCCGATGCCATGACCGAGGCGGTGCGACAGTCCGGGGGTTTTGTAACGTGGGCCGTAACCTTTGCTTTCATAAAATTGGCGCACGACATCATCAACTTTGCCGGCGGCGACGCCGATTTGCGCGGTCTCAAAGGCGAGTTCCTGACCGCGCTTGACCGTGTTCCACACCGCGCGCTGTTTTTTGCTTGGCGCGCCGAACACCCAGCTACGCGAAATATCTGACTCATAGTCATGCACCGAACAGCCACAGTCCATTAAAATGACGGAGCCTTCGTCAACTTCCTGTGGTTGGCGCGTTCCGTGAGGGTATGCGCTGGCCTCGCCGAGCAGCGCCATGGAAAATTGCACCGCGCCGCCAAGCGCGCGGGTCGCCGCGCTCATCATCTCGGAAAGCTCACCTGCGCTCATTCCGGCTTCGATTTTCGGGTGGATATGTTTGTAGGCGGCGATGGTGATGTCGTTTGCGGTTTGCATCAGTGCGATTTCGGCGGTGGATTTATACATCCGGCAACCCCGCGTGATATCCCGGCCGGAAACAATCTCCAGCCCACGCGCTGCATTTTGTACGCCGTCGGCAATAAAATGCCGCACGGTTTCTTCAATCGCGAGTTTTCCACTTGCTGCGCCGCGATCTTTGAGTATGCCGGCGACAAGGGCGAATGGGTTTTCGTTTTCATGCCAGGTGCGAATATCATCGCCTAGCGCCATGGTTTCACGGATAGAAGGCTCTTCAAAGTAAGGCGTTACAACAGCTATTTCGCCCGTCGCTGGAATGATCGCGCCGGTAAAGCGTTCTGATCGCCACCATCTGACGCCAGTGAAATAAACCAGCGCCGATCCGGCCTCAAGCAACAGCGCGCCGATCCCGGCCTGGCGCATCAAGTGTTGCGCCTTGGCGATGCGGTGCTTGCGTTCATCGACAGAAATCGGCTGTGCATGGTTGGCGATGCTGGATAATGTCTTCGCAGTCGCATTGCCCGTGAATGCAGAAGCGCCGGCAAGCGCTGCGCCGCTAATGCCGGCGGTTTTCAGGAAAGTGCGTTTTGACATCGCCATGGTGTTGTCCTTCGGGCAAATTCGGGATCTGTGTGTTGGGGCCGACAGGCTAGCACATATGACGCTATGCATAACCATTCATCATTGTCCTTGCCGGACGTCGATGGTTCCGATCCATCTCCATTCCGGCAATCCAGTATGGCAAGTCTAGGATTTTCTATTCTTTTGCTCTGGATCACCGGAATAAATCCGGTGATGACACCGAGTAGGAATAAGGCTTGTGCGATACTTAAAAGCAGGAGCCATTTATAATCCGGACAGCAGCGGAGCCTAGGGGATAATCCGCACCGGCAGGCTGGCATAGCCGTGCACGAAGTTCGATTTAATTGATGTCGGCGCGGCGGCGATTTCAATTCGCGTCCAGCGCTTGATAATTTCTTCCAGCAAAATCCGCAATTGCAACGCCGCCAGGCGCCGGCCCATGCAGCGATGAATACCGAAACCGAAAGAAAGATGGCGCCGGGCGTTGTCGCGTTCAATGTCAAACAGCTCTGCATCGCTGAAAACTTTTTCGTCGCGATTGCCGGACGCATACCACATCACCACCTTGTCGCCTTTTTTGATTTGCTTGCCGCCAAGCACCACATCGGCGAGCGCGGTGCGGCGCATATGTGCAATCGGCGTCTGCCAGCGGATGATTTCAGAAATCGCGTTGTCCATCAGCGACGGATTGGCGCGCAGCTTTTGCAATTCTAGCGGATATTGATCGAAGGCGGCGATCGCGCCGGACATGGAGTTGCGCGTCGTGTCGTTGCCGCCAATGATCAGCACCAGAATGTTACCGAGAAAATTCATCGGGTTCATGTTCGCAGTCGCCGGGTTTTGCGCCAGCATTGAGACCAGGTCGAAGCCGTCCTGATTGTCTTTTCGGGCGCGCCACAGCTTGGTAAAATGAAACAGGCAGGATTTTAGTTCTTTAACGCGTTCAGCGTCGGTCGCGACAACGCCAAGGCCGGGCTCCATCGTGCCAACATCTGACCAGCGGGTGAGTTTTGCGCGGTCCTCAAACGGGAAATCAAACAACGTCGCCAGCATTTGCGTTGTCAGTTCAATAGATACCGTTGGCACCCAGTCGAACACTTCGCCGACCGGCAGGCTGTCCAAAAGATCGCGCGTGCGCTCACTGATGATGGTTTCCAAATGCGCAAGATTGGGGCGGGAGACAATCCCGGAAACGGCGGCGCGCTGCGCGGAATGGCGCGGCGGATCCATGGCGATGAACCCTTCAAGCGCATAACCGCTCAACTCAAAGGCGAGATCATCATGAATGACGACGCCGCCAAGCCGGCTGTCCGACGAAAAAACCGCGTGATTGGTTTCAACCGCAAGAATGTCTTCATGGGACGTCACCGACCAATAGGGGCCATACGTGCTGTCAGTGCAATAATGCACCGGGTCCTTGCGGCGCATGCGCTCGAAAATCGGCCAATATTGGTGGCGATCCCAAAGCGCGGGATCGGCGACGTTGATATCCGCCAGAGGCGTTTCATGGATTCGTTCGGCCGACGACATAAGCGCGGTTCTATCGTTTGCAGGGGGTGGCCCGCAAGCGCTGTGCTTGCGGCAATTGCGCTATGAAAAAAGGCCCGCAACGGTTGCGGGCCCTTTTTGAACTTTAGTTTGCAGCAGCGCTTAGCCTGCGCGGCGGACTTCCAGGTCGTGTTCGCGCAGTTTGCGGTATAGGGTTGAACGGCCCATGCCGAGGCGGCGGGCGACTTCCGACATTTTACCTTCATAGGTTTCAATCGCCAGGGCAATGAGGTCCTTTTCGATTTCCTGTAACGAGCGCAAATGCCCTTCTCGGTCGAATACGGCGACGGCGTCGTTTTCCCCCGTTGCTTGCTGTGCGGCTGTGGACGCCAGCTCGGCGGGCGGCAATTCTCCATCGTCAATCATCGGCGGACCGGAAAGGACTCCGGCAGTGTTGAATTCATCTGTAAGAAGAGGAAAGTCTTCCGCGGAGAGGTAAGCGTCTTCACTAAGCACGACGGCGCGGAAAATTGTGTTTTCAAGCTGACGCACATTACCCGGCCATGGCTGGGACGTAAGAACTTCGAGCACTTCATGACGCACGCCGCGTACATCGCGGCGTTCTTCGGCGTTATAGCGGCCGATAAAATGTTCAATCAGTGCAGGAATATCGTCCGCCCGGTCGCGCAGCGGCGGGACTTCCACCGGGAACACATTGAGCCGGTAAAAAAGGTCTTCGCGAAATTCCCCTTCCTTTACCGCCGTGGAAAGGTCGCGGTTGGTAGCGGAAATCACCCTGACATCGACTTTGGCCGGACGCTTGGAGCCAATCGAGTCAACTTCGCCCTCCTGCAGCACACGGAGCAGTTTGACTTGCATGTCCTGCGGCAACTCGCCGACCTCATCGAGGAAAATCGTGCCGCCATGGGCTTCCTGGAATTTGCCGATATGCTTGGCGTTGGCGCCGGTGAAGGAGCCTTTCTCATGGCCGAAAAGAATACTTTCGACCAGATTTTCAGGGATTGCGCCGCAATTGACCGTTATGAAAGGTCTGCCGACGCGTTCGGATGAGCCTTGAATGGCGCGCGCCACCATTTCCTTGCCAGTGCCGGATTCGCCGGTGATCAAAATCGGAATATTGGACGCTGCGGCGCGCTCGCCAAGCTTCATCACATGGCGTAACGCAGTGCTCTCGCCGATGAGATCGCCGAACTGCAACGATCCCTCGCGTTTGCGTTTCAGGCGCGAGACTTCGCCTTGCAGGGAGGTCAGGTTCAGTGCGTTGTTGATCGAGACGACAACGCGTTCGGGCGAGGCGGGTTTTACAAAAAAGTCAGTGGCGCCGCATTGCATGGCTTCAACAACTGTATCAATGCCGCCCTGAGCGGTCAGTACGATCACGGGTAATTCTTCGCGGAATGATTTCATCCGCTTCAACGTCTCCATGCCACCAAGACCGGGCATGCGCAGATCAAGCATGACAACGCCGACATCGCTGCCTTGCTGACTATGCAACAAATCAAGCGCATTCTCGCCACTATCGGCCTGCAACACCGGATAGCCGGCTTTTTCACAGACGGCGCGCATCAGCCGGCGCTGGGTGGGGTCGTCATCAACGATTAATACAGTCTTCACCATGTCGGGCAGCTTCCTGAAAATAAACGGGCTTGGCGGCAGCATCTGCGATCCGGGTAAAGATCGGTTTAAAACCGTGTCATATCGATACGCCTCTGGCGCATGGCGGGCGATGACCATTCGCTTACGAATTAACTTGTTGTTAATCGCCTAAGAGGCGGCAAAAAAAGAATATTTGCGCCGGCGTCCGGCTGCGCTATCAAGGTGGCGGATCATCTGGAAAGCATCAAGACATGGCATCGAACGAGAAAAATCGGAAAAAGGACGATTTGATCCGGCCACTGGCGGGGCTGGCCGGCGCCAAGCCGCCGGCGCCGGAATGGTTTGAACGGGCGATCAACGCGCCCTCGGAGGAGGGAAGCGTTAAAGTTTCCGGTGCGAAGATACACTATTCCGCCTGGGGCGAACGGGGAAAGCGGGGGTTGTTATTCGTCCATGGCGGCCGCGCCCATCGCAACTGGTGGCGGCCTTTCGCGCCATTTTTCGCCGCAAACCGCCGGGTGGCGGCGCTGGATCTGTCGGGCATGGGCGATTCGGACTGGCGCGATCAATATTCTCTCGATTGTCTGGTCGATGAGCTGTTTGCGGTGATCGACAAGGCCGGATTGGCCGAAGGCGGCCGTCCGACCCTTGTCGGTCACAGTTTTGGCGGCTGGGTGACGCTCGCCGCTGTTGAGCGCGAAGGCGACCGGCTCGGCGGCGCGGTGGTGATCGATAGCCCCTTAGGCGTGCCGGACCCGGATGAGGGCTATTCGGTGGTCCGCGCCAATCGGGAAAAGCCAACCTCCACGGCGACCACCATGCGGGTCTATAAAACCATCGAGGAGCCGGTGGCTCGGTTCCGGCTGTTACCTAATCAGCCGGCGGAACACCTTTTTCTGCTCGACTATATCGCCAGACAGGGGCTGCGCCGCGCGCCCATGGATGATGGCGGCGAGGGTTGGACCTGGAAATTTGATCCCGACAAGGGCAAAAATTTCGATATTCAGTTCGAGCGCGACCTGTTGCGCGCCGCGCGCTGTCCGCTTGCCTTCATATATGGGGAAAAATCAATGTTCGCCCAGGGTGATTCGCTCAACCATCTGCGCGACCAGGCGAGGGGACGTTCGCCCTTTATTATGATGCCCGAGGCTCACCATCATCTGATGCTGGATCAGCCGATGGCTTTCATATCCGCCCTGCGCACGCTGTTCAGCTGCTGGCCGGTTCGGGTCGGCGGTTAACGGGCTTGCCCAAAGCGTTGAAATCCGTCAAATACAACTAGAGTTTAAGAGGGTGACTTATGTCAGACGAAGCTATTCAGCGCGTAAAAGATGCCGAAGAACATCGCCGCTCCTATGACGGGATTATGACCGCCGCGACCGAGATCGGCGTTCCCTTCGCACTGGCGCTGGCGATGTTTTTTACCAGCCTGGTGATGGTAAACGGGATTTGGCTGTCGCTGTTCGCCGGCGTCGCCACCTATGTTTTTGCGCATCTGATCGTGAAAACTTTCTTTTCCCACTAACCCAATGATGACGCTGCGCGTGACGCTGGAGGCCCAATGAAAATTGCCGTCCTGAAAGAAACGCGAGCCGATGAGACCCGCGTCGCCGCCTCGCCTGAGACCGTCAAGAAATTTGTCGGGCTCGGCGCTGAAGTTGCGGTCCAAGCCGGGGCCGGCGACGGCGCCCGGTTTTCCGATGCTGAATATCGTGATGCTGGCGCCGAAGTCCGGCCGAGTGCGGCGGATACGGCGCAGTCGGCGGATTTGGTGCTCAAAGTGCAACGCCCCTCCAGCGAGGAGCTGCGGGTGTTGGGGCGCGGCGCGAGACTGGCGGCGGTGCTGTCGCTGTTCGACGAACCGGACAGCGTGGAAGCTTATGCGCGGCTCGGCGTTGATGCGTTTGCGCTGGATCTGATGCCGCGCATTACCCGCGCGCAATCGATGGATGTCTTATCCTCGCAATCAAACCTTGCCGGCTATAAGGCGGTGATCGATGCGGCGGCCTATTTCGGCAAAGCGTTGCCGATGATGATGACGGCGGCGGGGACGATTGCGCCGGCGAAAGTCTTTGTCATGGGCGCCGGCGTTGCCGGGCTGCAAGCCATCGCCACCGCAAGACGGCTCGGCGCGGTGGTCTCGGCCACCGATGTGCGCCTTGCGGCAAAAGAACAAGTTGAAAGCCTCGGCGCGACGTTCGTTACCGTTGACGAAGAGGCGATGAAGGACGCAGAGACCGCGGCCGGCTACGCCAAGGAAATGTCGCAAGACTTCCAGAAGCGCCAGGCTGAATTTGTCGCCGAGCATATCAAGAAGCAGGATATCGTCATCACAACGGCGCTAATCCCCGGACGGCCGGCGCCTAAACTGATTAGCGAGGAGATGGTGCGCGCAATGCGGCCCGGCTCGGTGATTGTCGATCTGGCGGCTGTGCAGGGCGGCAATGTCGCGCTGACGCGGCCGGGCGATGCGATTGAGATCGACGGCGTCACCATTCTTGGCTTCAACAATGTACCGGGCCGGCTGGCGGCGGATGCATCAAGCCTTCTGGCGCGCAATATTTTTAATTTCATTTCCGCATTCTGGGACGAAGACAAGCGCGAATTCGTCGTCGACTGGGATGATGACATCTTTAAGGGCGTAGCGTTGACCCGCGACGGCGCGGTGATCCACCCGGCCTTCGCGAGCGAAGACCCAGCGCCCGCACCGGCGGCAACAACCAAAGACGCCGCCGGTGATGACGCCTCTGCCTCCGAAGGAGCCGATGATGCAGGATAAACGTGAACAGGTGGAAGAGGCGGCAAAGGCCGCTGAAGAGCTGGCGCAAGCAGCTGAGGCTGCGGCGAGCAACGCCACTGGCAATGCTGAGGCGGCGACCACCGCCGCCGAACAGGCGCGCGACATTGCCGACCAGCTGGCGACCCTGGCGGCGGCGAGCCCGATTTCGGATTTTGTGTTCCTGCTAACGATTTTCATCCTGACGATTTTTGTCGGCTATTACGTCGTCTGGTCGGTGACGCCGGCGCTGCATACGCCGCTAATGTCGGTCACCAATGCGATCTCCTCGGTGGTTATCGTCGGCGCGCTAATCGCGCTCGGCGCCGACCTTGCCGGGTCGGCTGCTGGCGGCTGGTCCAAGGCTCTGGGGTTTGGCGGCGTTGCACTCGCCAGTGTCAATATCGTCGGCGGCTTTCTGGTGACCCAGCGCATGCTCGAAATGTATAAGAAGAAGGAGCGATAGAGCCGCTTATGGCCGATAACCTCCCAGCGTTACTCTATGTCGTCGCGGGCATCCTTTTCATTCTTGCCTTGCGCGGATTGTCGTCGCCGGAAACTGCGCGCCAGGGCAATCGTTTTGGCATGATCGGCATGGCGATTGCCGTCGCAACGACGACGTTCGTTTTAGAAAATAAAAGCTTTGGCACCTGGTTTTTAATCCTCATCGCGGTCGCTGCCGGCGCGGTTCCGGGCGCTTATATCGCCCGGCGGATCCCGATGACGGCGATGCCGCAACTGGTGGCGGCGTTTCACTCGCTGGTCGGGCTGTCGGCGGTGTTTATCGCCTGGGCGGCGTTCCTGGCGCCGGAAGCTTTCGGGATTGGCGAGCAGAACAATATTCACATGCAATCGATCGTCGAGATGTCGCTCGGCGTTGCGATCGGCGCAATTACCTTTTCCGGCTCGATCATCGCGTTTGCCAAACTCAACGGCAATATGTCCGGCAAGCCGATCATGTTGCCAGCGCGTCATTCGATCAATCTCGGGCTCGGGGTTTTAATCCTGTTATGCATCGGCCTGTTGATGACCTTTGAGCAATCAACCGCGACCTTTATGGTGCTGACGCTGGCGGCGTTTGTCCTCGGGTTTTTAATCATCATTCCAATTGGCGGCGCCGACATGCCGGTGGTGGTCTCGATGCTCAACTCCTATTCCGGATGGGCGGCGGCCGGCATCGGTTTCACGCTTGAGAACATGGCGCTGATTATCACCGGCGCACTGGTCGGCTCTTCGGGGGCGATCCTCTCCTACATTATGTGCAAGGCGATGAACCGGTCATTTATCTCGGTCATTCTCGGCGGCTTTGGCGGCGAGGACGCCGCCGCCGGCGCTGGCGAGGAGGAGACGCGCCCGGTCAAACGCGGCTCAGCGGACGATGCAGCGTTCATTATGAAGAACGCCAGCAAGGTCATCATCGTGCCCGGCTACGGCATGGCCGTGGCGCAGGCGCAGCACGCATTGAAGGAAATGTGCGATAAGCTCAAGGAAGAAGGCGTTGAGGTAAAATACGCAATCCATCCGGTAGCGGGACGCATGCCCGGACACATGAACGTCCTCCTAGCTGAAGCGCAGGTGCCTTACGACGAAGTGTTTGAGCTGGAAGACATCAACGCTGAATTTCGCACCGCTGACGTTGCCTTTGTCATCGGCGCCAATGACGTCACCAACCCGGCGGCGAAAACCGACAAGGCCTCGCCAATCTACGGCATGCCGATCCTCGATGTTGAAAACGCCGGCACGGTATTGTTCATCAAGCGCTCCATGGCGGCGGGCTATGCCGGCGTTCAGAACGAGCTGTTCTTCCGCGACAACACGATGATGTTATTCGGCGACGCCAAAAAAATGTGCGAACAGGTCGTCAAGGCGCTTTGATCTGCGTTTAGGTTGGGCGCCTCCATTTTAACGAGGGGTACTCATATGACCAAGTTTTTGCTGATCAGCGCCGCTGCGCTTGCCGTGGCGGGCTGCGCGTCATTACCCTTAGTCGGCAACAGTGACGCAGCGGCAACGAACGAAGCCCGCCTCGAAGCGGTGCTCGCCGCACAGTCGGACGCCGCCAAGGCGCGCTACCAATATCGCCACCCAAAACAAACACTTGAATTTTTTGGCGTTGAACCGGGCATGACCGTGGTTGATTCCCTGTCTGGAAAGATTTGGTATTCGGGCATTCTCGCATCCTATCTCGGGCCAGACGGTAACGTGATCGCTGCTGATTATTCCATGCCCATGTGGAGACGGTTTGGCGGGTTTGCAGATGATGAGTGGCTTAAAAAACGAGAGAACTGGGCGGAGACCTGGCTCGATGGCGCTGGCGAATGGGCCGGCGAGGGCGCAGCCGAAGTCGGCGCCATGGTCTACGGCTCGGTTTCAGACGAATTAGCAGGAACAGCTGACGTCGTGCTCTTTGTTCGCGCGCTGCATCATTTCAACCGGTTTGAGGAAGCAGGTGGCCACTTCACCGAAGCCTTCGCCGACATCCACAAAGTCCTGAAATCCGGGGGCGCCGTTGGCGTGGTTCAGCACCGCGCGCCCGCCGGCAATTCTGATAAGTGGGCGGTCGGCAACAATGGTTATCTGAAACAGGATCAGATCATCGCCGCGTTTGAAGAAGCGGGCTTTGAGTTCGTCACATCCAGCGAAATCAACGCCAATCCGAAAGATCAGCCCACAGAAGACGAGTTCGTATGGCGATTGCCGCCGACTTTGGGCACAAGCCAAGAAGATGATGCGCTAAAGGCTGAAATGATGGCGATTGGCGAGTCTGACCGGATGACGTTGCTGTTTCGAAAGCCTTGAAGCAGCGTCGATCTATCTATTACTGAAATCGAACTGGCGCATCAGGTGAAACCCGACTGTAAACTGATCGCGGTTGCCAAACTGTGCGATAATGGGCGTCTGGGCAATTTCTCCGTACACATAGGAATAGGTTGCGTAAGGGTTTACTGACCAGCGCTGGCCAATATTGACATAGCCGGTCACGCTAACCCCGAGGTCGCGAAAACCCGCATCTGCGTTATGCACTGGAAGACGCCCGCCGGAACGCGCAGATTGCGCCGGTGTCACTGAAAAATAGGCGTCTGCATAACGGTTGCCGATCCAGCTTGCCCGCGCGGTGGCGGACATCGAAAATAGATCGGAGCGAAATAAAAGCGCCGTCAGGACGCCGTCGACGATGGTTCCCCGGTGTCCGGTTTTCAGCCCGTGGCGCACCTTCGCTTTAACCGCGAAACGGTCGAGAAACGTGGTCGCGGCAAACCCGCCAAACTCAAATGTCGTGCCAACATCGCCAAGGCCAAACAGATCGGGATTATCATCCTGGTCGCGACGTCTGGCGATGCGCAAGGTTGGGCCTGCGCGGAAGCGTGAAAACCCAAATAGCGCAATATCGGCGCCGGAGTCGTCAAGAAAAACGAAGTTTTTAACTTTGATGTAGACTTGCGGATCGGGTCTATATTCATAATCGTCCGATCCGAAATAATCCGGCCGGTAAACCGGCCCAAGGCCAAGGCTGAGATTGGTTTCTTCCGGGGTGAGGAAATTAAAAGCGGAGAAAAACCCGCGATTGTTATCTTCAGGGCCGAGCGAAATCCGCGAGCCGGTCAGATCCTCATCCTCATCACCACGCCAGCGCGGGCCGAAAACCAGCGGATCGAGGCGCGGCTCGTCGAGGTCCTGATGGTCGCGCTCCTGCTCATCGGAAATAAGCCGCGCTTTTTCTTGGGCTTCTTCTTCCTGACGGATTTTTTCCCGGCGCTCCTTTTCAGTTTCCCCGAACAGCATCGGGCTTAGCTGGGGCTCGTCGATATCTTGTTGCGCATGTGCTGGCGCGGCGAGGGCGCCAAAAGACAGGCTGATCACGACCAGCCCGGCAGCACCGTAAAATTTCGACCGCCTGGTATATTTACGCATCGTCATCCCCGCTTAACAAACACTCATCTTCACAAACACTCAGCGCCTCTGTCTACATCGCAAGCCTTAGCGCCATCACAAGATTATTCACTTTAACGCTGGTTTTTGTTTTTTCTGGTGATTCGGCGCGGTTGCGTGTCCGGTATGTTCGATTTTGTCACAACCACCGGCTCGGTCTGCCGCCGCAAGCCGCCGAAACGCCAGCTCAATCGACGGCCTTGTCGATGGCCTCGCCAGCGCTTTCAATATCTCGGCCCACGCCCTTGACAGTCTCGCAGGAGGCCAGGAAAAAGCTAAAAATCAGAACAACAGACAGCCAGCGCATTAAAAACCCCGCATTTAATCATTAATGGGCTCTATTATGCCGATTGTACGCCGTTGGGGAAGACGGCGGCATGTAAAAATAAGTAGTTTTGAGGCCCTAAACCAGACCTTCGCGCTGTAATCGCTTGCGCATCAGCTTACGGGCGCGGCGTATAGCCTCCGCCTTCTGGCGGGCGCGTTTTTCGGACGGTTTTTCGTAGAATTTCCGCCGTTTCATTTCACGAAACGTGCCCTCGCGCTGCATTTTTTTCTTAAGCGCTTTAAGGGCTTGCTCGACATTGTTGTCGCGGACAAAGATCTGAACCAAGGCGGTACGCCTCCCTTTCAAATAAAAACGCCACGGGACCGAGCCGCGCGACGCGAAAAACCAACCAACTCACCCGCCTGTTTTCTGCAAGGGGGTGAGGCGACGCGGCCTATACCAAAGCTCCGCGAGGCTGTCTATATAGGCGCGGAACATAAGAGGCGCCAGTGACGAATATGTCTAAAACTGCGGAAAAACGCGGAAATTCAGCCCAAACGGACGGTTTTGAGGCCGCGCGCCAGGCGATCTTGCCCAAAGCGCTGGAAATGGCTGCTTTTGACGGCTGGACCGCGACGATGCTGGGTGCTGCGGCTAGGCAGGCTGGGTTCAGCAAGAACCTGCGCGCGACAGTTCGGACGGCTTTCCCGGCTGGCGTCATCGACCTTATCTCCTATTGGTCAGGCCTATGCGATGAGGAAATGCGCGCGGCGATGGCGGCGCCTGAGTTTGGCGGTCTCAAAATCCGCGAGAAAGTCGCCTTTGCCGTCCGCGCCCGGATAGATGTGCTGCGCCCCCACAAAGAAGCCGCCCGCCGCGCTGCGGCTTGTTTGGCGTTGCCGCCACATGCGCCGCGCGCCGCCAAGCTCGCCTGGGCGACATCGGATGCGGTCTGGCGCGGGCTTGACGACAAATCGACCGACTTTAACTTCTACTCCAAGCGCGCCATCCTCACCGGCGTGTGGACATCGACCTTCGCCCGCTGGCTGGCCGATGACAGCGAAGACGAAGCCGCGACCGGCGCCTTCCTTGATGCGCGCATTGAGAACGTCATGCAGATCGAAAAAGTCAAGGCGAAGATACGCAAGACCGGCTTTGACCCGAGTGCGCCAATCGCGTTTCTGGCGCGGCTGCGCTATCGCGCGCCCACGCGCGAGGGTGCGTAGCTAACGAATATGCGTCACATGCCCCATCTTACGACCGGGGCGGGCTTCGGATTTGCCATACAGGTGAAGGCAGGCGCCTGGCTCGGCGGCGAGCGATTGCCATGCAGCAGCTTCGCTGCCGATGAGATTTTCCATGACCGCGTCTGAGTGGCGGGCGGGAACGCCAAGCGGCCAGCCGGCGAGGGCCCTTATATGCTGTTCAAATTGTGACACGGCGCAGGCGTCGCTGGTCCAGTGGCCGGAATTGTGCACCCTTGGCGCAAATTCATTGACGATAAGGCCGCCATTGCTCAGCACAAAGAATTCAACGCCGATGACGCCGACATAATCGAGCGCGACCAAAATCGATGCAGCAATGGCGGCGGCGCTTTGCGCTGTCGCTTCGGTGATGGCGGCCGGTACGGTTGAGGTTTTTAATATGCCGCCGCGATGGACATTTTCGATCGGGTCGTAAAGCCTGATCGCGCCATCCGCACCGCGCGCGCCGATGATCGATATCTCGCATTGGAACGGCACAAACCCCTCAAGGATAGACGGCGCGGCGCCGACTTCGTCCCAGGCAAACTGAATAGCCTTGTCATAGGCGCCCGGAAGATCGTGATCTTCGTCGGTGAGCCTTGTCTGGCCCTTGCCGTCATAACCGAGGCGGCGGGTCTTCAAAATCGCCGGACGGCCAACTTTAGCAAGCCCGGCCTCCAGCGATGGTAGATCGTCAACACCGCAATAGGCGGCGGTTGCGGCGCCAATCTGGTTGAGGAAATCCTTCTCATGCAATCGGTCCTGAGCCTTTTCCAGCGCCCGAGCACAGGGACGCACCACCGCGCCGCGCCTGGTCAGGAATGAGACGGTTGCGGCCGGGACATTTTCAAATTCATAGGTGACGACATCAACAGCCTCGGTGAAACGGCTCAGTGCCGCCTCATCCGTATACGGTGCAGTTGTCATAGCGGCGCAGACATCCGCCGCCGGGCAGTGCGCGTTCGGGCAGTAGACATGGGTCTTGAGGCCGATTTGCGCAGCCGCCATCGCCAACATCCGCGCGAGCTGGCCGCCGCCAAGGATACCGATCACACCGCCGGGCTTGACGATGCGTGAAGGGACGTTGGGCTCAGTCATTGCGGCCGGTCAGTCTTCGACAGCTTCAGCGACGCTGGCCGTTTGCTTGGCGCGCCAATCATCAAGGCGTTTGGCGAGGGCCGTGTCGTCGACCGCAAGGATGGCGGCGGCGAACAGCCCGGCATTGGCGGCGCCGGCCTCGCCAATGGCGACGGTCGCGACCGGCACGCCTGCGGGCATTTGCACAATCGACAGAAGGCTATCGAGGCCTTTGAGGGTTTTTGTTGCGACCGGCACGCCGATAACCGGCAGCGGCGTCATCGCTGCGGTCATGCCCGGCAGATGCGCCGCGCCGCCGGCGCCGGCAATAATGACTTTTAGGCCGCGGCTTTTTGCAGTCTTGGCGTAATCGTTCAGACGGTCAGGGGTGCGATGGGCGGAAATCACTTTGGTTTCATAACCGACGCCTAAAGCATCCAGCATCTCGGTTGCGCGTTGCATCACCGGCCAGTCCGAGCGTGACCCCATGATGACGCCCACCGAAATTTTCTGATCGCCAGCCATTAAGCGCGCTCCGCCGCTTCAAGAAGCGGCGCTTATAACAGGAGTTGAGCGCCCGACAAGCTGGGTGGCGTGAATCTGGGGAGGGGCGGAAATGAGGAGACGCCGTCTAACAGACGGGGGCGCGATGACGGACGCCTCCTCATACCGGACGCGGGAGCCGGTCGCATAAGAAGGGACTAAAGTGCAACCTGTTCCGCACGATTGAAGATGGGCCCAGGCGTTCTGGGTCTCAAGGGCGAAGCGGCGAAGCGTGCGGGCTTTGCGCTGAATGGAAGTAAGCGATTGAGCGATGTTAAGATTTATTTTCTGCTCTGATAGAATAGGCGCCGCTCGAACGGGAGTCACAGTAATCAACGCTATTATCTGCTAGCATGAGAGCTGCAAATTGCAATAAAATGGAATTCACCGAATCGGTGTGTATTATGCACACGCATAAAGGTTTGAACGGATGAAAATTGGGGACGTAAGATCAACCACGCGGACGTCGCGTGTCGCTGGCAAGAAATCCGTTAGCGGCGGACAGGCGACACCGTCTCCGGCCTCGCCGGTCGATCAGGTTGTGCTGATGGGCATTCCGAGCGCGGAGCTGACGCCGAAGGTGCGCAGCGCATTGATGACACTGATGGCTGAAGTGCAGGAGCTTCGCACCGAGCTGCGCGGCGTACGCGCGCGGGTCAGCGATTTGGAAGAGTTGGCCGACCGCGACCCATTATTGGATATTTTCAACCGTCGTGCATTTGTTCGCGAGCTTGATCGGGTGCTGGCGATGATCGACCGCTATGGCGTCCGCGCCAGTCTGATTTTCGTCGATCTCAACGACCTGAAAAAAATCAACGATGGCAAGGGTCATGCGGCGGGCGATGCAGCGCTTGGTCTGGTCGCCGAAGTGATCACCGCCAATATCCGTCAGACCGACGCGGTCGGGCGGCTGGGCGGCGATGAATTTGGCGTGTTGCTGTTGCAGTCCGATCAGGAGCAGGCGAAAAAAAAGGCGCAAAGATTGTCTGACGCACTCGCCGGGAGGATCGTCAATTGGCGCGATGGCGCCTTTGGTATCGGCATCTCCTGGGGTGCAGTCGAAATCGTCAAAGGCGTCTCCGCCGAACAGGCGATGGAGCACGCCGACAGCGCCATGTATAAAGCCAAGCGTAGCAGGAATTCGACCCGGTCTTAGTTTTGCGCCACGCATGCATTACTACAATTGCGGTTTCCACGTGACCGCCCAATCCGGGCGCAGCGGGTCAGCTTCCACATCCTGGATATAATCGAGCATCTCTTGGTACAGCTTGGCCGCTTTTTTTGGCTTAGCTGTGAGCAGGTTGTTCACCTCAAACCGATCAGAGCCAAGATCATAAAGCGCCATCGGTTGCTTGTCTTTGTCCGCCAGGAGTTTCCAGTCGCCGTCAAGGATGACGTAGTTCGGACCATTTTTATCGGCTGGAAACGCCCAAAATAACGGGCGCGTGCGTTTGAGTTTTTTGCCGTTGAGCAGCGGGGAAAGGTCTATCCCGTCGATAGCCCGGTCATCAGGCATTGGGATATTGGCTAATGCGGCCAGGGTCGGCATGATGTCATAGCCATTGACCGCCGTGTCGGAGACCGAGCCCGGTTTGATGTGTCCGGGATAACGGATGATCCCCGGCACCCGGATGCCGCCTTCGTATAGGTCAGCTTTGCGTCCGCGATAGCCGCCTGTGTCGCCATAAAGGTTCACCTCCCACCAGGCGCGCCAGTCCGTCGTTACGGGACCGTTATCGCTCAGGAATACGAGAATAGTATTGTCCCTCAAGCCTTGGTCGTCGAGATAGGCCAGAAATCGGCCGACCTGGTAGTCGAGGTGATTGACATTGGCGTAATATTCCCCCGGCCCGCGCGCTTCCAATCCGTCCGGATAGGAACTGGCGCCATTGACGACCGGGACCGGGTCGCCCTTGGTGTAGCGTCCATATTTCTGCAGAAAACTTTCCGGGCTGGCTATTGTTCCATGGGGTTCGACGAAAGGCAGGTAAAGGAAAACCGGCGTGTGCTTGTCTCTCTCGTCAAGCCAGCGGATCGCTTCGTTGACGACGATCTCGGCGGTGAACCCTTTGACCTCGCCCAGTGGTTTGCCATTGGCGTGAAAATTTGTCGGGTTGTGTTGATGCGGAATCGGGAAGGCGTGCAGCACATAAGAATGGTCAAACCCATGATCGACCGGTTGCGTTTGGTCTTTGCGATCGAGCCCGCCATTGAGATGCCATTTGCCGATGATCGCGGTTTGATAGCCGTCGTCTTTAAACAGCGTCGCGATGGTGATTTCATTTTCCGAAAGATGGGCGTTCGTGCCTTGCGGTATCCAGCTTTCGATGCCGGTGCGGTATGGGGTTCGACCGGTCAAAAGCGCCGCGCGCGATGGCGAACACAACGGCGATGGCGCATAGAACGCAGTCAGCCGCAGGCCATCATCGGCCAATGCGTCAAGCACCGGCGTTTCGATCACCGGATGGCCATAAGCGGCGAGATCGCCATAGCCCAGATCATCGACATAGATAAGAACAACATTCGGGCGGGCCTCGCCCTCGGAATGCGTCTTGGCCATGGCCGGCGCAGCGGCGATGATCAGGGTCGAAATGAGCTGCACTAAAATCCGCATGGACTGGTCCTTATGGCTGGTCTAAGGCGCGACACTTGACGGCGCGATAACATATTGGCTGAAAGTCAGGCGATAATATCCGGCAGCATGGTGTCCTTGATTTTCTGGATTTCATCCTTGAGCTGAAGCTTTTTCTTTTTCAGCCGGGCAATCGTCAGGCGCTCATAGGGGGCGGTGCGCTGCATTGCGGTGATGGCGGCGTCGAGATCGCGGTGCTCTTCTTCCAGCGTCGCCAGGCGGATCGCCTGGGCCTCGTCATTGGCGCCGACAAAATCTTCATCATGGGCTGCAAAACGTTTGCCATCGATGATTTTCAAGCTTGGCGCTTGAGGGTCTGTGGGGTCAAAGGGCGGTTCGCCGTCATTCATTGCCGGTTCCTTGCTCGTCATCGCCACCGATAGATGGGCCACCGATAGATGGGCCAGCGATAGTTGGCCCAAGGATATTGCCGATCAACGGGCGAAGCAATGCGGCGTCGAAGTCTTTCTTGTTGCGGGCCCCCAGCCATGCGGCGTAAGCGTTGAGATTTTGGCGTGCGCGGGCGCGGATGGCGTCTTCGCTATCGTCTTCCGCCGGGGCGAGGGCGTTAATGGCGATATCTTGCAACCGGCGTTGCTCGACCTTTTCGGCGTCAAGTTCCGCCTGTTTCACATCGCTACGCAGATCCGCATTATCGGCGCCTTGTGTTTTCATATAGCGACGCACGTCTCGCAGTTTCGCGGTGACCTTAGCATTCCAGCCCGCGATAGCGTCGATAGCTTCGATGATAACCGGTTCCGGGGCGGCTTCAAAATACTCCGCACACCAACATAGCCACAGCAAAATATTGACTTTGCAGCCAAACCTATCCTGAAGTTGAAGCAGCGACAGCTCGACGCCCGGGCGGCGATAGCGCGCCAGCGACCACTGCCAAAAATCATCTGCGCGTGCTTGCGTCATGGAGTTTCCAACAAGTTTATGCGTCCTGCGCCGACGCTGTTTTTGACGGCGATTGAAAGTACAGTAAACTCAATTGCTTGGCGTCCAATACGTAGCGTTGGCATTAATAAAACGTGATTGAGTATGGTTGATTCGCCTTAACTGACTATGCCGTGACAAGCGCCTGCAAAATGTGGTTATATAGGCCATCTTAAAAAACAAGGAGGTTGACCATGGCAACAAGCGCTCAGATGCAAACGCTGGCTAGGCGCCATCAGGAGCTGGATGCGGAAATTACCGCGGAGATAAAACACCCCGCATTTGATGAAATGCGCGTGGTTGACCTTAAGCGTCAAAAACTCCGCGTTAAAGACCAGATTGCCGAAATAGATTTAGACGTAAAATCGGGCTAGAATTATTTGGCTGACAGTTAGGCGGCGGTCCGGCTGTTGGCGCGTATATATTTTCACAAGACCGCGATAACGATGAGCGAAACGCTTGTAACGGCGGCGCTGGCGGCAGGCGTCGCTTTTTATTTCAGAGCCGTC
>JAJFGE010000087.1 GCA_021776295.1 Hyphococcus sp.
TTCGCCTTCAGCGCCGCAGCTTTTGTGGTTGAGGTGTTTTGGCTGGCAATCAGTTTGGTTGGGGTGGTTCGGGCGCTATTGAAATCGCGGAGGGGTTCGAAAAATTGAGCGGCGTGTTGGCAATTTTGCTAACCGTCCAGATCCCCATCAAAATATCAGCCAAATACTCATTTATGGATTGACGAACGGCGTCAGCGGCTTGGTGCGACGCAATTTTGTCCAACAGGTCACCGTTAATGCTCTCAGGCCCGCGATAATTTAGCAAGGTTGCCTCATAGGGGTGGGCCGCCATGAATAGATCGACGCTCCTTGTAAGGGCGAGTGCGCTCTGATCGACCTTTGCGAACGCTGCCCCCGGCGTAACCAAATTCGTGGACTGCTCACTCTTCACAGAGCTGTCTTCGTCATCAGGTTGCGGTTTGAAGTCTTTCTGTTTTTTTAGCTTCTTGTCCTCAACCGGGTTAGGTTTGGCTGGCGTGTCCTTAGATTGATCGGTTTCGTCAACCGGGCCGGCAGGTGAAGATTGGGAGCATTTTTTCAGTTCCGCGTCAGTTAACTTGGCCTTGGTTTTGAATTTTCTCTTGCTAAGGCATTCAATTTTTTGTTTGGCTTCAGTTTCCTCCTTGTCTCGCCATGCACGGTACGCACCGTTTATCAGATCACGGCGCAACTCTGCACTGCGTAAAACATGGATGATACGCTCAAAACTCAGTATCTCCGACTGCATGATTTTGTATTTATCATATTCGAGCAAGTCAGGTGATTTGACGATCAAGCTAAGATAAAATTGAACGTCCCGATCAAGCTTGTCTTTTAAGGTCTGTCTATTTGAGGGCGTTGGAACAACCGCATCTCCACCAGCATTTGCTGGCTTGCCCTCAATGGGTTTGTCAGTGCTAGGTTGCGGCTTCTTGCCGGTGTTGTTGTCGGGCGTCGAGTCAGAACCGTTTCCGATCGTCAGGCCAGGAAGATGGATGCTAATTATGGTTTCCATAATTGATGTTCGCGCATCCGTCAGACCGGTGATCCGGCGCCAATTTGGATTTGTGTGAAGCGCATCAACCCGGATCAACGCCCAGGTTGTATTATCAAGCGGCTCCCATTGTCCGTTTTTGTCTGCTCTGCCTTCCTTGGTTTGGCGCGCCAGCAGCACCAGCCCGTCGGTCCCGGACCCTGCGCTATTGCGATACAGTTTGATACCTTTATTGATCGCAAATGCGTCCTTGCCGCCGGTGCGGTTTTGCACTAGTCGCGCCAGCGGAGATCGTTCTGTTTTTGGTGTTTTGTTGCTGCATTGGCTGATTTCCGCGTAAGCGCTGAGGAAATCATCATTCGGCCATAATAACAACCAGTAACCAGTGCGCGGTTTGTCAAAATCAAGCGCGACGCCAGCCTGGAGAAATTGAGTCTTTTTTTCGGTGCGCGAGAGGTATTGGATGCCTTTATTCAGAATTTTATAAATCGGCGTCACTTCGGATAATAATTGCGCGCCGACATCGTTCGTTACGGAGTCCAGAAAGCCCATGAACTGAGTAGCGTAATCGTAACTCTGTACCCCAATGACTGCAACGTCCATTTGGAAGTCACCGCCAATATAAGGTGCTGCCGGTAGTATGACCTGATCGCGCACCAGCGTGCGCTGGGTGCGCCGACGGTCTAAGTTGAATAACGACTCATCCGTTGTGATCCCGGTGGCGGATTGTGCACCGGCATTCGTGTCGAATTGGATATTAGTGTGGACGGCCGGATAGAAAGTTTTCCAAAACCGCCGGCTGAAAGACAGGTTGGCTTGCGCCAATGTCACGCGCACATAATGCCAGCCAGGGTTAAGCGGTGCTCCATACGGTATGCGTGCAATCTGGGATTCGCCCGGTCGCCCGCCACTTGTTTCATCAAATTCTGTTAGCGATTGGCCTAATTGTTCGATATCGCGAGTGTTGAATCCGAATGGTTTTTCTGCGGTTGGATCCCGCTCCTTTGACTTTGCCCTTTGGGTCCTTTCCAAAATACTTTCATCGGGTGCGGTGCATTGCTTTTTTGCACCCTCATCGGTAAAGCCATTATATTTTAAATAAGTTATGCATACCTGCTCATTCGATTGGGCATCGCCATCAATGGCCCTTTCAAGCGCTGCAAAAAAATCATGCGCCGCCCGTTCGTGGAGTTCGTTTTCCAACGCACCAATGCGTGTGGATGCGCCACCTCTTTCGGTTAGATACCGTTCGTTGTGAACCGGGTTTTTATCAATATCTTTAAGGTCGTCCGGGATTTGATCCGCGGGAAGGAAGTGCCAAACAGGCGTGTTGTCGCGATAGGTGCATACTGTGGGTTGCTCATCGGTTCTGTCGATCTTGCTGTTGGCGCCCTGAGCAGATGCTCCGATCCCAGCGCTAAACACGACTGCGGCTGCGCTTGCGCGCAGTAATGCTTTTGATGGCATGGTAATCCCCTGAATTCCCCGTTGATGAATAATACTCAACAAGTCCCCGACATTGAATGAAATCTATAGTGAGAACCATTGTCAAGAATTGTATTCTATTTTGTAGTATTATTTTCCGCTGACGAATTATTTATTCAATAAAATAAGCACCAAGGCGTTCAACCGAAAGTTGTGGATGAGATGTTGCGGCTAAGTTTTGATAGATGCGCAGAAAATCGACTGTTTGCGTATCTACCGGCGCGCCAAATTTCGCCGGTTTGTTGCGGCGATAGTCAAAATTGAAAGCCGCCCTTCCTTTTCGCCCTAATATTCCGATGAATTTCAAAGCTGGCGGCCCGCGTCTGGCGGGTTTTTCCTAAAGGCTGGATTTTTCAGCGAATTCCAGCCTAGAGTGCGCGCCAATTCGTGTCCGGGAGGGGTGCGAGAGAAAAATACAGCGGCGGCGGCCTTGTCAGGGCTTGCGTCCAAAGGGAGTTTTTATGAGCGAAGCTACTGCAACGCCCCCGGCTATGCCGGCTGACGAAAAAACCATTTTCGGCCATCCGCGCGGGCTTTACATTCTGTTTTTCACCGAGATGTGGGAGCGCTTTTCCTATTATGGCATGCGCGGGCTGCTGATTCTTTATTTGACGCAGCACTTCCTGTTTTCCGATGAACGCTCGGCGGTGATGTATGGCGCCTATACGGCGCTGGTCTATGTGATGACGATTATCGGCGGCTCGCTTGCGGACAAATATCTCGGCCAGCGCAAGGCGGTGACCTATGGCGCGATTCTGCTGGTAATGGGCCATGGCTTGATGGCGTTTGAGGGCGGCGGTTCGAAAGAATTGCTAACCTATCAGGGCCAGGACTACCAGATTACGCTTGACGGCCGCGGCGGAGATGCGCCGCAGGTTCTGGTTTCCGATAGCGGGCGCTCACTGATCAGTTTCAATGAAGGCGCGACGCAGATGCTTATTGCCGACCCAGCCGCGGTTGGGTTGCCAGCGACGATTGCGACGGACACCTATACGACGCGGGTCGAAAAAGAGCAGCTATACGTCAACACGCTCTATCTGGCGTTAGCACTCATAATCGCCGGTGTTGGTTTTCTTAAAGCCAATATCTCCACCATCGTTGGTGCGCTTTACGGGCTTGGCGATATTAGGCGCGATTCCGGCTTCACGATTTTCTATATGGGGATCAATCTCGGCTCGCTGATCTCCTCCCTGACAGTCGGGATCATTGGCATTAAATACGGTTGGAACTGGGGCTTTGGGCTGGCGGGCGTCGGCATGCTTGCCGGATTGCTGACCTTCCTGGCTTTCCAACCCTGGCTTGAAGGCCGCGCCGATCCGCCAAGCATGGAGAAACTGAAGCAGAAAGTCCTTGGGCCGATCAATGTTGAGTGGGCGTGTTATCTCACTGGCGTCGGCATTATCATCTTCGCGATGCTGACCGTCATGAACTCGCATCTGATCCCGGAATGGTTCGTCGGCATGGTCGGCGTCTTCGTTTTTCTGTTTCTCGTTGGTTACGCGATCACCAAACTGGCGGGTGAAGAGCGCGACCGGATGTTGGCGGCGATCTATTTTATCCTCGCGCAAATCCCGTTCTGGGCGTTGTTCGAACAGGCCGGCTCGTCACTGACTTTGTTCACGGCCAGACTTGTTGACCGGACCATGTTTGGTGTTTCTGTGCCGACCCCGGTTTTTCAATTTTTAAACGCCGGGTTTATCGTCGTGTTCGCCCCGATCTTTGCCTGGATGTGGATGGCTATGGCGAAGCGCAAGATTGAGCCGTCGGCGCCGGTGAAATTTGCGTTCGGCGTTTTCCTCGCCGGGCTTGGCTTCTTGTCGCTGGTCGGCGGCATTGCCGCTTCCGGGACGGGGCTCATCGCGGTTTATTTCATCTTCCTGATTTACTGGATCCACACTATGGGTGAGTTGATGTTGTCGCCAGTGGGTTTGTCGCAAGTCACGAAGCTCGCCCCGGCGCGTGCGGTCGGCATGAGCATGGGCGCGTGGTTTTTGTATTCGGGCCTGTCAAATTACCTCGCCGGCGTCATCGCCCGCGGGACCGGCGCTGAGACCATCGGCGGTCAGCTTACGGATGTCGTGGCGGCCAAAGCGACTTATGTGACTGTTTATACCAACGTCGCCTATGTCGCGATGGCGATTGGCGTGATGATGTTGCTGATATCGCCGATCATCAAAAAACTGATGCATCTCGATACGATGAAGGGCGATCCGGCGCATGCGTTGGCTGGCGAGGCCCAGCTCGGACAACCTGGCGCTGGCGGCATGCACCCGCCGGAAAAGGCTGGCGCGTAAAGCCTTATAAAAAACCATCTGACAGCGCCCGGCGGTTCGTCCGCCGGGCGTTTTGTTATAGGGTGGCCATTGCTGGGGAAACGCTGGAAGCAGGAACTGATGCCAAATCGTCTGACGAAGATTGTGACCCGTGGTGGCGACAAGGGCGAGACCTCGCTTGGGGATGGAACCCGGCTCCCAAAAGACCATCCGCGCATCGCACTGCTCGGCGATGTCGATGAGCTCAATAGCTGGATTGGTGCAGCACTCGCTCATCTGTCTGACGGCGCGGTGGCAAAAACCCTTGTCAGTGTCCAACACGACCTTTTCGATCTCGGCGGAGCGCTTTCACTCCCGGACACGCCGCCATTATCGGCGGCGCATGTTGAGCGCATTGACGCCGCCGCCGCTGCGCTCAATGAGGGCCTGCCGCCGCTGAAAGAGTTTATCCTGCCAGGCGGCGCTCCAGTTTTGGCCTGGCTGCATGTGGCGCGGACGGTCTGCCGTCGCGCTGAGCGCGCCCTGGCGGGGCAGCTGCGCGAGCAGCCAGAGGCCGCGCAGGCGCTGATATACCTCAACCGCCTGTCCGACTATCTGTTCATTGCTGTGCGATTTGAGGCCAGGCGCCTGGGCGCGGCGCAAACATTATGGACCAAAAAGCACAGCATTTCGGGCGCTGATGCGGTGGGCGAGGCGGAATAATCCGCCCTGCGACCACTTTATCGCCCTCAAACCACCGTTCCACGCTCGCAAGATGCGACAAGCTGGCTAGCACACAGAGTGTGGAAAGCTACGAAACGGGCGATAACGCCGTAAAGACGGCGGCAGCGATGCGTTGTTGCAACATGGTAAATACGATATTATCATTTCCATGGAATTTCGGCGTTTTCGTCTGTATTCGGGGGCGTAAACCCGATAGGACGGAGTAAAGAATTTGCCTAGCCGGGCCGGGGCTCTGGTCGGCTAATGTTGGTCCACCTGAGGAGGGGAAAAATGAAGCTCAAAACAACCTTACTTGCAGCCGCTGCGTCATTAGCAATTGCGCCTGCAGCAAACGCCTATGAAGGCCTTTACGGCGCCATCGGCGCCGGCCTTAGCTATATGGGTTTCGAAAACGATGTCAGCAAT
>JAJFGE010000088.1 GCA_021776295.1 Hyphococcus sp.
GAGTTGACAGACAAGGGGGCGCCGACGCAATAACCCGCCCCATTCGCCAGTTCATGCCGTTTCGCCGGGGGTATCGCCTACATGCAAGTTGTCGTCGTCGAATCACCATCCAAAGCCAAGACCATCAACAAATATCTTGGCTCCGGCTTCAAGGTGCTGGCCTCTTACGGGCATATTCGCGACCTGCCGTCGAAAAATGGCTCGGTCGACCCTGACAATGATTTCGCCATGGTGTGGGAGCTTGACGCGGCATCGAAAAAGCGCGTCAGCGAAATTGCCGCCGCGGTCAAAGCTTCAGACCGGCTTGTGCTGGCGACGGACCCCGACCGCGAGGGCGAAGCCATCTCGTGGCACTTGCTGGAAGTGCTGGCGGAGAAAAAGGCGCTGAAGGGCGTGCGCGTTGACCGGGTGGCGTTTAACGCGATCACCAAAAAAGCCGTTCAAGAAGCGATGGCGCAGCCGCGCGAAATCGATACCGCGCTGGTCAACGCCTATCTCGCCCGCCGGGCGCTCGACTATCTCGTCGGCTTCACGCTGTCGCCGGTGTTATGGCGAAAACTGCCGGGCGCGCGCTCTGCCGGCCGCGTCCAGTCGGTCGCGTTGCGCATCATTTGCGTGCGCGAGTTGGAAATTGAAACTTTCGTCGCTGAAGAATACTGGTCGGTCAAAAGCCAGGCCTCCTCGCAAGGCAGCGCATCGTTTGAAGCCCGCCTGGTTGTCCATGAAGGCGCCAAGCTTAAAAAATTCACGCTCAACAATGAAGCTGCGGCCATGGCCGCCAAGCGCGCTGTTGAGGCTGGCGCCTTCACTGTCGCCGCGGTCGAAGCCAAGCCGGCGCGGCGCAATCCGCCGCCGCCGTTCACGACCTCAACGCTGCAACAAGAAGCCGCGCGCAAGCTCGGGTTCAACGCCCAGCGCACCATGCGCACCGCCCAGGGACTTTATGAAGGCATCGATATTGGCGGCGACACCACCGGGCTCATCACCTATATGCGCACCGACGGCGTTGATATGGCGCCCGAAGCGATCAGCGATGCACGCCGCGCCATCGGCGGTCAGTTTGGCGATCCATATGTGCCCGATAGCGCCCGGGTTTACAAAACCAAAGCCAAAAACGCGCAGGAAGCCCACGAGGCGATCCGCCCGACATCGTTCTCGCGCTCGCCGGACAAGCTGCGCGGGCTCGATAGCGACCAGCATAAATTATACGAACTGATCTGGAAGCGCGCCATGGCCAGTCAGATGCAATCGGCGCGGCTTGAAAACACCGTTATCGATCTTCTGACGGCGGATAAGAAAACCGGCCTGCGCGCCACCGGGTCGGTGATCTTGTTTGACGGGTTTTTGGCGCTCTATGAAGAAGGCCGTGATGACGCCGATGCGGATGAGAACGGCGGCGTGTTGCCGAAGCTGACCCAGGGCGCGCCGGCGGCGATTTCCGATATCAAAGCCGACCAGCATTTCACCCAACCACCGCCGCGCTTTTCTGAGGCCAGTCTGGTCAAAAAACTCGAAGAGCTGGGCATCGGCCGGCCATCAACCTACGCCTCAACGCTGTCGACATTGCGCGACCGCGGCTATGTCACCATGGACCGCAACCGCTTCATCCCCGATTCCAAGGGCCGGATCGTGGTGGCGTTTCTCGAGAACTATTTCCGCAAATATGTCGAATATGATTTCACCGCAGATCTGGAACAAACGCTGGATAAAATTTCCGCTGGCGATGCGGACTGGAAAGCTTTCTTGCGCAATTTCTGGACCGAGTTCCATGCCGCGGTTGAAGACACCGGCGAATTACGCATCACCGAAGTGCTCGACGCACTCAATGAATCCCTCGGCCCCTTAATCTTTCCCCAAAAAGAAGACGGCTCCGACCCGCGCGCCTGCCCCTCTTGCGAGGAAGATGGCCGCGCTGACGGCCGGCTGTCCCTCAAAACCGGGCGCTATGGCGCTTTCATCGGCTGCTCGAACTACCCGGACTGCAAACACACCAGACAGCTCACCGCACTTGGCGAAGGTGACGGCGCAGAGGCGACGGGCGACAAGGTTCTCGGCAAGGACCCTGAAACCGATCTCGACATCACCTTAAAGACCGGCCGGTTCGGACCTTACCTGCAAATTGGCGAGCAGGAAAAAGGCTCAAAGGAAAAACCCAAACGCGCCGGCATCCCCAAAGGCTGGGACGCGGCCAGTATCGACCTTGAAAAAGCGCTGACTTTGCTGGCGCTGCCGCGCGATGTTGGTCCGCACCCGGAAGATGGTGAAATGATTGTCGCCGGTCTCGGCCGCTATGGACCGTTCGTCAAGCACGGCAAAACCTACGCCAATCTGCCGAGCGTCGATGAGGTGTTCGAGGTTGGCCTAAACCGCGCCGTCACGCTGATTGCCGAGAAGAAGGCGAACCCGCGCGGGCGCGCGGCGGCCAAAGCGCTGAAAGAACTCGGCGCCCACCCCGAAACCGGTGATCCCGTCAATGTCATGGACGGGCGTTACGGGCCCTACATCAAACACCAAAAAACCAATGCGACGCTCCCCGCAGGGCTTGAGCCCGACACCATAAGCTTAGAGCGCGCCGTCGAACTCCTCGCGGAGAAAGAAAAGAAAAAGCCAACCAAGAAGAAGGCTGCGAAGAAAAAAACCACTAAGAAGAAGACCGCAAAGAAGAAGGCTACGAAAAAAGCTCCGACCAAGAAGGCGGCAAAAAAGAAGGCGACGAAGAAAGCCGCCGCGAAGTGATTGGCTGGGCGGCTTAATTGCCCAATCAAAAGCGCCCTCAACTTTTGCCCCAAGAAGAGGTGAGTCATATCAATATTTTAATGATGGTTTGGTATGTATCACTGTCATTGCCGGACTTGTTCCGGCAATCCAGAACGGCAAGCGCTTCGCCTGCAACTCTGGATCACCGGGACAAGCCCGATGATGACAAGTTGTGATGGGGATTTTCTAATAGTAAATTTTCAACCAACCTAATAAGCCCTCCCATTCACGCGTCATCCCGTGTGTTGTGCGGCACGCAGTGACGCGCTGCTAGCACGGGATCGTTATCAGCGAATGCAACCCTCTGCGAGAGATCCCGTGCCAGCGCAGCAACACCCGACCGCGAAGGCGGTCGAACCATAGATTGCGCACCTTCGCGCGCGGGTGCTGCACAGTACACGGGATGACGGAAATTGCTGTTATAGGTGTGTGACTTAAAGCAAACTCGCCTGTCGCTATTTCCAATCCTTAAAAATCAACCATCCGCCTTAACTTTGTCGCAGAGATACGCAATTATTCTCCGGCGGATCAGTCACCTAGTACAGTTGCGTAATCCTGATGCGAACCACACGGAATATTTGCGCCCTGGCGCTGGCGGCG
Source organism: Hyphococcus sp. (assembly GCA_021776295.1). Lineage (GTDB taxonomy): Bacteria > Pseudomonadota > Alphaproteobacteria > Caulobacterales > Parvularculaceae > Hyphococcus. Next base: position 3,358 of record JAJFGE010000088.1, read on the forward strand.
ATGCTTGCCGGTTGCGTCGCCGCGCCGACAAAACCCTCCCCGACTGTCTCTACTGCGCCCGCACTCACGCGCGACGCATTAAAAATCTGCGCCGGCATGGGGGTTTCCAATGCGCCGCAAACCAGCCGCAACGGTCAGATCATCAATTTCGATCCAACCACAACCGTTATCGGCGCGACGCTGATGCGCGCGCCGGTGCGCGGGTGTTTGTCGTCCGGTTTCGGACCGCGCCGCGGCGGCGCCGGGCGCATCCACAAGGGCGTTGATCTGTTCACCCGCACGCCGGGGAAAATCTACGCCGGCGGTTCCGGCGTGGTGGAGAGCGTCAACACCCAGCGCGGTTATGGCCGCACCATCCTGATCCGCCATAACGCCCGCGTTAAAACCCGTTACGCACATCTTTCCGCTTATGCCAGTGGATTGCGGCGAGGCGTATCAGTGCGCCAGGGCGATCTCATCGGCTATACCGGCGAGAGCGGCAACGCCACCGCCGTCCATCTCCACTATGAAGTGCTGGTAGATGGCCGCCCGCGCAACCCGATGACGGTTGGCCGCTAACCGCACTACCCTGCACACGCGGAACCTGCTACGGCTCTGAGCTGTTTAGCACTTAGAAATCTATTGAAAGCCCTCCCTTGCCCGAACAAAAACGTCCTCCCCGGCGCCCGCGCCAATCCGCCAACTCCGCTGCGCTGCCGTCCAAAAACGATATCATCGCTTTTTTGAACGCCGCCGCTGGCGACATGGTGCGGCGCGATCTGGCGCGGCATTTCGGTGTAACAGGCACGGCCCGCGCTGAATTGCGGGCGCTGTTAAAACAAATGGAGGCAGACGGAGCAATCCATCTCAAAACCGGCAAACGCATCGCCGTCGCCGGTCGCTTAGCGCCCGTCTTGCCCATAGACGTTATTTCCGTTGACGATGACGGCGACCTTGAATGTGAACCGGCCGGCTGGCGCGAAGACCATCGCGCGCCGATGATCCGCATCAACGCCACCCACGCCGCCAAACATAAGCCGACGCCCGGCGTCGGCGACCGGCTGTTGGCGCGGCTGACGCCGGCTGGCGACAACTCCTATGACGCCGCCATCATCAAAGAGATCGGCAAGGGCGCGCACCGGTTCCTCGCCGTTTATAACGCCAAACGCGGCGGCGCGACCGCCGACCCGGTGGAGCGCCGCGCCAAGGGACATTTCACCATTGCGCCCGGCGACGGCGGCAGCGCAAAGGATGGCGATCTGGTCTGGGTCGAGACTAAGAATGAACGTGGTTATGGTCCGCGAAAAGCCCGCGTGCGCTCCATTGCCGGTCATATCGACGACAAACACGCCTTCTCTACGATTGCGCTCGCCAATCAGGATATCCGCACCGAGTTTCCAGCGTCGGTCCTGGAACAGGCGCAAAAAGCACAGCTGCCGCGCGCCGGCGCCTTCACGGATCTGCGCGATACGCCGCTTTTCACGATCGATCCGGGCGATGCAAAAGACCATGACGATGCGGTGTTCGCCGAACCTGATCCGAACCCGGATAATCCCGGCGGCCATCGCGTTATCGTCGCCATCGCCGATGTCAGCTACTTCGTCCGTCCCGGCAGCGCGCTTGATAGCGAAGCGCTGAAGCGCGCCAACTCGGTCTATCTGCCCGATCGCGTCGTGCCGATGTTGCCGGAGCGATTGTCTAACAATCTTTGCTCCCTGCGCGAGCACGAAGACAGGCCATGTCTTGCCGTCGATATGATTATCACCGCGCAGGGCGTTAAAAAATCCCACCGGTTTGTCCGCGCGATGATGCGCTCGGCCGCCAAGCTTTCCTATGAGGAAGCGCAAGCGATCAGCGAGGGCGGGCCGGCTTCGCCTGAGATAAAAACAGCGGTGAACAATCTTTATCGCGCGTTTAAAGCCCGCTGGAGCGAGCGCTCCAAACGCGCGCCGCTCGACCTCGATCTGCCAGAGCGCAAGATCATTATGAACAAGAAAGGCGAGGTCGAAAAAGTCATCAAGCGCGAGCGCTTTGACGCTCATCGGGTGATTGAGGAGTTTATGATCCTCGCCAATGTCGCGGCGGCGGAAACGCTGGAGCGCGCCCGCACACCGCTGATTTATAGGGTCCATGACCAGCCCGAAGAAGAAGCCCTTAAAGGCGTGCGCGAATATCTGAAATCGCTCGATTATTCGCTTTCCAAGGGCGGCGCCGTGCGGCCTGCAAACTTCAACCAACTCCTGAAGATCGCCACCGAGCGCAATGAAAAGGAGATGGTCTCTGAGGTTGTCTTACGCTCCCAGCGGCAAGCGAACTACGCCACGGAAAATCTCGGCCATTTCGGTCTGAACCTGCCGCGTTACGCGCATTTTACCTCGCCGATCCGGCGCTATGCCGACCTCACGGTCCACCGCGCGCTGGTCAAAGCCTGCAAGCTCGGCCCCGGCGGTCAGGGCGCGGAGGAGGCAAAAGCGCTTGGCGATATCGCCGATCAGATTTCAACGCTGGAGCGCCGCGCCATGGCCGCCGAGCGCGAGGCCAACGACCGTTATCTGTCGGCGTTTTTGGAGGCGCGTGTCGGCGCCAGCTTCAACGCCCGCATTCGCGGCGTCACAAGATTTGGCCTGTTTGTCATGCTCGATGAAACCGGCGCCGACGGCTTCATTCCAATCCGCAATCTCGGCAATGAATATTATCGCTATGAAGAGGCGATGCATTGCGTCATCGGCAGCGCCTCGGGCGGCGTCTTCCGGCTGGGCCAGGAAGTCCGCGTTAAGCTCGCCGAAGCCACGCCGCTCACCGGCGGCTTACGCTTCGACATGCTGAGCAACCCCTTGCCCGGCGTCAACAAGCGAAAGCTCGCAACAAAAAAATCCGGGCGCAAAGGCGCCAAGAAAAATAACCGGCGCAGCGCCGCATCCGCGCCGGTCAAGAAAAAGAAAAAGCGACGAAAATCAAACGCAAAGCCGCGCCAAGATTAATAGCGAAGCATTTACCCTCGCCGCTCTGAAAAACCGGCGCACCAATCTAATCATCGGCGGCCGCAAAAATCCACAATGTCAAAGAGCCCGCACAGGCGAACTCGCATTCCCTGCACATGAACGTCGAAAGGACCTAATGGGTTTTGCGACGCGCTTATTTGCGCAATATCGCCTGTGAGATAGGTCGCATGTCGACATTGGAGAGAGTGTAAGGCCGCTGAAAAGCGTAAGGATAACTTTTCACCAAATATAGGTTTTATGGAAGACTACCCTCCTGAGGTTGTAAAACCGGAGAATCGATTCGTGCTTGGGTTGTGTGGTTTTATTGGGCTCAAGAGCCCCCTTCGACCGCTTCGCGGCCACTTCCCCCGTAAACGGGGGAAGAATGATGGCGCAACAAACTCAACATAATTCCTCCCCCGTTTACGGGGGAGGTGTCGGCGGAGCCGACGGAGGGGGCTCTCTCAACAAGAGCTAAAATCTAATCGTCAGCCCCCAAACAAACCCTACTTCTTATGCTTCACTGGCGCCGCATTCTCCCGGCCCAACGCCTTCAGCGCAAACGCATAAAGATGCGCGCGCTCCTCCAGCCTTTCAAACCGCGCCGCCGAGCCGCCATGGCCGGCGCCCATATTGGTGCGCAGGACAAACGGGCCGCCGCGCGCCTCATCGCGCAATCGCGCCACCCATTTGGCCGGCTCCCAATAGGTGACCCGATAGTCCGCAAGGCCCGCCGTCGCCATGATCGGCGGATACTCCGCCTTGTGAATATTGTCATAAGGCGAATAGGCGGCAATCCATTCATATTGTTGTTTAGACGTAATCGGGTTGCCCCACTCGTCCCATTCCGGCGGCGTTAGCGGCAAATCGGCGTCAGAAATTGTGTTGAGGACATCGACAAACGGCACCGCGCCGATGACGCCGGCAAAAAGATCGGGACGCAGATTGACGCCCGCGCCGACCAGCAAGCCACCAGCGCTGCCGCCATAAATCACGATGTTTTTGCTCGACGTATAGCCGCGGTCGATCAGCGCTTCGGCCGAGGCGATGAAATCGGTGAAGCTGTTCATTTTCGCAGCGCGCTTGCCGTCAATATACCACTGACGGCCCTTCTCCGCCCCGCCGCGCACATGCGCCAGCGCATAGATCACGCCGCGATCGACCAGCGGCAGAATATTGGTTGAAAAACTATCCGGGATGGTCATGCCATAGGCGCCATAACCGTAAAGCAACACCGGTGCAGATCCGTCTTTCGGCGTAGCTTTCAACCGCAGCACCATCACCGGAATTTCGGCGCCGTCGCTCGCGCGCGCATCGACCCGCTCGACAACATAGAGCGATGGATCATGCCCGCTCGGCACTTGTTGGGTTTTCAATAGCGTGCGCGACTGCGCGCCCATATCGTAATCATATGTTTGGCGCGGCGTTGACGGCGAGTCGTAGATAAACCGCAGGACAGCAGTATCGAACAAAAACCCTGGGCTGAGCCCCAAACTATAAGCGGCGCCGTCAAATTTTATTTCATGCTCCTCGCCGTCATAGGTCGAGATAACGATGCGCGGCAGCGCATTGGCGCGCTCGAGGCGAACGATATAGTCTTTATAGGGTACAAATGTTGAGATATAGGCGCCGGCGCGGTGGGCGACCCAGTCGACCCAGTTCTCCTTGCCCGGCGCCGCGACTGGCGCGCGGGTAATTTTAAAATCCACCGCCCCATCGGCATTGGTCAGGATGTAGAACGCATCGCCGTGATGCTCGATCGAATATTCCACATCATGCCGGCGCGGCTCAATCAGCACCGGCGCGACGGCGCTGTCGTCAGCAGGTATAAAGCGCACCTCGCTGGTGGTGTGGCTGGCGGACCGGATGAAGATATAGGCGCCGCTCTGGCTTTTGGAAATGTCGAGAAAAAAGCCGTCATCAGGCTCTTCATAAACGATGGCGTCGCTCGCCGGATCGGTTCCCAGAAAGTGGAGTTTTACCCGTTTGGGGCGCTGCTTGTCGTCGCGCTCCACATAATAAAACCCAGCCGCATCCGCCGTCCACACCGCGCCGCCGCCATCGGCGTTTTTGACGGTCTCCGAATAGGCCTCGCCGGCGGCGATATGATGAACCCGGATGGTATAATATTCCGAGCCCAGATTATCGACAGCGATCGCCGCCAAACGATGGTCCGGGCTGTGCGAGACATCGCCAATATCAAAGAACTTGGCGCCCTCGCCCTCTTTGTCGCCGTCGAACAAAACCTGTTCATCGCCGCCCGCGATCGGCGCACGCACGAAGATCGGATATTCGCCGCCCTCGCGGTATTTTATCCAGTATTTCCACTCGCCATCTTTTGCTGGAACCGTTGCGTCATCTTCCTTGATGCGCCCGCGCATCTCAGCCAATAGCTTAGCCCGCAAACCCTCAAGGTCGCCGGTCAACTCCTCATAATAAGCGTTTTCTGCTTCCAGGGTGCTGCGAATGTCGGCGCTGAGGACTGACGGATCGCGCAACACCTCCTGCCAGTTGTCGTCGCGAAGCCAGGCGTAATTATCACTGCGCGCAATTCCATGCTGGATGGTTTCAACCGGCTTTTTGGCCGTGCAAGGCGGCTTTGCGGAGCCGGAGAAAGGGGCTGGCTTGGTCATCTGCATATCATTCCTGTTGGCGTTACTGCCTGTCATCACTGGCTTCATTAATGCGGTTTCGCGTCATTAATAAAGGCCTATGATTGCTTCCTTGACTGACGGCTGGCGTCTCGCAATCGCGCTACACCATTCATAACAATTGGGTGAGAAGCCTGATATACTTATGGCGCTCTTTACCCTTATGTTTTAGTGGAACCAGAAGGGGCGTGACCAAACGGGAGTATTGTGTATGCCAATGTCAACCCTCGCACGCGCCGGGCTAGGACTTGTCTGCGCAGCCTTTGTCGCCGCACCAAGCGCCCTCGCCCAAGACCGCGCCGCCGACGCGAATTATCGCGAAACGGCGGTGTTTGCCGGCGGATGTTTCTGGTGTGTTGAAGCTGACCTTGAAAAGCTCGACGGCGTCGGCGATGTCGTCTCGGGCTATAGCGGCGGGACTTTGCAAAACCCGAGCTACGAAAATCATGAAGGCCATATAGAAGTCGTCCAGGCGCCCTATGATCCAGACGTCATTTCCTATCGCGAACTGACCGATTATTTCCTGCGCCATATCGATGTGCTCGACGATGGCGGGCAGTTTTGCGACCGCGGCCACGCCTATACGACGGCGATTTTTTATAACAGCGAAGACCAGCGCAAGGACGCCGAGGCGGCCATCAGCGCCGCTGAAGCAGAGCTTGGAAAATCCATCGTCACGCCGGTGCGCACCTTAGACAAGTTCTGGATCGCCGAAGGGTATCACCAGGACTATTACAAGAAAAATAAACTGCGCTACCGTTATTACCGCACCAGATGCGGCCGCGACCGGCGGGTGAAGGCGGTTTGGGGCAAATAAAGCAGCTACTTTTTTAATCCCGCTCAACCGCCCTTAATCAACCGAACTATCATCCGCGTCCGCGCCCGGAACCGGGAAGCCGCGATCGCGCATCAGTGCGTCGATCTTCGCGTCGCGGCCTCGAAAAGCGCGATAGGCGTCGGCCGGATCGACGGAATTGCGCGCGGCGAACAGGTGCTCGACCAAACTTGCCGCGACATCCTCGTCATAAAATCCGCCGGGCGCCTCGGCAAAGGCTTCGGCCGCATCAGAGGTTAAAACATCCGCCCACATATAGCCGTAATAACCGGCGGAATATCCCTCGCCGGAGAAAATGTGGCCGAAATGCGGGGAGCGGTGACGCATCACGATTTCATCCGGCATGCCAAGCTCGGCCAGTGTCGCCCGCTCAAACGCATCGGGGTCAATGCCGGTCGGATCGACCGTGTGATAACGCATATCGACGAGAGCCGAGGCGAGATATTCGGTTGTCGAAAAGCCCTGATTGAAAGTCGCAGCGGCTTTGATTTTCGCCACCAACGCAGCCGGGATCGGCTCGCCGGTTTCATAATGAACGAGATAATTGTCGATAACCTTGTCCGTCGACAGCCAACGCTCCAGTAATTGCGACTGGAATTCAGTATAGTCGCGCACGCCGCTATTCAACGTCGGGTAATCAACATTCGAAGACAGGCCGTGCAGCGCATGGCCAAATTCATGGAAATAAGTTTCCGCATCGTCCCACGAGATCAACACAGGCTCGCCCGGCGCGCCTTTGATGAAGTTGGAGTTATTGGAGACCAGCGGGGTTTTTTCAACGCCGCCCAGCGTGTCATGGCTGCGATAGCCGGTCATCCATGCGCCGGAGCGTTTGCCCGGACGCGCGAAGGGGTCGAGATACCAAAGGCCGACTTGAGCGCCTGTGGTCTTGTCGGTGACTTCCCAGACGCCGACATCTTCATGCCACACCGGCACAGAGCCTTCGGGGACCGGCGCAAAGTCAAAATTGAACAATTCGCCGGCGACAAAGAACATCGCCTCGCGCAGCTTGCCGAGCTGCAGATATTGTTTCACTTCGTCCGAGTTCAGATCATATTTCGCCTGGCGGACTTTTTCCATGTAATAGCGATAGTCCCAGGGCGCGATTTTGAACTCGCCGCCATCAGCATCGACAATCTCTTGCATCTCGGCGACTTCTTCCCTGACGCGGGCGAGCGCTGCGGGCCAGACCGCTTCCATCAGCTCAAGCGCATGGCCCGGCTCCTTCGCCATGCGGTTTTGCAGCCGCCATTCGGCATAATTTCCGTAACCGAGAAGTTTGACCCGCTCGTCGCGAAGCTGAAGCGTCTCGGCGATGATGGCGTTGTTGTCGTGCTCATCGCCATTGTCGCCGCGATTGTAATAGGTCCGCCACACCGTCTCGCGCAGGTCACGCTCATCGGAATAGGTCAGGAACGGGTCCATGGAGGAGCGAGTGTTGGTGATGGCGTATTCGCCGTCATGCTCGCGCTGGGTTGCGGCCGCCGCGGAGGCTTTGACAAAGCTCGAAGGCAAACCGCCTAGCTGGCCGTCAGAAATGTAGGTGACATAGCCTTCCTCGTCGGCAAGCACGTTGTTGGAGAAGCTTGTTCTCAGCTCCGCCAGGCGCTGGTTTATCGCCGCATAGCGCTCTTTCGCCTCGCCTTCGAGTGTGGCGCCATTGGAGGCGAAGCCGTCATAGGTCAGCCACACCACGCGCTGCTGGGCGGCGTCCAGGGATTTGTATTCATCGCCTTCGTAAATCGCCCTCACGCGCGCAAACAGCTTGTCGTTTTGGGTAATCTTGGAAAAGAATTCCGACAGCTTCGGCGCCATTTCCTGTTGGATGGCGCGGAATTCAGGAGACGACATGTTGGATGACCAGATGCCCCAATAGGTGAAGACATTGCTGAGTTCCTGACCGCTCTTTTCCAGCGGAATGATGGTATTGGCAAATGTCGGCGCGTCCGCGTTGTTGGCGATGGCGTCAACTTCAGCGAGGTTGCGCTGCATCCCAGCTTCCAGCGCCGGCTTCACCCCGGCAATATCCATCTCGTCGAAATGCGGCACGCCGCCATAAGGCCCGTCATAAGCGGACAATAACTTATTGCCTTCGTCACTCGACGCTGCCGCGGCATCGAGGCCGGCAAACAGATCGATATTTTCATCGACGGTTTTCTGCGCCATTTCCTGTCCTTCGCCAGCTTTGGTGGCGGTATCGTCTTTCCCGCAGGCGGAAAGCGCAGTCATGATGGCGAGCGTTGAGACAATAAGTTTGATCCGCATGAGGCGGCTCCTTCTATTTCAAAATGAATACCCCGGCGACGCCAAAAAGGCCCCGCAACCCACATAAATTTCGTGCATGGTGCGGAGACCGGGGACCAGTTGCAAGCGTGATCCTGGCGAAATTTATCGCTTTAACGCGGATAAAGCTCGGTTTGTCTCGTATGGGTGCAATTTGACGTTTAGCAGCGGTCCACCAGTAACCGGCAGAACTCCTGTGTAAGCCCCAACAGCAGTTTCTGGCCCGAAATAGACGGTTGTGACCCAAGACGTGGTAGACCATTCTTATGTGTATTTTTGACATTGGCTGGGGCTAAAGACGGCTCATCTACGCTGATTTATTCTAAGCCAGTTACCGCTAGGTCTTCGGCTGGGAACAGCGTAAATTCCGACTCCGCACCATTGAGGCGTGTCTGACGAAGCGGCTGATATTCAGGATCATTGAAGAACGCTAGCGCGGCGTCGCGAGAAGGGAATTCTATCAGTATCACATTCGTCGGTAGGGGCGTTTCACCTTCAATCTTCTCCATCTTTATCGAACGGCTTAGAACACACCCGCCATGCCGTTCAATGAATGCATTGACTTCGGCAATGTAGGTTTGGACCCAATCCTGATGCTTCAGCGTGATCTCGCCATGTGCGTAGTATTTCATCATCAATCCCTCATTCCGGAATACCGTCTTCTGACTTAGTGAGGGATCACGAGACCGGCCACCCGATTCTTGTGATTCGCTAAGAGCCGACCTTCCGAACGAAATTGAGATTTTTCTCACCCCGAAACGACCTCTCTTCGGTCCACAGAGATTACCTGCCTTTGGTGATGAACTCCCAGAAAGATAGGTTGGCAGTCAGAGCATTTTTGGCGAATAGCGGCCGCCCAGTTCTCAAACCGAGACACCGCCAACTGCCGCCCCTCCTTGCGGCGGGATGCCGTCAGCGCTATATTGTCCATATTGAATCTTCGGGGCGGGGTGAAAATCCCCACCGGCGGTAATGCAGGAAGCTTCCTGACGAGCCCGCGAGCCGAGGCGCCTTATGGGCGCTGAAGCAGATACTGGTGAGATCCCAGAGCCGACGGTCATAGTCCGGATGGTAGAAGGTTCGAGGCAGGTTTTTAAAACCTGACGACGTGCGCGTTTTTGCGCCCGGCGTCCGGCTTTTAAAGCCCTGTTTTGACGCCCCGTAACCGACTTTGGCCACGGGGCTTTTTTTATGGACGACGCCCAGGAAATCGATGCGCTTCACGACCGGCATATGGACCGGGCGATTGCCCTCGCGCTGCGGGGCTTGGGGCTTGTCTCGCCGAACCCCATGGTCGGCTGCGTGATTGTCCGCGACGGCGACGAGATTATCGGCGAGGGCTGGCACCAAGGCCCCGGAACACCCCATGCGGAAGTCAGCGCCCTTGAGGCCGCCGGCGACAAGGCGCGCGGCGCTACCGCATATGTGACGCTTGAGCCTTGCAACCATCATGGAAACACCGGGCCCTGCGCCGAGGTGCTGATCGAGGCCGGCGTTGGCGAAGTCATCTATGCGTTGGGCGATCCCAACCCCCTCGCCGCCGGCGGCGCCGAACGATTGCGCGCCGCCGGGATTAAAGTGCGCGAGGGCGTCGGCGAAGACGTCGCTCGCCATGTCAACCGCGCCTGGCTGCACTTTATTACCAACAAGCGACCCTTCGTTGTCGGCAAGACGGCGATGACCATGGATGGGCGCATCGCCACCGCCGGCGGCGAGAGCCAGTGGATTACCAGCGAGGAAAGCCGCGCGGCGGGACATCGCCTGCGCTTTGAGGCCGCGGCGATCATCGCCGGCGCCGGCACCATCATCGCCGACGACCCGGCGCTGACGGCGCGCACCGACCGGGGGACCGGTACCCCTTTACGAATTGTGCTGGATTCAAAAGCGCGAACCTCGCCTGGCGCAAAGGTCTATGAGCGCAGCGGAAAAGGCGCCCTCCTCGCCACAACCGACGCCGCCCCCGCCGCCCGGCTTGCGGCGTTTAAACAGATGGGCGTTGAAGTTCTGGTGCTGCCTGCTGACGACGCCGGCCGTCCTGATCTTCATGCGCTGCTTGGCGCCCTTCATGGGCGCAACATTATTTCCGTTCTGGTTGAAGGCGGCGGCGAAGTTCTCGGCGGGTTCTTTGACGCGGACCTGCTTGATGAAATCGATATCTTTATCGCGCCGAAACTATTCGGCGGCGGCAAACCGGCGTTTGGCGGCAACGGCGTTGACCGCCTCATTGAAGCCGACCGGTTCAGCTTTCAGCAAATTGTTTCAGGCGGCCCGGATTTCCGCTTCAAAGGCGTACGCCGGAAGGAAGGCGCGTGATGTTCACCGGTCTGGTTGAAGAAATTGGCGTTGTCGCAATGGCAGGCGAGACCGACGGCGGTTTTGACCTGACGGTCAACGCCGATGCCGTGCTCGACGGCCTCAAGCTCGGCGATTCCATCGCCGTCAACGGCGTCTGCCTCACTGCGACGGCGTTTGACGCCAAGACCTTCACCGTCGGCCTCGCGCCGGAGACCCTCGCCCGCACCAATCTCGGCGATCTTGTCGCCGGCGATCCGGTCAACCTCGAACGCTCGCTCCTGCCGACCACCCGGCTGGGCGGTCATTTCGTGCAAGGCCATGTGGACGCGACCGGGACCATCGCCTCTTTCCGCCCCGACAAGGACGCGTTGTGGCTGACCATCAAAACCGACCCGGCGCTGATGCGCTATATTGTGACCAAGGGCTATATCGCGATTGATGGAACCTCGCTGACCGTCGTCGATACTGGCCCGGACTGGTTCAACGTTACGCTGATCAATTACACGCAACCCAAAATCATCCTGCCCCGGAAAAAACCCGGCGACCGCGTCAATCTCGAGGTAGATATCCTCGCCAAATATATCGAGCGCCTGACGCAAGACGGCGCCAACGCAAAGATAACCCCCGAATTTCTCACAGAACACGGCTTACCCAACCAAGGAGCGCGTTAATGCCAATTGCGTCTGTACCGGAAGCTATTGCAGCTTTTAAAACCGGTGAAATCGTTATCATCGTCGATGACGAGACCCGCGAAAATGAAGGCGATCTGACGATTGCCGCTGATTTCGTGACTGCCGAAATGGTCAACTTCTTCGCACGCGAAGGCCGCGGCCTGATCTGTTGCGCGCTGGCGCCGGAACTGCTCGACAAGTTCGCGCTGCCGCTGATGGTGCCCGATGAGGACAACCGCTCCGGCTTCGGCACGCGGTTTACCGTTTCCGTCGAGGCGGCGGCGGGCGTCACCACCGGCATCTCCGCTCATGATCGCGCCCATACCATCCGCACGCTTGTTGATCCCAATGCGACCAGAGCCGATATCGTCACGCCCGGTCACACCTTCCCGTTGCGCGCTACGGAAGGCGGCGTTCTCGAACGCGACGGCCAGACCGAGGCTTGCGTCGATCTGGCCATCCTTGCCGGGCTGACCCCGGCGGCGATGTTGTGCGAGGTGATGAACGACGACGGGACCATGGCGCGCCTGCCTGATCTTGAACGCTTCGCCGAGCACTTTGGCCTCAAAATCATTTCCGTTAAAGCGCTGCAGGATTACCGCCGGGCGAATGGGGTGGGCTCAGAACAATTGCAGGCTACAGGATAATATGGCGATGAATCAGATGAAACGCCGCAGACCCCCATCGGCCCTTCGGGCCACTTCCCCCGTAAACGGGGGAAGAACAACCCCGCCGCAAGTACAACCTAATTCCTCCCCTGCTCGCGGGGGAGGTGTCCGCAAAGCGGACGGAGGGGGTCCTTCTCGGCGTCATGTCAGAAACAAAAAATCGCGGGTCATAATCAAAGGAAAACCAACGCCTTGAAATGGCGCGCATACCTTAGCCCCGATCGGGAGAGGTAAAAGCAAAAGTTAGGAGTAAAATATGGGACAAGTATTTGAAGGCGCACTGACCGGCTCCGGTTTAAAGATCGCCATTGTCGCGACGCGCTGGAACGAGTTCATCGTCGAGCGCCTTACCGCCGGCGCCAAAACCGCGCTTGTGCAACATGGCGTCAACCAAGACGCCATCGATGTCGCCATGGCGCCCGGCGCTTATGAGGTTGCGTTCGTCGCCAGAAAGCTCGCCGCCACCGGACGCTATCACGGCGTCGTCGCGCTCGGTTGCGTCATTCGCGGCGCGACGCCGCATTTCGATTATGTCGCTGGCGAGGCCGCAAGCGGCGTCGCCGCGGCGGCGCGTGATACTGGCGTGCCGATCTCATTTGGCGTGCTCACCGTCGACACGATTGAACAGGCGATTGAGCGCGCCGGAACCAAGGCCGGCAATAAAGGCTGTGAAGCCGCGCTGGCGCTGATTGAAACCATCACCCTTTGCCGGTCGATAGACCGCTCCACCGAGGAGGCGTAAGTGTCAGTAGAAAACATCCAGCTAAAAC
>JAJFGE010000089.1 GCA_021776295.1 Hyphococcus sp.
GGTATTGCTTTAACGGCTTGTGCAGCGGCGTCTGTCGAGGGCGTAAAGCTTCTCGCTGACGATGGCGCGGAGGGCGATTCCTTCGGCTTCAGCGTTGCGGTTTCGGACGATACTGCAATCATTGGCGCCTTCAAAGATGACTACGCGGTCGCGGGTCTTGATATGGGTTCGGCCTACGTCTTTACGCGCGCCGGAGACCTCTGGCGCCAACAAGCCAAGCTCATGGCCAGCGATGGCGCCGCGAACGATACGTTTGGTGGTAATGTTGCGATTTCTGGCGATACCGCCGTCATTGGCGCCATCCGTCATGATGATCAGGGCGACAATTCGGGTTCGGCCTATGTGTTCACCCGCTCCGGAGGCGCCTGGAGCCAGCAGGCCAAGCTCATCGCCACTGATACCGTAGAAGGCGACGCCTTCGGCCAGAGCCTTGCACTTGCTGGCGATATTGTTGTGATCGGCGCGCCGCATGATGACGACATGGGCGATGGCGCAGGCTCGGTCTATGTGTTCACTCGCTCGGGGACGGTCTGGAGCCAACAGGCCAAGCTGACCGCCGCCGATGGCGCGGCGGGCGATGTCTTCGGTATCAGCGTCGCTCTTTCCGGTAACACCATCCTGGTCGGGGCCGATCTGAACGATGAAAAAGCCGTTGATGCAGGCGCCGTTTATGTCTTCACCCGATCCGGTGATGGCTGGAGCCAGCAGGCTAAACTGACCGCTAGCGACGGCGCCGAGACCGACATCTTCGGCGTCAGGGTCGCCTTATCCGGCGACACCGCCATAATCTCGGCGCGCAGAGATGATGACGACGTCATGGGCGTTGATGCAGGTTCGGCCTATATATTCGTCCGCACAGGGACAACATGGCGACAACAGGCCAAGCTCACCGCATCTGACGGCGCCGCCGACGACCGGTTTGGCCGCAGCGTCGCCCTTGCCGGCGACGTCGCCGTGATCGGGGCGATGTTTCAAGACGACAACGGCGAGAACTCGGGCTCAGCCTATGTGTTCACCCGCACCGGAGGCGCCTGGAGCGAACAAGCCAAGCTTACCGCAGCCGACGGCGCCGAGGGCGACGTCTTCGGCTTCAGCGTTGCGCTTTCAGGCGATACCGCCGTGATCGGGGCCGCGCGTAATGACGACAACGGAACTGAAGCGGGGGCGGCCTACATATTTGATATTAACCGTGACTAAGGCCCCCGGCGAAGAAGCTGGAACTACCTTGTATCGATTATATCAATCAAGAGCATTACAATTATCAATTTTTGATCTACCAGGCGCCGCCCTATATATCCAATCAAGAAATCATTTTTGATATTTCAAATCGGAGAACAACCATGCAAGCGCCTCAAGTGACTTTCAAAACCCGCATACGTGATGAAGCCGTGGATGGCCCGAACCCGTATCGCTGGCTGGATGTGACCAGCGACGATCTTTTTAAAGGCCGCAAGGTTGTGCTTTTTGCTCTGCCGGGGGCGTTCACGCCGACTTGCTCCTCGACGCATTTGCCGGGCTATGAACAGCTTTATGACGATTTCAAAGCGCTTGGCGTTGATGAGGTTATCTGCCTCAGCGTCAACGATGCTTTCGTCATGTTTCAGTGGGGCAAGCATATGGGCGTTGAAAAAGTACGCCTGTTGCCGGACGGTTCCGGTGAATTTACTCGTAAAATGGGCATGCAGGTGGACAAGGACAATCTCGGTTTCGGCATGCGCTCATGGCGGTATTCGGCGTTTATCAATGATGGCGAAGTCGAGCAGATGTTTGCCGAGCCGGGTTTTGCTGACAACGCCGCGTCAGACCCGTTTGAGGTTTCCGACGCGCAAACCATGCTGAACTGGCTCAAAGGGCGGCGCCAAGACCAGACGGCGGCTTAAGGGGGAATGGTCCTCTTTCTCACTTAGAGCCTGTTTCAAAACAAACTGAGTCATTTCAATCAGTTAGCGTCAGCGACCTCTCCTACATGTCTTTGCCGGACTTGTTCCGGCAATCCAGGGAGGCAAATAGCGGAAAGTTTCTGGATCACCGGGACAAGCCCGGTGATGACAACACTGATAATGAGTACTTCTTTTTGAGCCGGATATTTAAGGCCGGGCTACCCGTCCGATACATATTAAACATTGCGGAGCCCGATCGCCGCCAGAGAATCGCCTGATAAGAGCGATATCATGGCGTGTCAGGCGGTCTGACGGCTGCAAGAGTGAGCTTAAAGAAGTGCGGCAAGCGACAGTAAATATTGAAGAAAGTCCTCCAGCACGAGGCGAGGCCTGATGTCGCTCGCGTTTCCAGCCCCGTTGGCGATCTATGCTGCGCGCGCGGATAAAACCCGCGGGCGGCTCTATCCGGAGGACGAAAGCGCGAACCGCACGCCGTTCCAGCGCGACCGCGACCGGGTTATCCATGCGGTCGCTTTTCGCCGGCTCAAGCACAAGACCCAGGTGTTTGTCGCTCATGAGGGCGATCATTATCGCACCCGGCTGACTCACTCGCTGGAAGTAGCGCAAATCGCCCGCACTCTGGCGCGGTCGTTAAAGCTCGACGAGGACCTCGCCGAATGCCTGGCGCTGGCCCATGATCTCGGCCATCCACCCTTTGGCCATGCCGGCGAGGATGTTTTGCACGAGTGCATGGCGCCGTTTGACGGCTTTGATCACAATGCACAGACGTTGCGTCTGCTGACCAAGCTTGAACACCGCCATGCAAAGTTTGACGGCCTTAATCTCACCTGGGAAACCCTTGAGGGCGTGGTCAAACATAACGGGCCGCTGATCGGCGATCTTGCGGCGAAGCATGAACCGCTGCCAGCGGCGATTGCCGAATATGCGCAAAGCCACGATCTCTGGCTCGACACGTTTCCATCGCTGGAAGCGCAAGTCGCCGCCATCGCCGATGACATCGCCTATAACAATCACGATGTGGATGATGGCTTGCGCGCCGGACTGTTCGGATTTGACGAGGCTCGCGAATTGCCGCTGGTTGGCGCGGCGTTGCGCCGTGCTGAACACCGCTATGAAGATGCGCCGGCCGATATCTTAATCGCCGAGGCGGTCTCGGACCTGATTGGTGCGATGGTTGAAAATGTCCTCGACGAAACACGAGCGCGGCTGGCAAGTATTTCTCCACAGGACGCCGATGAAATACGCCGTGCAAAGACCGCAATTTGCGCATTTTCTGCGGAAATGGACAAGGATTTGACCGGCCTGCGCGATTTTCTGCATGAGAATATGTACCGTCATTTCAAAGTCGTCGGCGCTCGTAGCCAGGCCAAGAGAATTGTTAAATCTTTGTTCGAATTGTTCTTTTCAGAGCCGGAGACCTTGCCGCCGGAATGGCGGGCGCGATATGAAGACGCCGCTTCAGGTGACGATGAGCGGCGGCTTGCCCGCATCGTTTGTGATTATATCGCCGGCATGACCGACCGCTATGCGATGCGCGAATATCGCCGTCTTTTCGGGGTTGAATTGCCGGAGTGAGATTACCGAACCACGCCGTCCAGTGCTAAAATACCGGCGACAAACGATTCGGCGCCCCGATTGGCGTGACGGGCTAGAGATGGTATGGGCGCGAAGGCGTCCCCAAAAAATAGGGCCGTTGCAACAATACCATGGCGGGATAAAAGTGGGGCGCTGACAAGGAGCGGCTTGACGGATGACAAACGCAGACGAAACTTACGAAGACGACTACAGCGAATATGACGAATTCGATGACGGCGATGATGGCGGGCTTTCCGGCTTCTCGGTGCTGTTGATCGGACTGGTGATGTTCGGCGCGTTTCTCGCCATTACCTGGATTGCCTATCATCAGGGCATCAAGCGCGGCGAAGACGGCGCCGGTGAGACGCCCTATGTCGCGGCCGAGCCCGAACCGATCAAAATTGAGACCGCCGATAATGGCGAGCCCGCCGCTGATCGCGAAGTCTACGATGTCTTTGACGGCGACAACGCCGATCCGGCCACCGTGCTCGCCGAAGGCCCGGAAGAGCCGGTTGAGCGCGGCGGCGAGGACCCGATTGCAGCGCTTGCCGCCGATGCGGGCGCACACACAGCGGAAACCAGCCAGGCGGTGGAAGACCGTATCGCCAGCCTTGCCGAAGAAGACGCCGGCGCATTTGATACCGACCCGGGGCTGGAAGTCCCCGATCCGGTCGCCGCCGCTGCGCCGATTGAGGTCGTCGCGGCCGCCGCTGAGCCAACCACACCCACACGCGGCGCGCTGTCGGGCAGCTATGTGGTCCAGGTCGGCGCCTTCCGCAGCGATGATGAAGCGCGCGGCCAGTGGGCGCGCATGCAATCGCGGCTTGGCGATTTCGTCGTTGACAAGTCGATTGACGTGGAAACCGCCGATCTTGGCGCCCGGGGCGTCTATCATCGCTTGCGGGTCGGCCCGTTCTCATCGTCAGACGAAGCAAAGCAATATTGCGCCGGGCTGAAAGAACGCGGACAGGATTGCCTGATTAAGTCGATCTAGCTGTTTTTCAAGAGCGGTTTTCGTGGTCATTACTGTTGCTGCCCCCTCCGTCCCTTTGGGACACCTCCCCCGTAAACGGGGGAGGAATTCTAAGAGTTAGATGTTCTTCCCCCGTTTACGGGGGAAGTGTCAGCGAAGCTGACGAAGGGGGCTTTTTGGCCCTACTGTAAACTTGGAATGGGCAGGGCAATGCAATCGATAGTTTTAAGAGGGTAACCATGCCGCTAGCCGCAATCTTTGACTGCGAAGGCCCGCGGGCCAGCGCGGAGGAAAAGGCGTTTTTTAAAGACGTCGATCCCTGGGGCTTTATCGTCTTTGCGCGCCATTGTGCGTCTGCGGATGAATTGCGCGCCCATTGCGATGAGCTGCGCGCATGCGTCGGCCGCGCGGATGCGCCGATCTTGATTGACCAAGAAGGCGGACGGGTTGTGCGGATGAAACCGCCGACTTTTCCGGCCCATCCGGCGCCGGCGGTGTTCGGCGATCTGTGGCGGCTCGACCCGACACTGGCGAGCGAGGCCTCGCGTCTCAACGGATATTTGCTGGGCCGGCTGGTCTCCGATTGCGGCGTCACCGTCAACTGCATCCCGATGCTCGATGTGCCGCAAGCCGATGCCGACCCGACGGTGATTGGCGATCGCGCCTACGCCAAACATGGCGATATTATCGCCAGCCTGGCCAAGGCGGCGTGCGAGGGATTGCTGGCTGGCGGCGCGCTCCCGGTGATTAAACATCTGCCGGGGCATGGCCGGGCGTTGTGCGATTCCCACCACCAGCTGCCGCGCGTCAGCGCCCGCCGCGAGGATTTGCAAGACGTTGATTTTGCACCCTTCCGCGCCCTGCGAGATGTTCGAATGGGGATGACGGCGCATGTTCTCTATGAGGCCTATGACAGCGAGCGCTGTGCAACGCTATCGCCGAGGATCATCGAGGAGGTAATCCGCGGCGAGATCGGCTTTGACGGATTGCTGTTTAGCGATGATCTGAAAATGAAGGCGCTTGGCGGCTCGCTCGAGGCGCGGATGCGCGACAGCCTTGCTGCCGGCGGCGATGTTGCTCTGTGCTGCAATTTCACGATGGCGGAAAAACGCGAAGTCACCAAAGGCGCGGGCGCGCTATCCGGCAAATCCACCGCGCGCGCCGCCGCTGCGCTGGACGAGCTGCAAGCGGTGGAAAGAGGCGAGACCAGCGAGGCCTATAGCCGGTTGCAGGCGTTGCTGGCGCCCGTGTTAGTATGAGTTTTCAACAGGCGGCGAATGCCGATAGGCGAGGGCCAGAATCGCAAGTAGAATAATGACATGATGGATGGTGGAAATATCAACGTAGCGGCTATGAGTGCGGCGGCTGACGACGGCCCTGACGATGAGCCGTTTGATGCACCAATGCGGGCGAATATCGAAGACGCTGATCTCGATGCGTTGATCGTCAATATTGACGGCTATGAAGGCCCGCTTGATGTCCTGCTCGACCTCGCGCGCTCGCAAAAAGTCGATATCCGTAAAATCTCCATGGTGGCGCTGGTCGACCAGTATCTAGCTTTTGTCGAGGAAGTGAAAAAGCGCAGCCTCGAGCTTGCCGCAGACTATCTGGTGATGGCGGCGTGGCTTGCTTATTTGAAATCCAAACTGTTATTGCCGGTCGGCGATGAGGATGGCGATGAGCCTACCGCCGATGAGATGGCGGCGCGGCTGGCGTTTCAATTGCAGCGGCTTGAGGCGATGCGCAAGGCGGTCGAAGCGTTGCAGGCGCGCCCGCAAATCGGCATTGATTTCTTTCCGCGCGGACTGCCCGAGGGCGTACGCGTGATCCGCACGCCTGACTGGCAGGCCGACCTTTATGAGCTGTTGCGCGCCTATGCCGGGCAGCGTATCGCTGCCGTGGATCGCGACTATCATATCGATCCGCCGAAGGTTTATTCGATCGAACTGGCGCGGTTGCGCCTTGCGCGCATCCTCGGCTCCATCCCCGAATGGACCGCGCTTGCGAGCCTGATCGAGGCTAAAGACGTCGATGCGCCAACCACCTCGATTGTCGCCAGCGCCTTTAATGCGGCGCTCGAATTTGCCAAGAACGGCCGCATCGACATGCGCCAGCTGGCGGCGTTTGAACCGATCTATATTAAAAATCGTCATGATGCTGACGAAAAGGACGAGCCATGAGCGACATGGATGCCGATAGCGGCCGGGATTTCCACGGCCTTGATGCAAGACAGGCGCAAGCAGCGCTGGCGGAAGAGTTGATCAATGAGACGGAAGAGGCGCAAGCGGTGAGTAGTGACGTGAGTGACGACAAAGAAGACAAAAGCGATGACGCGCCGGCGAGCCCGCTATGGAGCGCTGAAGAACTGGCTGAGCATGTGCGCATGGCCGAGGCGCTTTTATTTGCCGCCGCAGAGCCGCTTGATGAAGAGAGCATCGCCGAACGGCTGCCGGTTGGCGCCGACATTGCCGCGATCATTGCGCGCATCATCGAGGACTATGAGGCCCGCGGCGTCCATTTACAGAAAATCGACAAAAAATGGCGGTTCGTGACCGCCGGCGATGTCGCCCATGTGCTGGAAAAAGAAAAAGTCACGCCGCGGCGGCTGTCGCGTGCGGCGCTGGAGACGTTGGCGATCATCGCCTATCACCAGCCCTGCACCCGGGCTGACATTGAAGATGTGCGCGGCGTGGCCGTCTCCAAGGGCTCGCTCGACCAGCTGTTGGACATCGGCTGGGCGCGGCTGCGCGGCAAGCGCCGGGACGTTCCGGGCCGGCCGACGCTTTACGGAACGACCGAGGCTTTCCTTGAGCATTTCAGCCTGGAGAGTATTCAGGACCTGCCAGGTCTGGCGGATTTGAAAGCCGCAGGGCTTCTCGATGCGCGCCTGCCGCCCGGCTTTTCAGTACCGGCGCCGTCTGACGCTGACGGTGAGGAAGGTGACGAAGACGGCGAGGATGCTGAATTCGCCCAGGATTTCCTGTCCGATGAGGATGGCGAAACGGTTGATGCTTAAAGGTTTTTAACCTCGCGGTTTGATTCTCGCGCTACGGCGCATTAGATTGAAGACACGTTATTTTAGAGGCTAACTCATGGGCGCGATCGGACCCTGGCAGATTGTTATCGTATTGGTCTTGGCGGTGCTGTTATTTGGCGGCGGCGGCAAGATTTCGTCGCTGATGGGCGACTTCGCCAAGGGCATCAAATCCTTCCGCAAGGGCCTTCAGGAAGAGGACGAAAAATCCCTCGAAGAGCGCAGCGACCAAGCGATGGATGTAACGCCGGCGAAAGAAGACGAGAAAACCGGCTCGGGCGCTGAATAATTTTCTGTCAGTGATGCAGTTAAAAATTTATTCTCTCATCCGCTCATTCCCGCGCAAGCGGGAATCCAGCAGCGCGTCCTTTCTGGATTCCCGCTTGCGCGGGAATGAGCGGTGGTTTGGATTGGTTTCAAATAAAGGCGGGCGACTGCACAGACAATTTGAGACGTCGCTAACATGAACCTTGTCCCCCAATTCGGCTTTATGGAGTTGATGTTGATCGCGGTCATCGCGCTGATCGTCGTCGGCCCGAAGGACTTGCCGAAGCTGATGCGCTCGGCCGGGCAGTTCGTCGCCAAGGCGCGACGGATGGCCGGGGAGTTTACTTCCGCTTTTGATCAGATGGCGCGCGAGACCGAAATGGATGAGCTGTGCCAGGAAATTGAAGTGCTGAAGAAAGACAATGTCTTTACCAAGACCAAACAAGAACTCGACGAAAGTCTGGCGCCGCTTAAAGACGAGTTTGGCAAAGAGGGGCTTGGCAAACAGACGGGCGCCATGAAAGAGGCCATCGACAAGACTGAAGCCGGGCCCGAGAGCGAGTCTGAGAGCGACGCGCCGCTGGCGGATGAGCCGGCCAAACCACCGGCGGGGCCATGAGCGACACGACCGAACCGGACGCGCCGCCGCCATCAGGTGATCAGGAAGGCAATGATGAGATCGACGCTTCGGCCGCGCCATTGCTTGACCACCTTACCGAGCTGCGCCGGCGATTGATTATCTCCGCCGCCGCCATCGCCGTCGGCTTTGCCATATGTTTTGCTTTTTCCGTGCCGCTCTATGAGTTTTTGGTGATCCCGTTTCGCGTCGCGGTGGAGGCGGCGGGCGTTGAGCCGACGCTGTATTTCGCGCCGCTGGAGTTTTTCTTCACCCGGGTGCGCCTCGCCGCGCTCGGCGGGATTGCGCTGGCGTTCCCCATGGTCGCCTATCAGCTCTACCATTTTATCGCCCCCGGACTGTATAAGCGCGAACGCAACACCGCGCTGCCGTTCCTCGCCGCCATGCCGGTGTTGTTCATGGCCGGCGCGGCGCTGGTTTATTATGTGCTGATGCCGTTCGTGATGCGCTTTGCGGTCGGCATGGAGCAGGATGCGGGCGAGGGCTCGGGCGTCTCGATCGAGCTGCTGACCCGGGTTGGCGATTATCTGACCCTGACGACGACCTTGCTGATGGCGTTCGGGTTCGCGTTTCAGCTGCCGGTGTTCCTGACGCTGCTGGCCCGGGCCGGGCTGATTGATGCGCAGTTCCTGCGCAACAACCGCAAATACGCCATTGTCGGCATCTTCGTCATCGCCGCCTTCCTCACCCCGCCCGACCCGATTAGCCAGCTGGTCTTAGGCGGCTCGATCATCGCGCTTTACGAGATATCGGTCATCTCGGTGCTCTTTGCCGAGCGCAAGAAGCCGGAAGAAGACGATGCGTTGGCTTTGGGTGGCTTTTTACCCCCGTTTAGGGGGTAAGTGGCCCGCGCCGTTGGCGCGGGTCGAAGGGGGCCCCCTCCGTCAGCTTCGCTGACACCTCCCCCGTAAACGGGGGAGGGAGTAAGCCAGTTGTTCACGCTGGACCATGGCGCCTGACCCCGCTACATCAGCGGCCATGTTCGATATCAAATTCAT
>JAJFGE010000090.1 GCA_021776295.1 Hyphococcus sp.
TTGTGCGCCTCAATATCATGCAACGCCGTGATCTTGGAAGCCTAAAAGAACCGCCAACCACGACGCCCCAAAACCCAAACCAGATCACCATGGCCTTCACTCCATGCTAAACCGGACACCAGTGCATCGCATCCGGGATGAAGATGCTTCTACGCCGCCGCCTTGGCGATCTCTTCAATGTGCCGGTGATCGGTGCCGCAGCATCCGCCGAGCACTGTAAGGCCGGGAACAAGGCGCCGCAGCGCTGCATTTTCCAACCCGAGTTTATGTGGATCGCCATCATCCAGCGCTTCGGCTTCATCGAGTTCGGCGTGGCTGCATTTTGATGCGTTCACGCGCAGGCCCTTCAGCCGTTCAATCCACGGCCCGCCCTCTTCAAGGACATGGGCAAAATGCGTCGGGTGGGCGCAGTTGATCATGTAATAGGCCGGCGACGCGCCGCTTTCTAAATCCGTTTCCATGATCGCCTCGCCGAGAGGCTGGCCCGTCGGCAGCCGCCCGTCTGTTTCCACCGTAAAAGAAATCGCCGCCGGTATTTTCGCCGCCGACGCCGCGCGCGCTACGCCAATCGCTTCGGGCGTATTGGTGATCGTCATCGCGGTGACCATGTCCGCTTCAGTCGCCGCGAAAATATCAGTCTGAAATGAATGATAGGCTTCGGCCTCCTGCGGGCTCATGACCTCACCCGGATCATAGCCGTCGCCGCGCGGGCCGATGCTCGCGGAAATGACAAATGGTTTTTGCATTGAGGCGGCCACGCGCAGATCAGCCATCAACGCAACGGCCGCTTTGTTCAGTGCTTCAAGTTCCGTTTTGTCGTAGCCGAGCTTTGCGCCCCAATCCGGGCTTGCGCGCCATGTCGGACATTCAACGATCAAGCCGCAATCATGCCGAGCGGCGATATCGGCATATTGCCGAAAATAGTCGCGGAGCTTCTCGCGCCCCTCTTGCGTCCTCATCATATCGATCGCCGCAAAATGCGGCAGCTCGATCCCTTCGTGGAAGATCATCACGGTCTCAAGCCCGCCATCGGTAATGAACAAATCTTCGCCCAATTGCGGCAGGGCGTTTCTGTAAAGCGGCATTTCAACTCTCCATAGATTTCAGGCGCGGGAGGTAGGCAAACCCGCAGCACTACAAGGCTATCAAATGGTCGTGGCCGGCTAACAATAATCAGACCGGCCCGTGTCCTCAAAGCGCGTCCGCGTAAACCGGCTGAATATCCACCGGCAGATAGGTCAGCGACGCGATGATGTGTTCGGCATTGGCGTCTAGCTTGGCGTAAGTGTCGAGAAAAGCTTTCGCCTTGTCATAGTCGCCGTCGCCCTGAACGATAATGATATCGCGGGTAAGGTCGGAAATCGCCTGCTCCAGCACGGTGAAGTTGATACGGAATTTTTCCGCGTCGCTATCCCATGCAAAAGCCCCGGCTTCCTTAAAGTAGCTATACTGAAAAGCCGCGCCGCGGCCATGGGCTTCGTTAATGCCAAAGCGCATGGCGCGAAACAGACCGACAAAATAAGTCGCCAGGAAGCTGTCCTTCTCCGCCGCTGGCATCTCGCCGCGCTGCATCATATAAAGGATATTATAGGCGCCCATAACGTCGGCTTTGCCTTCTTCGGTTTGCGTATAAAGCTCTTTCAGTTCCGCGCTGACGCTGGTCTCGGCGCCATCCTTAATGATTGAGCCCGGCCCGAGGCTGTGGGCGAGTTCATGGAACAGGGTCTCCCCGGCCATGTATTTTTTAACCAACAGCCCGGCCTGTTCATCGAC
Source organism: Hyphococcus sp. (assembly GCA_021776295.1). Lineage (GTDB taxonomy): Bacteria > Pseudomonadota > Alphaproteobacteria > Caulobacterales > Parvularculaceae > Hyphococcus. The sequence continues at coordinate 1,774 of JAJFGE010000090.1, forward strand.
CAGCACGGCCTCGGCCATGGGGTTGAGGATGCGGTCGAATTTGGCGCCGAGGACATTATTCAAGATCACCTTCTTGGCGCCTTTGGCCTCGCGCACGCGTTCGTCATTGGGTAGGTTGAAAGCAATGGTTTGCACGCCCGGAACATTATCGCCACCGCCATGCACCTGATAGGCCGCTGCAATTGGCGATTCAAAGCCGCGCTTGAAATTCTTGTAGCGCTCCTCAACCGGGAGATTGGCTTCCATATCGCGCAGGAAGTGCTTGTATTTGGAAAGCGCCGCGCTTTCTTGCGGGTTTTTGACGGTGATGAAAGCTTCAAACGCGGTTTTGTAGCCGAACAGATTATCCGTATAGACTTCATAAGGGCCGATAGCCGCCTCAATCGGGCCTTCGAGATCCATCCACGCCATTTCCGATGCATAATAGTCATCGTTCAAAAACGCATCTGAGCGCAGCGACAAAAACTGCTTGAGGCTGGCGTTGCTGGTCATCTCCGCCGCCTCGCGCATCAGCACCGCGGCCGGTTCCAGCCATTCGCGGTAATGTTCTGAATAGGCAATCGCCACCAGCCCGTCGCCATCACGGCGGATTACCGTGTAGCCGCTGGTAAATGCGTCTTTGTCTTCAGGGTGCGCTTCGACCCAGCCCTCAAATTCCTCGCGCGTCATATCCGCCGGATAAAACGCCGCGCCTTCCGGCATCGCCGTATCGCCATAAAACGGCTTGTTGTGGTCGAGCGTATCCCACGGACCGAAATGCAGATCGAACAGGTCAAGCGCCAATTCCTTGTTCGCGATATCGCCCGACGCAATCTCTTCGCGCCAAGCGGGATTCATCTCACTGCGCTGGCGCAGGTAAATCTCTGACATCAACACGCCGACCTGGTTGAGCTTGTTGATGACGGCGCGTTCTTCCGCACTCAGAAAAGACATATCCGGCGCCATCTCAACAATCGCAAATTGATCGCGCATGACGCCGAGCGCTTCCGCGCTTGCGGCCGGGATTGCTGGATTGTGTTCATCAGGCACAGCAGTGGCTTCATCGACAGACGCCGCAACGCTTTCGTCAACAGGCGTCGGCGTCGATGTGGTTTCTCCGCCGCATGCGACGATCATCACCGCAAGGCTTGCAATCAATAATACTTTCATGGGGACCGGCTCCAGATATATGGGGTCAAACATCAATCTCGTTGCGCGCACCATAATGCGCTAACGCCGGGCGATAAACCCGCCCGGCGCATTCATTCGGACAAGATTTGAGGCTGCGACGATCAGCGCGCCGCCGGGGCCGCCCGTTCGAGGGAAAAGTGAGACCTGTTGACCTCTCCCCCGTACTTGCGCGCCGTCGATCCGAACACCACCGTCGGAGCGTCGCCGCCAACCACACACCAGACATCGTCAACTTCTTCGGTCGCGCCATCGGAGCTTACCGGCGGCGATACGAGGTTCGAACTCCAGTTTACCGCGCCCATGGGCGGCACATTTAAACTATAGCTATAGCGGCTGAGCGGCGCCCCGCTCGCATCATAACAACCGACATAAGCGGCGACGCTGTTTTCAGTGCTGGGATTGATCACGGAAAACTCAAAAGTCCGCGTCAGGCGTTTGCCATTAATAGTATAGACCTCGCCGCTAATAGTACCCGGCGCATTGCGCAGCATCGGCGAGATCCAATGGGTGGCGCCGCTATCATAACTCGCCCGGCCTATGGTTCTATCAACCTGAGGCAATTGCGGCTGTCCAATCGCCCGGCGCGCCAAATCCTTTATCACCTCTTTCGTTGTTTCTTGCGCAAGCGCCGGCGCGCCGACCATCGCCCCGGCGATTGAGGCGGCGCCTAATGCTGCCGCTAATTTACGATTAGGCATGATGTCTTCTCCCCGTTCTTGGCCTCGCCCGCACGCTGAAACCATTGTAACCGGGCGACGATACCACCCTAAAAGCGCCCCGCGCTAGCAAATTCTCGCCATAGTCTTGCCGTTCTGCTGGGGCAAAGTGGCGGAAATGCTTGTGAAGCGCGGCGACATCACGCTATGAGTCGGTGAGTTTTATTGGGGATGGTGATGAGAGTTTTGTTCGCGATTTTCGCTCTGTGGGCGGCCAGCATTGCGCCTTCCAAGGCGCAGAACCCCAACTTCACCGCATGGCTCGAAGGCTTCCGCGCTGAGGCGACCGCCGCTGGCATCAGCGCCGAAGTGTTTGACGCAGCGTTTGAGGGCGTAAGCGTCAATCAGCGGGTCTATGAGCTCAATGACAATCAGCCGGAGTTCTCGCGCGCGATCTGGAGTTATCTTGACAGCGCCGTCTCTGGGGCGCGCATCACCAGCGGCCGCGCCAAAATGGCCGAACAGGGCTCGCTCCTCTCGGTGATCGAACAAGCCTACGGCGTTGACGCAGAAATTATCGTTGCGATCTGGGGCCTTGAATCCTCATACGGAGCAATTTTAGGCAACTACGATGCAATCCAGGCGCTGGCGACATTGGCGTTTGAAGGCCGACGCACCGGCTATGGCCGCGCGCAACTCATCGGCGCCTTGAAAATCATCCAGAACGGTTATGCCGACCGTGATGAGTTGAAAGGCTCGTGGGCGGGCGCTATGGGGCACACTCAGTTTATTCCGACGACCTACCTTTCCTATGCGGTTGACCATGATGTGGATGGCAAGCGTGATATCTGGAACAATCTAGGCGACGTCTTCGCTTCAACCGCAAACTACCTCAGCGTTTCAGGCTATCGGCAAAATGAGGCGTGGGGCGCGGAGGCGTATCTGCCCGTCGGGTTTGACTATGCGCTGGCCGACGCTTCAATCCGCAAGCCGCTGGTCGAATGGGCGGCGATGGGCCTTACCCAGCCAACCGGCGCATCATTATTGCAACGCTTCGATCCGAATATGCGCAGCCGTCTTATTCTTCCCGCTGGCGCGCACGGTCCGGCGTTTTTAGTGTTCGACAATTTCGGGGCGATCTTAAAGTATAACCGCTCCACCGCCTATGCGCTGGCGGTCGGGCTGTTGAGCGAGGAAGTCGCCGGGCGCACTGGCGCCATAGCCGCATTGTGGCCGCGCGAGAACAAACCCCTCGCCCTCGACCAGCGCAAAGCATTGCAGCAGGCGCTGATTGACCGCGGCTATAATCCGGGGCCCGTGGACGGGATCATCGGCGCCGGCACAAGGCGCGCGCTCCGGGCGTGGCAGAAAAGCGCCGGCCTGCCCGCGGATGGCTACGCCTCCATGGCGGCGTTGAACGCGCTGCAATCGTGAGCAAAAAAACCTTCGTCCTGCCGCCTGCTTCAATTGAAGCCTAACCGCCTCACTCAACTATAAGTGCGCATTATCAGCATTGTCATCACCGGAACAAGTCCGGCAATGACACATAGAAAGTAATTCACCGCGCTAACTGGTTAAAATGACTCAGTTAGTTTTGGCGCAGACACTCAGACAAAGTAGCCTGCTTACGCTATAACCTCGCCCTGTGACCGATGACACGCGCATAGATAAAGCAAAACTGGCCAGAGCTAAGCTGGATTGGGGCGCCGCTGACACTGACCGCCCCGCGCCGCGCTCGGTTGTGTTTGACGACATCTATTTTTCCGAAGACGGGCTTGCGGAGACGACCCATGTCTTTCTTGCCGCCAACGATTTGCAACTACGGTTTGAAAACGCGCAACGTTTCGCGATTGGCGAATTGGGCTTTGGTACGGGACTGAATTTCCTAGTGGCCTGGGACTTATGGCGGCGGACAAAAAAACCGGCCGCCGCGCGGCTGCATTTTCTGTCGGTGGAAGCCTTTCCTCTTGAGCGGGAAGATCTACGCAAAGCCAACCGCGCCTGGCCAACGCTCGCCGATCTGTCGCAACAACTCATCGCCGCCTATCCGCCGCCGCATCGCGGCTTTCATCAGCTGGCCTTTGACGACGGCATCACGCTCACACTTTATTTCGGCGACGCGCTGGAAGGGCTGGCTCGCGCTGAGGCTCAAATCGATGCGTGGTTTTTTGACGGCTTTGCGCCGGACCGCAATCCTGCGATGTGGTCGCCGGAAATTTTTACCGAAGCTGCGCGGCTGTCGGCGTCCGCTGCGACGTTCGGGACATTTACCGTCGCCGGCGCCGTGCGCCGGGCGCTGACGGCGGCGGGCTTTGCGCCGGAAAAGCGCCCCGGCTTTGGCCGCAAGCGCGAAATGCTCGCCGGCAGGCTGAAGCAACCTTCCGACAACAAAACTATTCGTCCCGCCTGGTTCAACACCAGACCGGTGTCGCCGTTAAACACCACCGCGCGCATCGCCATCATCGGCGCCGGCATCGCCGGGGCGAGCCTTGCCTATGCGCTCAACGCTCTTGGGTTGGCGCCTGTTGTTTATGAGACGCAAGCGCCCGCCAGCGGCGCATCGGGCAACCCCGCCGGGCTGATCATGCCGCGCCTTGATGTGGATACAACCCCGACAGCGCACTATTTTGCCCACGCCTATCTTCATACCATACGTCTACTGAACAAATTACAACACGATGCGCCCGCGCCAGTGTTTAATGCGTGTGGCGTACGCCTTTGCGCGGCTTACGGTCACGATAAAGCCCGTCATGCCAAACGCCTGGCGATGGCCGCCCTGCCCGAGGGCTGGATTGAAGCGGCGGGCGAGGATTTGCACTTCCCCCAGGCCGGCGTCGTTGACCCGACAGGGTTTGTCCGCGCCCTGCTTGGCGAGACACGCCTACGCCAAACGAAAATTATCCGCCTGGACAGGCAGGACGGCCAATGGCGCACCGAAGACGCCGATGGCAATCACGATCTCTTCGACGTGGTGATCATCGCCAACGGGCTCGATGCGCTGTCTTTCACGCAAGTCAGCGCGTTGCCGCTCGCCGGCGCGCTCGGACAGATCGACTGGTTCCCGGAGGCGCTAGCGCCCGAGGCGCCAGCACCCGAGAACGCGACTGCGTTCGGGCCCTATATCGCCCCGGCGCCGCAAGGCGGGCTGGTAATCGGCGCAACCTATGCGCCAATTGAGATCGGCCGCTCACCGGCATTCTCGCAAGAGGCGACGCAGACCAATATTGACGCGGTGCGCGCAAAATTCCCCGAGCTTGGCGCCGCATTAACGCCAGGAGGCGCCCGCCCGCGCGCCAGCATTCGCTGCACCACGCCGGACCGCTCGCCTATCGCCGGCGCGGTTCCCGATTGGGCGTTCTACGCCGACGCCTATGACGGCCTGCGCCACGGCCTCACCCACGCCTACCCCGACGGCCAATCCCAGGACGGGCTCTACATCCTCACCGGCCTCGGCTCGCGCGGATTAGTCTCCGCACCCCTGGCCGCCGCGATGATCGCCGCCGAGATCGCCGGCGCGCCAGCCCCGGTAGAGGCCGGCGTCGCCGAAGCGCTCCACCCGGCGCGGTTTTTCGTCCGTGATTTGAAGCGAGTGAAGACGAAAAAAAGTTTGTCATTGCCGGAACAAGTCCGGCAATGACAGAAGTGTTGGCCCAAACTTGCCCTGCCATGCGGCTTTGGGTTAAGTCCGGCTAAGCGTTCAATGAGGATTTCTCCATGAAAGACACTCCGTTCGGCCCGGTTTACGATAATGTTCTGGAAGGCATTGGCAAAACGCCAATGGTCAAGGTCTCGCATATCGACACCGGTCCGTGCGCGCTTTTCTTAAAGCTTGAAGCTAACAATCCCGGCGGCTCTATTAAGGACCGGATCGGCGTTGCGATGATCGAGGCGGCCGAGCGCGACGGCAAGTTGAAACCTGGCGGCACGATTATCGAGGCGACGGCGGGCAATACCGGCCTCGCCCTCGCGCTGGTTGCATCGCAAAAGGGCTACAAAACCATCATCGTCGTACCCGACAAGATGGCGCAGGAGAAAATCTTTCACCTCAAAGCGCTCGGCGCCGATGTGCGCCTGACCCGTTCCGATGTCGGCAAGGGCCATCCGGAATATTATCAGGACATGGCCGAGCGCATCGCTGAAGAGACCGGCGCCTTTTACATCAACCAGTTTGGCAACGCCGCCAATCCGAAGGCCCATGTGGATACGACGGGCCCGGAAATTCTGGGGCAAATGGACAACGATGTCGACGCCATCGTCTGCGGCGTTGGTTCTGCTGGCACCATCACCGGCCTGTCGCAGTTTTATAAAGAGCACTCGCCCAAGACCGACATCATTCTCGCCGACCCTGTCGGGTCTATTCTCACCGACTATGTCAATACCGGCGCGATCCCCAACGAGATTGGCTCATGGCTGGTCGAAGGCATTGGCGAGGATTTCATTCCCGATATTGCCGATCTTACCCACACCAAAAAAGCCTATGCGATTTCCGATAAGGAAAGCTTCGAGGCGGCGCGCGACCTCCTCAAGAAAGAAGGCATCCTTGGCGGCTCGTCATCGGGCACGATTCTCGCCGCGGCGCTCAAATATTGCCGCGAGCAGAAAGAGAGCAAGCGCGTGGTCGCGTTTATCTGCGACCGCGGCGACAAGTATCTGTCAAAAATGTTCAACGACTATTGGATGTATGATCAGGGCTTTTTAAAGCGCCCGCCAAAGGGCGACCTCACCGATCTCATCTCACGGCGCCATTCCGAACGCGCCACCGTCACTGTCAAACCAGACGACACACTGATGCAGGCCTATGGCAAGATGAAACTCTATGACATCTCACAATTGCCCGTGCTAGATGAAGGCGGAACTGTCTCTGGGCTGCTCGACGAGGAAGATTTGCTGTTCGCGGTGGTGCGCAATCGCGAAAAATTCCAGGACCCGGTAAAGTCCGCCATGACCTACCGCGT
>JAJFGE010000010.1 GCA_021776295.1 Hyphococcus sp.
TTGGAAATTTGGAGCGGGCGATGAGATTCGAACTCACGACCTAAACCTTGGCAAGGTTTCGCTCTACCCCTGAGCTACGCCCGCGCTCCGTTTTGCGGCGGCCTGCCGCGGAGGGGGCGTGATATGGCGCAATGGGCTTGCAAAATCAAGCGCTATTCCCTGCCCGGGTGCTCTGGTGTTGGCGACGGAACTTGGAGCCGCGCGTCGCGCCGGGGCAAAGCATATCCTGACAAAAACCGGGCTGGAAACCCTGTCTAACGTCATTTGCGTTGCTCTCCCACCAATCAACAGCTTGGTGTTTTCTCGCAAGCCCGGATCGGGCACACTCCTGGAAACCACCGGAGAGCCGCGCCATGTCCGCCGTCATAGCTGAGCCATCAACCAGAGCCGACCTGTTTTCGCTATTTGAAGCGCTCGCCATCGACTATCAGACGGTTGAGCACCGTCCGGTTTTCACTGTTGATGAGGGGCGCGATCTGAAGGTTGGCATGCCGGGCGGGCATTCCAAGAACCTGTTTTTGAAAGACAAGAAAGGCGCGCTCTATCTGGCGGTGGCGTGGTGCGACACGGCGGTTGATCTGGTTGGTCTTGGCAAGGCGCTTGGCTCAAAAGGCCGGCTGTCTTTTGGCAAGCCAGAGCTGATGAGTGACACGCTCGGCGTTATCCCCGGCGCGGTGACGCCGTTCGCGCTGGTCAACGAGACCGCGCGGGCGCTCCGCGAAGTGGTGCTCGACCGGGCCCTCTTACAGTTCGAGCGGGTGTGGTTTCACCCGCTAGAAAATACCGCCACGACCGGGCTCAAACCCGAAGATCTGCTCAAATTCATCCGCCATTGCGGCTTTGAGCCCCGATTAATCGAGCTTTGCGCGCCTTTAGCGGCGGAGGCATAAGCCAGAGCGCAGATGAGTGCACAGACGGCCTTGCCTTTGGCGGGGCGCGGCCTCATTTATTGGGTGCGAAGCTCCGGAGAGCCGAGATGAGTGAAATACTGGGCGTTGGCGCCGCCGCGCCGGAAGCGGTGGTTAAAGACGCCACGATTGAGACTTTTGAGCAAGACGTCGTGGCGGCGTCTATGGCCAAACCGGTCGTGGTCGATTTCTGGGCCGACTGGTGCGGGCCGTGCAAGCAGCTGGCGCCGGCGCTTGAAAAAGCGGTGAAAGCCACCGGCGGCAAGATCGCCCTGGTGAAGGTCGATATCGATAAAAACCAGATGCTGGCGAGCCAGCTGCGCATTCAATCAATTCCTACGGTCTATGCGTTTTATCAAGGCCGGCCGGTGGACGGTTTCCAGGGCGCCTTGCCGGAGAGCGAGATCAAGGCATTCATTGACCGGTTGGGCGCGCTTGGCGGCGATGGGGCTGAGCAAAGTGATCCGTCAGAGGATTACCTGAATGCCGGAGAGGCGGCGTTTGAGGAAGGCGATGTCGCCGCCGCCGCGCAACTGTTCGGGCAAGTTGCGCAAGCGGACGCTGCAAATACCCGCGCTATTGCCGGCCTCGCACGTTGCCATCTGGCGCTGGGCGATGTGGAACAAGCCAAACAAACGCTCGAACTGGCGCCGCCGGAAGCTCAAAAAGATGCCGCATTTGTGAGCATAAAAGCCTCGATTGCGCTGGCCGAAGACAATCCCGGCGGTGCTGATATTGCGGCGCTGAAGGAAAAAGCCGAAGCCAATCCCGACGATTTGAACGCCCGCTTTGAGCTTGCCGGCGCCTATCTGTCCGCCGGCTCGATGGAGCCGGCGATTGATGAATTGCTGGCGGTGATTGCGCGCGACCGCGACTGGAACGATGAGGCCGCGCGTAAAAAACTGCTGACGGTGTTTGAAGCGCTCGGCGTTGCGCACCCCGCCGCCATTCGGGCGCGCCGCCAGCTGTCCTCGATCCTGTTTTCTTAATGCCAGGAGGGTTCGTTCCGTCCCATGACCGGCCAACCGATATCAAAGTCAAAAGCCACCCTGCCGCAAACGATTGCGCTGTTTCCACTCTCCGGCGCGCTGTTGCTTCCAGAGGGCCAGTTGCCGCTCAATATTTTTGAGCCGCGTTATCTGAAGATGATCGACGACGTGCTTGGCGGCGCGCGGACCATTGGCATGATCCAGCCGAGGGCCTTGCCGAAAAAAAACGATATGACGCCGGCGCTTTATCATGTGGGTTGCGCCGGACGGATCACGTCTTTTCGCGAATCTGGGGATGGCCGCTATCTGGTGTCGCTGACCGGCGTGCGGCGGTTTCGGTTGATTGAAGAAATTGACGTCGAGGCGCCCTATAGGACAGCGCGTATCGACTGGGACGCGTTTGATATTGATGCGCATAAGGATGCCTCCGGAGAGGAAATTGAGCGCGAAGTATTCGTTGAAATCATGAGTGATTATCTTGATACGGAAGGCCTGAAAACTGACTGGGATGCCGTCGAGGAAGCGCCGATTGAGTCTCTCGTAGCGTCGCTGGCGATGGGCTGCCCGTTTGCGCCGAATGAAAAGCAGGCGCTGCTTGAGGCGATAACGGTTGCGGACCGGGCGAAAATTCTGATGGCGCTGATGGAGATGTCGGGCGCCGCTGATGAGCCGGGCGAGTTTGGGCCGCTGCAATGAAAGTGGTTTGGGAGGAATAAGGGTGATGGCGGATATTGAAAAATCGGATGAAATCGACCCGCGATTGTTAGAAATTCTGGTATGTCCGCAATCGGGCGGCGTGCTGGCTTATGATTGCACGCAAGCGGAGCTGTTAAGCAAAAAAGCGGGCCTTGCCTATCCGATCCGCGACGGCGTCCCGATCATGCTGGCCGAGGAGGCCAGGACCTTAAGCGACGCTGAGATTGACAAACTTTAGCAGCTCCCCCCCTTCGGCGCGCCGCATGCATTACATGTCTGGTGCGGCCCGAATAATCACTATTGAGGCCGGGAATTATGGGGGCGCCGGCCTATGTTGTTATTCTATGATGCAGAAAATGTCACAACCCGGCACAAATTCGCAGCCTCGCTCAGCGTCCGGGCGATCTGGCCGGTTAACCATGCCAAGCTTTATGGCGAGCTGATCAACGCTAATGACGCCGCATCGATCATAGCGCCGTGGCGCGCCCTGTGTGATAAAGTGGCGGAAGAAAATCCATTTTTTGAGCCCTGGGCGTTGTTGCCGGCGTTGCAGCATTTTGCGGATGAAAATGTTAAGCTCGCTTGCATCTGGCGCGGCGCCGGGCGTGAACAGCTTGTCGGGTTGGCGCCGATGCGGATGATGCGCGGCTATGCCAGGCTGCCGCTGCGCTATTGGGCGACATGGATGCATCGCCATTGCTATTATGCAGCGCCGCTGATCCGGCGCGGCTATGAAAAGGCTGCGATGGCCGCGCTTTTTGAGCTGTTATGCGACGGCCCGCACAGTCAGGCGATGTTGCGACTGCCGCATTTGGCGACGACAGGCGCAGCGGTGCGCGCCGCCGCCAACGCCGCCGATGACGATCAGCGCCATCACTACAATGCCGGTGAATTTTCGCGCGCTGCACTGATCGCAGGAAGCGAAGCGGCACCCACTCTCAAAACCGTTATATGTAAAAAGAGAGCGGGAAAACTGCAAAGGCTGCGCAACCGTCTCGGCGAGCGCGGCAATCTATCCATCCGTATACTAACCGATAGTTCAAAATGTTCGCGATGGACAGAAGAATTTCTGGCGCTAGAAGGCAAAGGCTGGAAAGGCCAGCGCCGCACTTCGTTAAATTCCCGCCATGCGGATGCGGACTGGTTTCGCACCGCTGTCAAAGGCGCGCTCGAAGCCGGCAAATTACGCTTCATGCGGCTTGACCTAGATGGCCGTCCGATTGCGATGCTGATCGGTTGGGGCGCTGGCTCCGGGTGCTCTTTTAAAACCTGTTACGACCCGGAATTTGCGCGTTATTCGCCGGGCGTGCTGCTTGAAATTGAAAACACCAAAGCGCTGTTAAGCGATCCGGACTTCGTGATGATGGATTCCTGCGCCGCCCGCGATCATCCGATGATCAACGGTCTGTGGAAAAGCCGCCGCGCCATTACCGGCGTTAATATCAGCGGCCGCACGCCGGCAAAACGGGCGATTGTCCGGCTCTGTCAAATGTTGGAGCATTTGCGCGCCATGGTTCCGGGGTCGGGACGCTAAGCGGCATATCCACGGTGCTGGCGCAGCGCCCTCAAAAGGGTGTATGCAGGCGGACTTGCCCTTTTGACCAAGCCCCCCAAGGACCAAAGAGATGACCCTATCGCCGCCCGTTGATGCTCCCGCCAGCGATCTCGTTGCGTGTGAAACGCCGGATGAAGCGGTTGCGCGCCTCATTGAGCTTTATGATGCGGCCCATGAGCAACTAAAAGAACGCTTTGAGCTTTATGTCGGCGGGAAACTGGCGCCGGAGCCGGGCGAGGCGCCAACCTATCCGTATTTATGCGCGGTAGTGCCGGCGGAGAGCGCCTCGCAAACCTCCAGATTGGCGCTCGGCCGGGTTGCGTCGACCAGCGTCTATGGCGCCACCATCACGCGGCCGGCGTTATTTTCGGATTATCTAAAAGGCCAGCTGGAACGGATTATGGGCCGCTACGCGGCGAAGATTTTTGTCGGGCGATCCTTTGCGGCGATCCCGCTTGCCTTTGTGCTTGAAAAAGCCACAGTTGCATTGTCGCAAGACCAGCGCAACGCGCTTCAGTATCACTTCCATACGCCCAACCTTGTCGCCACCAATGACGATATCGTCGATGGGCACTTTGTTTTAAAGCGCAGCGGCACATTGCCGATTTCACTGTTTGGCGCGGAGCGCGTGGATTATTCGCTGCACCGCATCCAACACTATACCGCGACAAGCCCGGAGCATTTTCAGGATTTTATTCTGTTTACAAACTATCAGCGTTATGTTGATGAATTTGTCGCGTTTGGCAAAAAAGAAGTTGAGGCGGGCCGCGCTGATGCGCTGGTCGAGCCGAATGGCCGGATATCGCGCAAGGACGCGCCGGCGAGCGGCGATGCGGGCAAAATGCCGCAAATGCCGGCCTATCATCTGACGCAAGCCACAGGGCACGGCATCACCATTGTCAATATTGGCGTTGGCCCTTCAAATGCGAAAACCATCACCGATCATCTGGCGGTGTTGCGCCCGCAGGTGTGGCTGATGATCGGCCATTGTGGCGGCCTGCGTCGCACCCAGCGCCTCGGCGATTACGTTCTGGCCCACGCCTATTTGCGCGAGGACAATGTGCTCGACGACGTCTTGCCGCCGTCCGTGCCATTGCCGACGCTGGCGGAAGTCCAGCTGGCGTTAACGCAAGCGGTATCGGAAGTGAGCGGCATCGCCCATCGCCAGCTGAAAGAACATTTGCGCACCGGCACGGTGGTGACGACCGACGACCGCAATTGGGAATTGCGCTTTGAGCGCAATGCGGTGCGCCTCAACCAGGCGCGCGCGATCGCCATCGATATGGAATCGGCGACCATCGCGGCCAACGGTTATCGCTACAGGGTGCCTTATGGAACGCTGCTATGCGTTTCCGACCGGCCGCTTCACGGCGAGATCAAGCTTCCGGGCATGGCGGATGCGTTTTACCAGGAGCGCGTCAGCCAGCACCTGGAAATTGGCATCCGCGCCATAGAGCTTCTGCGCGACGAGCTAAAAGCCGGCACGCTGCATTCAAGGAAGCTGCGAAGTTTTGACGAGCCGTTTTTGCGCTAAACTCTAAACCGCCCGCTCGTAGATCCGATAAGTTTTATAAATCTTTCCGCCCATATCGGTCAGCATGGTGAGCATCGATTCATTGTTTTCCAAAATCCAGGAGAGTTCTGAATGGGTGACGCCGTGGTCCATATTGGCTTCATTGACCATGGCGATAATTTTATAAGCGAAGGCCGCGCCCAGGGGTCTTTTGTGGAGCTTGCGCCGTACGCCCATCAACGGCATGCGCGATTGTTCTATACCCTTGACCTTAAGTCGCCAAAGTAACCTCGCCCAGTTGAAGGGCAATAGTTTGCCGTTAAAGCCGCGAATGGCATGGTTGATATTGGGCAGCACCAACCCAAACGCGACGGCCTCCCCGTCGAGAAAACACAAAACGATATTGTGTTTGGCGATGATTGGTTTCAACTCGTCGGCCATATGGCGAATATGGTCTTCCGAGAACGGAATAAATCCCCAATTGTGGGACCAGGCGTCGTCAAAGATGTCGACAATCATGCGGATATCGCCAAGCATGTCTTTGGTGTTGAGCGTGCGGATGGTAATATTCGGCTTGTCGAGCGCCTTGTTGAGAAACTGCATCCGGCGTTCGGGAATGAAGTCGCGCACCGGGTAATATTCAAGCGCATACATGTCCATCGCTTTGGTGAACCCGGCACGTTCAAGATGGCCGGCGTAATAGGGCCGGCCGTGCGGCATCATCACATAGGGCGGCGTGTCAAAGCCGTCGACCAGCAAGCCGGCCTCTTCGTTAACTGAGAAGTTAAACGGGCCGGCGATTTTGTGCACCCCATGCTCACGCAGCCAGTCGGATGCGACCTTAAGCAGCGCATCGAAGATGGCCGGATCGTCCTCGCCTTCGATAAAGCCGAAATGCCCGGCGGCGTCTTTGTGCCGGTCGAGATGCGCCTGGTTGACGAAGGCTGAGATCCGGCCGACCGGCGCGCCGTCCCGATAGGCGATCCACAATTGATGCGGCGAGCCTTTCAGCGATGGATTCTTTGCGGGATCTAGCCGGGCGCTAAGCTCGAATTCGAGCGGCGCGACATAATGGGGATCGTCCGCATACAGGCGGCTGGCGAGACGGATGAAAACCTTACGGTCCGCTTTGCTCTGGACGGGGCGAATTTCGATTGTTTGGCTGGGCATGGTTTGGCTGGGCATTGTTTGGACGGCTCGCATGGCTGCTAAACAGCGCCGCCGGTGCGGCGACGCCGGCAATGCCTAACGCTACTTCAGCTTAATTTCCACCTCTGCGCCGCCATGGCTAACTTCAAACAGCGCCTTTTCGACCGGCGGTGGGCTGAACCGGACTTTCGGATTATTGGAAATCCCCCAGGGCTCCGCCGGCAGGCCAAGCGGGCCCTTGTCAAAACCATCATTGGCGTTTTTGTCATGGTAAACGGCGATGGCGAAGACCCCAGTCGTCGGCGCGATGATGCAAAAGCTGGTTACCGGCGCTTTGGCGGCGAATTTTACCTGGGTAATGCGGCCGCGTTTTTTTAAAAAACCGTCTTCCTGGTTTGGGTAAAGATCTGCGGTAATGCGTCCGGCGCTACGCTTTACACCGGTCACAACAAGACGGATCTGGTTGTCCGCGCCATTGCAGCTGACATGTTCAAACTGGAACTTTTCCGGGTCTTCGGTTTTTTTAGCGGATGCGCCAACTGTAAAAGCGCCGACGACGGCGCCGGCGATCAAAAAATTTCGAAGTAAACTCATCACGCCACAAATCCTTCACTACTGAACAGGGTAAACACCATTTTGGCTCCTCGAACGGCCAGCTAAGGCCCGAATTGTGGAGATTTTATGCCTAACGGAAATGTGACCCAACATCGATGAAACCCTACGCAGCCTGCGCCGACAACATTTCAGACAAAGCGGTATAGGCGTTGATGATGGCATCAAGATCCTCACTGGTATGCGCCGCAGAAACGCTGAGGCGCAATATCGACGTTGCATTGGGCGTGCCAGGCGGGATAGCGAGATTAACGTAAACGCCATTTTCCATCAGGAAATTCCACGCCATAAACGCCTGCTCGCGGCCCTCAAGCCTGGCGGCGATAACCGGGCTTTCCGGCGCGCACAGATCAAAGCCGAGCTGCGTGAAGGCGGCGTGGATGCGTTTTGCGTTTTGCCACAGGCTCGCGCGCATCGACGGGTCGGATTTGAGCCGCGCTAACGCGGCTGACGCGGCTGCAACATTGGCCGGCGATGGCGAGGCGGTGAACATATAGGGCCGGCTTGAAAACCTTAAATATTCAAGCTCCGGGTGGTTCGAGGCGACAAATCCGCCGATTGAGGCCAGGCTCTTGGAAAATGTGCCGGTATAGAAATCAACTGCATCCAACACGTCCTCCGCCTCGCAGACGCCGCGGCCATTGGAGCCAAACACGCCAAAGGAATGGGCCTCATCGAGCAACGCATAAGCGCCGTGTTTATGGGCGACTTCGATAAGTTCCTTGACCGGCGCGATATCACCAAACATCGAATACATGCCCTCGAAACACACCAGCTTGCCCTTCACCTTGTCGCCAAGCCGCCCGAGGCGCTTGTCGAGGCTTTCGGGATCATTATGACGGAAGCGGATGATTTCCGCGCCGCTGAGTTGGGCGCCGTCATAGATGCAGGCGTGACAGTCAGCGTCGAGCAGGATGACGTCTTCGGGCGGCGCTGCGAGCGCTGAGATGGCGCCGAGATTGGCCTGGTATCCGGTGGAGAAGACCATGCAATGTTTAAAGCCGAGAAAGGCGGCAAGGTCGATTTCAAGCTGGCGGTGCGCCGCATAAGTGCCGTTTGCAAAGCGCGAGCCCGTGGTTCCGGTGCCGGATTGGTCAATCGCATCCTTCGCCGCCGCGACAGCGCGATCGTCATAAGTCAGGCCAAGGTAGTTATTGGTCCCGGCAAGGACGATTTCCTTGCCGTTAACGGTGGCGCGCGTCGGCCCCTTCATTTCGTCCATCGAAACGCCGAAAGGATCACGGCCGATCCCCTCCCGCAGAGCGTGATATTGCGTAGCGGTGGTCTGAAATTTATCGAAAAGGCCCATAGCTTATGATTGCTCTTTTTTGATTGCGTGGATGGCGTCTACCAATTCGCCAATGGTTTTGATTTCCGAGATCGTATTGACCGGGATTGAAATGTCGTAGCTGTCTTCAATATCCATAACGACATCAAGAACCGCGACGGAATCGATTTCAAGATCGGCGATCAGGTCAGTTTCCCGCGTCAACTTCACGCCCTTTTCATTCAGCGGCTCAATCAGGGAAGCGATTTTTCGAAAAACCAGATCGTCATCTTCCTGAATGCTGGACATGGCCGTTTCTCCTGGGCGCGGGGCGGATTGTTATAGCAAACCGTTTTTCTGATACCAAAGGGCGGTTTTTGCAAACCCTTCTTTTAGCGGCGTTGTCGGCCGCCACGGCGTAGCATCGCTCAAAAGATTGCTCCGGGCGACCCAATCGGGGTGAAAAAACTCATTTACCTGGCCTTCGCGCACGCTGGGCTTGCGCCCCAGAGCCCTCTCTGTAGCGATGATTATCTTGTGATAGGCCCCGATAAGCGCCCGCGGGATGCGAATTGCATGCGGCCGCCTGGCCAGCTGCTCGCCTAATATCGCGCCAATTTCTGACCAGGCGTGGCCGTCTGGGCGTTCGTCGCCTACCTCATAGACGCCGCCTGGCGGCGCTGATCCGGCCGCCTCGGCGATGGCTGTCGCGGCGTCCTCGACATAAAGTATAGACGCACGCGCCGGCGTCGGCGTTGCGGGCTCCAGCGCCAGGCCCAGCTTGACCAGTTTGAAATAGGGCAGCGTCACCATATCGCCCGGGCCGTAGATTGCCGGCAGGCGCAGAGCCAGCCACGGATTGCCGCCGGACGCCGTGCGAATTGCCGCCTCGCTGTCATATTTGCTACACGCATAGGGCGAGACCTCCGGCGCGCGCGCGGATATCGATGAAACATGAACGAGTGTGGCGCCAACCGCCGCCGCCGCCTGCGCCGCCCGTGCGGCGCCATCGACATTGGTCCGTTGGTACTCATCCACCTTACGGGCATGGGTGACGCCGGCGAGATTGAAGAAAACATCCGCGCCCTCAGCCAGTGCGCTGAGCGCGGCCTCATCTTCAAGACTGCCGCGCAGGACGGTTATGTTTGTGGGCGCATCAAACCGATCCGGGTTTCTCGCTAGCGCGCGAACTTCACAGCCTTTATCGATGAGATGGGTAATAAGGGCGGCGCCGACAAAACCGGTCCCGCCGGTAACCGCGACACGCAACATTTAAGCTCGAACGTCTGCAACAATTTGCGGCTTGGCGACGCTGGGCGCGGGCGCTTCGGTGAATGCGCCGTCAAGATATTTGAGCTTGACCTTGGCTCTCGACAATTTGCCCGACGAGGTCATGACCATAGAATGCGGTCGCGCCAGCACCACTTCGGCCGGCGCGCCGGCGGCGTTCTGGATGACGGTTGAAATCTCGCGCTTCAACAGCGCAAGCGCCTCGTCATTCATGCCGCGGCGCTCCACGACAACGACAATACGCTCGCCGCTGCCGTCATCGACAGAAAATGCCGCCACGCCGCCGCTTCTGACGCCCGCGACTTTTTCAACCGCCCACTCAATGTCCTGCGGCCAGATATTGCGTCCGTTGATAATGATCAGATCTTTGGCGCGGCCGGTAATGACAATTTGTCCGTTGAGCAGGTAGCCCATATCGCCGGTGTTGAGCCAGTCGCCTTCATACATCGCCGTCGAGCTTTCCGGGTCGGAATAATAGCCGGGCGTGAGGCTTGGGCCTTTAATGAAGATCCGTCCGACATCGCGCTCGCCGAGTGCAGCGCTGTCATCGCCGCGCACTTCTATAGCATGATCGGGCAGTGCGCGGCCGCAAAGCACAAATCCGCGCTTATGTTCCGGGGAAGTGACGGCGGACGCCGGTTGGGCGACGCCAGAGCGCGTGTAATGGCGCATGTCGACTTCGTCGACGCTGACCGGGGCGCCAAGCTCGGGAAAGCAAATCGCCAGCGTCGCCTCGGCCATGCCGTAGCTTGGCGTGAACGCCGTCCGGTTAAATCCGAGCGGGCCGAAGGCGTCGGCGAAAGCGGTCAGCGCTTCGGGCCGAACCATATCGCCGCCAATGCCGGCGACACGCAGATGTTCTAGGTTAATAGACCCGGCCTCTGCACGCGCGGCGCGTTTTGCGGCCAGATCGTAGCCGAAAGAAGGGCTGTAGGTAAGTGTTGATTTTTGCTCCGTCATCAAACGAAGCCACATAAGCGGGCGACGGACAAAATCTGACGTCGCCAAATAATCGACCGACATTTGCGCAACCAGAGGCGCCAGCAAAAACCCGATCAGTCCCATATCATGATAAAGCGGCAGCCAGCTGATGCACCGATCTCCGGCGCCGGCGCGCATGCCATGGCGGGTTATTGCGGTCAGGTTTGCGTTAACTGAGCGTTGCGTTCCGATCACGCCTTTAGGGGCGCTGGTGGAGCCGGACGAGTACTGAATATAACAATATTCATCCGGCCCGAACGGCTCGGCGACGGCGCCATTTCCCTGAAGCGCAAACAGCGCCGGGAAGTCGAAAATTGCCGCGCCCGGAATTTCCGCCGCTGCTTCGGTTAGGAAATCAGTGAGCGCCGTCGGGCCGATAACAGCCGCTGCAGAGGCGCCGGCGACCATCTGGCGGATTTGCAAAATGTAACCGTCCTTGCCGCCAAGATTGACCGGCATCGGCATCGGCGCGGGCACTAACCCCGCATACTGACATGCAAAAAAAGTGATGATGAATTCTGGGCTGGTCTCGGCGACGATGGCCAACCGGTCGCCGCGTTTGAAGCGCGTGGCCATGCGGTTGGCGAGGTCTAACGCGCGCCGCCGCACCTGCGAAAACGGCAGGTTTGCAGAAACTTCGCCGCGTAGGTTGAAAAAATTATAGCCGGTCTCGCCTTGCGCAGCGTAATCAAGCGCCTGGCAAATTGTATCGAACCCGCCGACGCGGGTTTGCAATCCCTTATTAAGGGTCGGCGTAGATCTACGAGACTCAGGGATTACTGTCATCAACGCCCCCGTACTGCGCCAGCGCATAGCCAGCTCAAGACGATGCGCCGGACCATCCCCCTGGCCGGACGCTGCTATAAAATTTTGCGCACCTATCTAAAGCGTCAAGCCAGCCCATAGCCCTCAGCCGGCGCGCAACATTGATTTTGAGCGGATACAGGCGCGCAGGTCAACCGGCAAGCCCCAGGCTTTTTGCAACGCATCAAGATTTGCGCATAGATGTTACAAATGACGCAAACAGCCAGTTTGCGCCGATCTGCCACGCTTGCGGTTGCATCATAAGGGGCATAATTTCGCGGCTCTCAATTTCTGGCGCGGGCGGGCGCGCCGGTGGGTTTGGCTCAAGGATGCAAAGAAATGCAGGTTTTTGTTGGCTATAAAGCTTGGAAAGAAAAGGAATATCTCCTTAATCGTATGAATTTTAACGATCTCGTGCGGGCTTATGCGAGCTATCCGGCGATTCAGGTCTATGCCGTGATCCTGGCGGCTGGCCTGGCGGCTGGGCTTGCGACCATGAGTTCGGTTATCGCTTTTGCCGCGTCTTTTGTGGTTGGCGCGCTGCTTTTCCAGATCGCCTGGTATGGCGTTCACCGGTGGGTTCTGCACGGCAGTTGGATGTATAAAACACCCCATCTCGCGAAATTATGGAAGCGCGTACATTACGACCATCATCGTTTTCCAAACGATCTGTCGGTGCTGTTTGGCGGGCTGCATACAACTCTGCCCACGATCTTATTCGTTGCAGGGCCGATAGGATACTTAATCCATGGGGTCTCTGGAGCGGCCGGCGCCATCTCTGGCACGGTGCTGATGACCTGCATAACCGAATTCCTTCATGCCGGTGAACACCTCGCCTTCGCGCCGAAGTCGAAATTTTGGAAAGACCTCAAAAAGCGCCATCTGGCCCATCATTTTCATAATGAGGATGGCAATTACGGGATTTCTGAATTTTTCTGGGACCGGGTTTTTGGCACTTTTTATGCCGAAACCGAACACTGCCCGCGCAGCCTGACCGCCCGGAATCTTGGTTACACAGACGAAATGGCCGAGATATACCCTTGGGTTAAAGAGGCGACTGAGACGGAACCGGAAGATAAAAGAGCGATGCGGTCGCGTGCGGCTTAACCTGACAACAAATTCATCTTCTTTTCGGCGTTTTTCGCGTTGCTGTGTCAGCCGGCCAAGTTTGGGTTGATTTTAACCGGCGGCTTTGCCAGTTTCCGCGCGGACATTCATCGGGGCCTGGTTGAAGCGCGCGCGTGCAGATACGTCGCTGCGGCCATATCAGCAATCACCCCACGATTACTGAACCTACTCCCAGGAGAGAAATAACATGAGCATGTCGCTTTGGTTGGTCATTTTGGCCGGCTTGGCAGCCATCGGATATGGCGCCTTCACCATCAATTCC
>JAJFGE010000091.1 GCA_021776295.1 Hyphococcus sp.
GTAACGCCGCTTCGACAAACGAAGCGGCGTTCCGCTTTTCGAGCGCCGGAACATAGGGGCGAGGTTTGGCCCGGTCAACTGATTCTGCCGCGCTGCGGGAGCGTTTTTTAAACGATCTGTTCGCCTGTCGCGGCTTTAAAATCGGCAACCCACGCGCCAAACCGCCCGGCCGAGATCGCCTCGCGCATCGCCGCCATAAGATCCTGATAATATTGCAGATTGTGCCAGGTCAGCAGCATCGGCCCGAGATATTCCCCGGCCCGGAAGAGATGGTTGAGATAGGCTTTGGAATAATCGCGGCTGGCCGGGCAGTCGCTTTGCGCATCCAGAGGCTCCGGGTCGTCGGCGTAGCGCGCGTTTTTGATGTTGATCGGGCCGGTCCGGGTCCAGGCCTGGCCGTGGCGTCCGGAGCGTGTCGGCGCAACGCAGTCAAACATATCGATGCCGCGCGCCACCGCGCCGACAATGTCCGCCGGCTTGCCGACGCCCATCAGATAGCGCGGCTTTTCAGCTGTCATGTGGGGCGTGGTAAACTCCAGCACGCGAAACATTTCCTCGCGCCCCTCGCCAACTGCGAGCCCGCCAACGGAGTAGCCCGGAAAATCAATCTCCATCAGCCGGTCGAGGCTTTCCCGGCGCAGATCTTCAAAATTGGCGCCCTGAACGATGCCGAAAAGCGCTTGCCCCGGTTTTGACTTTTCCAGGAATGCGGCTTTGGAGCGTGCCGCCCAGCGCGCTGACAGCTCCATCGATTGGCGCGCATCATCATGCGCTATCGGGATCGCCGGGCATTCATCGAGTTGCATCTGGATGTCGGAACCGAGCAGGCACTGAATTTCAATCGAGCGTTCCGGCGTCAGCATGTGCCGCGAGCCGTCAATATGGGATTGAAACGAGACGCCCTCTTCGGTCAGCTTACGGAGCTTTGACAGCGACATGACTTGAAACCCGCCGCTATCGGTGAGGATCGGCTGCGGCCAGTTCATGAATCTGTGCAGGCCGCCAAGCGCGGCGACCCGCTCCGCTGTGGGCCGCAGCATCAGATGGTAGGTGTTACCAAGCACAATATCGGCGCCGGTTGCGCGCACATGGTCCGGCAGCATCGCTTTGACCGTGCCGGCAGTGCCGACGGGCATAAAGGCGGGCGTGCGAATATCGCCCTTCGGGGTTTTGATAACGCCGCTGCGCGCCTCCGCATCCCTCGCCCGCAGCGAATAAGAAAACCCATCCGTCAAATCATTCTCCCGCCATTGGGAACGCCGCGCTCGGGTTTAAGAAGCACAATCTCGCCATCCGCATCGGCAAAGCCGAGCACCAGAACTTCAGACATGAAGTCGGCAATCTGGCGCGGCGGAAAGTTCACCACCGCCGCCACCTGGCGCCCGATCAAATCGTCTTTGGCGTAATGCTTGGTGATTTGCGCCGATGATTTTTTGACGCCAATCTCCGGCCCAAAATCAACCCAGACTTTCCATGCAGGCTTGCGGGCCTTGGGAAATTCCGCGGCGTCGGTAATCGTGCCAACCCGGATATCGACTTTAAGGAAATCATCAAAGGAGATTTCTGTCATTCATTTCTCTCCAGCAAGCAGGCGTCGCCATATGAGTAAAACCGATAGCACTGCGCACGCGCATGAGCATAGGCCGCTTGCATCCGGTCCGTGCCGCTAAAGGCACAGACCAGCATAAACAAAGTCGAGCGCGGCAGGTGAAAATTTGTGAGGAGAAGATCGGCGGCGCGAAAGCGATAGCCGGGGGTAATAAATATGTCAGTATCGCCGCAAAACGCCTCAACGCCACCCTCATCATCGGCTGCCGCTTCCACAAGCCGCAAGGCCGTGGTGCCGACCGCGATGATGCGCCCGCCGGCGGCGCGGGCGGCATTGATCGCGCCAGCCTGGCCTTCGGTAATCTCACCCCATTCGCTGTGCATGATGTGCTGGTCAGTATCGTCAACCGACACCGGCAAAAACGTCCCGGCGCCCACATGCAGCGTTATCGACAGATGCCCCGCGCCGGCGGCTTTGATACGGTCAAGCAGATCGCCGGTAAAGTGCAACCCCGCTGTCGGCGCCGCAACCGAGCCCTCGTCAGCGGCGAAGATGGTTTGATAGTTTGCAATATCGGTTTTGTCCGCCGCCCGGCGCCGCGCAATATAGGGTGGCAACGGCGTGACGCCGACCTGCGCCAGCGCCTCGCTAAAACTCTGCGCGCCGGCGTCAAACTGAAACACAATCTCGGGGCCGTCGCGCGTGATCACCGTTGCCGCGAGGCAATCGCCAAACCGAACCTCATCGCCCGCGCGCAATCGTTTAGCCGGACGCACGAAAGCGCGCCACCGATTGTCGCCGAGGTCCTTGTGCAGCGTCGCCTCAATAGAGGCGGGCGCGCCAACGCCATCACGCGCAGCGCGTGAACCAAAAAGCTGTGCGGGAATGACTTTGGTGTCGTTGGTGACCAGAAGGTCGCCCGGCCGGATCAAGTCCGGCAAATCTGTGATGTTGCGATCCTTCACCCCATCACCAGTTACATGCAGCAGCCGCGATGCATCGCGCGGAACCACCGGCTCCAGCGCAATCAACGCGCGCGGCAAATCAAAGTCAAAAATATCAACGCGCATGCCGCATCCCGTCTCTTGCCTGCGGTCTCGCGGCTATATCGAATAAATATCGTAGTTGAAACTTTGGTCCATTGTTTCAGCTGGTTTGCCGGCGCAGGCGCCCACCGGCTTTGCCGGCACACCGGCGACAGTGCAATGGGGCGCAACATCTTTCAGGACGACGCTGCCGGCGGCGATTTTGGCGTGCTCGCCAATCTCAATATTGCCTAGCACTTTCGCGCCAACGCTGACCAGCGCGCCGCAGCGGATTTTCGGATGACGGTCGCCTTCGGTTTTGCCGGTGCCGCCAAGGGTGACATTTTGAAGAATAGAGACATCGTCTTCCACCAGCGCGGTCTCGCCGATGACAATGCCGGTGGCGTGATCCATGAAAACGCCCTGGCCGATTTTCACCGCCGGATGAATATCGACCGCGAACAGTTCCGACATCCGGCTTTGCAGATAAAGCGCCAGCGCCTGGCGGTCATGGCGCCACAGCCAGTTGGCGACGCGATGCGCCTGTAATGCGAGATAGCCTTTGAAATAAAGAAACGGCTGCATGAATTCATGGCACGCCGGATCGCGTTTAAAGACCGCGCGCAAATCCTGAAGCGCCGCCTCAACGATATGCGGCTCGCTCTGATAGGCCTCAGCGCAGACTTCGCGCCACAACATCGCGCTCATCTCGGCGTCGGAAAATTTTTGCGCCAGGCGATAAGACAGCGCCGCCTCATAACTTTCGTGGTTTAATATCGTCGCATGCAGGAAGCTGGCAAGGCTGGGTTCCTGCGCGGCAACGCTCGCCGCTTCAACGCGTATCCGCGACCAGGTCTGATCGCCGGAAAGCTCAATGACGTTGGATGGGTCCGCTGAAGGGTTGTTCATGGCCTGATAGTCCTATTTTCTGAGCTACGCTGCAAGGATATGCTCGCAAATAGGCACTGGCGCCGCGCCGCGCAAGGCTTTGACGTAAGCGGTGAGCGTCATAGCGACCGTCAGACTGTCGGTAATCTCGCCGGTCATCACCAAATCTAACAGCACCTTAAATGAAACTGTCTTCATGGTTAACGCTTCTGAGCTTTCCGGCGCCGCATCGCCGGCTTCCAAATCCCAGGCGAAGAAACATTGTGCACGCTCGTCGGTCACCGAGTTTGAAACATCGAAGGCGCAAAGCGGCGCCCAGGACTGCGCCCGAAATCCGGTTTCTTCGGCAAGCTCGCGTTTTGCTGATTGGAGCGGCGCGATATCGAGCCGCCCTCCGCCTTCCGGCAGCTCCCAACTATAGCGGTCCAAGGCAAACCGGTGCTGGCCTATCAGCGGAACCATACCGTCCTCGTCAAAGGCCAATATGCCGATAGCCAGGTTCTTAAACTGCACAACGCCATATTCGCCGTCCGACCCGTCAGGGTGGATGACCTTGTGGTCGACAATCTTGATCCAGGGGTTTTCGAACGCAGTATCGTCCGATTGCACCGTCCACGGACCAATTTTTCGGTTACTCATCTCGTGCTACTCCGCGTCGCTAGCCTCGCGCATCGGAACCGCGAATTGGCATATATCAATGTAATCCGGGCGGTGATAGAAAAACGCCTCCGGACGGTTACGCCGCGAGGCTGCATAAGCGGCAAACGTGGGTGATCGCGAATCGAGAATTTCGAGTTTAGCCTGTTTATGTTCCGGCAAATCGGCGCCAATACGCATCGACAAGATCGTCTCGCCGATATCGTCTTCTTCCGATTGAGGCGGCAGGACGCGACGAAGCGCCTGCAAGTGCTCCATTCCCTCAACTACCCTGCCAAAAACGGTGAGGTTGCGATCAAGATAGCGTTGCGATTGCAGGGTTATGTAAAATTCCGTGCTTGCTGTATCGCGCGCATTACCGCGACCGAATGCAAAAGCGCCGGGGCAGTGCAAGTGCCAAACATTGCGGTTAGCGGCGTCAATTCCTGTGGGGAGACTTTTGATAAACCCCACTCGGTCTGCATACCCGTCATGATCGGCCCAGGCGTCAAATTGCACCGGGCTTTTCGGTAGAGGCTCGTCGAACTCCGCCCCCATCGACTTCGCCGCTGTTTTGATCTCGCGCTTTTCAAACGGGTCCCCACCTTGTGCTACGAAACCGTCAATAACACGGTAAAATGAAAGCCCGTCGTAGAACCCTTCCCTCACCAGCGTCTTGACTTGCACAACATGGCGTTGCGCCAGCGATGTTGACAAAGCGACAACCACGCGCCCGCGTTCGAGTTCGATATAAAGTAGGTTATCCTGATCGAGTTTCAGCCAGTCGCTCGCATCGGTGGCAGCCAGAATATCCGCCGGCGACACCTTGCCCTTAAGAGCGTCGGCAAATGCCGGTCCCTGAGCGGCAAGAAGCAACACCATAGCCCAAAGAACCCGGCCACTCACTAACTTATCCATAGATTCACCCTCTCCCGCGGTAAGCCGCAACCCCCGGTTCCGGCAACCACAGGCCTTCTGGCGGCTCGCCGGTTTGATAGAACACGTCGATCGGAATGCCGCCGCGCGGATACCAGTAGCCGGCAATGCGCAGCCATCGCGGATCGGCGGCATCAACGAAGCGTTTTGCGATCATCACCGTGCAGTCCTCATGATAGGCGCCGTGATTTCGAAATGAGGTTAAAAACAGCTTGAACGATTTTGACTCAACAAGCAGCTTGTTGGGCGCATAATCGATGACGAGATGGGCAAAGTCCGGCTGGCCGGTGACCGGACACAGCGTGGTAAATTCCGGCGCGGTGAATCGGGCGACATAAAGCACATCGGTCTGCGGGTTCGGCACGGTCTCAATGCGCGCCTTTTCAGGCGACGCCGGCGTTTCGGTTCGCCGCCCAAGCTGGGTCAGCGCCGCCGGTTTTTGCTTTAACGCTAATTTGCTCGCGGGCTTTGTGGTCGGTGTTTTCGCCATCGTATTTCCTAAATCACGAATCCCAGCTTCAAGGCGTTTTACCGGACCCTGGCCATAGGCGCAAAACTGGCAAAATCGCCCTCCTTCAGCGCCAGAAAACCCATATCCGCCGCCCAGAATCCCCCCATGGACAAGCCGGCGGATCATGGCTTATAAGCCGCGCTCCGCCAGTCGGGGAAACCCGAAATCCAGGCGCACGCCCAGGTAGCTCAGTTGGTAGAGCAGCGGACTGAAAATCCGCGTGTCGGTGGTTCAAATCCGCCCCTGGGCACCACCCAAAACCTTCCCTAAAGCCCTGAAATTCCTTACATTTAAGACGATATTGCTCAAACGGTTTGTTCACTTTTTGAGCTTAAAAACATGAAAAATGGCCTGCCACACACATGCCACACATTTCGTTTGTTCGCGGGATGTTTCAGATAGGGACAAGTCAGTTATGGCGACGCACATCATCTTCGACGGCCGTCTGAAAGTTTATAAAAGAGAACGCAGCCACTACTGGCAGGCCATCACCATTCTAGATGGCAAACGCTTCCGCATCAGCACCAAAGAAGAAAGCCTCGCCAAGGCGAAAGACTTTGCGGAAGATTGGTATCTTGGCCTTCGCGGCAAGATCAAAATGGGCGAACCAATCGGCGAGAAAACATTCGCCGAGACCGCCGAGAAATTCCTCGGCGAGTATTCGGTAATCACCGGCGGAGATCGTTCAGAAAAATACGTTCAGAACATCCGCCAACGGCTGCGGGATTATCTCTTGCCCTTTTTCGGTGAAAAAGGACTCTCTCAAGTGACATCTGGATTGGTGCAGGACTACCGCGTTCATCGGCAAAATTATCAGGTGCAGCATCCCCTACAAAAAGAGAATGGCGGCTCCAAGCCGCCATCCCGAAGCACTGTTCATCAAGAGGTCGTCATCATTAGACAGACTCTAAAAACGGCCATCCGCCACGGATGGCTGCAACACCTGCCGGATTTATCCATGCCGTATAAAAAAGCGGGCAAAATTACCCGCCGGGCGTGGTTCACGCCAGAAGAATACAAAAAGCTTTATGAAGCCACACGGCGAAACGCCCGCCATCCGAAATATGAAAGGCTCCGCCATAATGCGGAACAACTGCATGACTATGTGTTGTTCATGGCGAACACTGGATTACGTCCCGATGAAGCCAATCGCCTAGAATACCGTGATGTCGTGATTGTCGATGATGATCTAACAGGCGAGCGCATTCTTGAAATCGATGTTCGTGGGAAACGGGGAACGGGCTATTGTAAAAGCACTAGCGGCGCAGTCAGACCTTTTGAAAGGCTGGCTGAGCGCAATAACCCGCAACTCACCGATTTAATCTTTCCGGCCAACCTCAAAAAGAGCTTCAATCGAATCCTTGACGACGAAAGCCTCAAAACGGATCGCGACGGACAAAACCGCACGGCTTACAGCCTGCGGCATACCTATATCTGCTTGAGGCTAATGGAGGGCGCGGACATCTACCAGATCGCTAAGAACTGCCGAACCAGCGTCGACATGATCGAAAAATATTACGGCGCGCATATTAAAAACCGTCTTGATGCGTCGGCAATTAATGTACGCAAATCCAAGAAGAAGGCCACCGACAATGCTGCCTGAGGATTGTGTGATAATCTTTCTTATGGAAAATGATGCTACTTAGTTCTCATCTTTTACCGCTCTGCGCCGTCAGGCTTCTTCCCAAATTCCGCCCTTTTCACCAGCGTTAGTGCTGCGCGAATTTCTTCTACGCGGCTCTCAACAACATCAAGCCGTTCTTGTGGCCAGTCTTTTGTCAATTCACTAATTGGTTTTGAACCCGACATTACTGCCTAGCCCCATTTTGATGCGCTTCAACGTAGGCGCGCAACACTGCGTTCATACGAGTTTGGTAGCCTTTTCCTTGTGCTTTAAACCATTCAAGTACGTCATAATCATACCTGATCGTGACAGCTTGTTTTGATCGCGGCTCAACTACGCGTGCTTCCGCCCAAAAGTTATCATCAAGCTCTGGGATGTCAGAGCAATCGATGTCTTTGTCTTTTAGAACCGCCAATTCTTCGGCGCTCAGCTCTTTATCGTATCGCTTCTTCATATCGTTTCCTTTCGCTGCGTGTTGCTGGTCGCGCTGAAATGATCCTTATCTTTTCGTCTCTATCGGTGTGAGTGACGGTTAGATAAATAATTCCGTCCACCAGGCCGATCGAAATCTCGCGGGTCTCACCATATTCAAAACGGTCGTCGATCACGCATAAGGTGAATCCGTCGAATATACGGGCGGCCCGATCAAAACTGACCCCGTGTTTTTCTATGTTCTCCTGGCTTTTTTCATCATCCCATTCAAACATATCTATCCATTCTGTATCTATAATGTAACAACAAATTGTAACTACGTCAAGTAATAATTGCCCGTAAAATAAGGAACGGGGAACGCCCAAGGACACCCCCCGCATCATCGTTCGCGGCCATCGGCTTCCCAGCCTGTACCGCAAAACCATAGTATCACAGCCATTTTTTCAGGAACATCATTGTTCCCAAAATATCCACGGGGGTTTGGGGGCAGTCCGCCCCCAAAAACGACAAATTTCAGCAAGCGCAGCTTGCTATCAATGTAACGTGTATTTCCTCTGAGTGAATTAGCACTCCGATTTTCTTATCATACCAAAATCATCTCACACTCGCTACATTAATCTGTGTACGTTTATTATTCTATTGGTGTTTCTTTCTCCGGAATTTCCAGAGGCATTCACAAAATCCAGCCATCCCCCTAACGCCGCCAACCGCGCCGCGCATGTCAATACGGACGTAGTTGCGTCTTTGACATGCGCGCCTATGCGCTCGGCCTTGGCTTCGGGTGGCTGGAATAGTTCAGCCCTCAACAAATGGAGAAATTAAAATGACAACCGATAATAACAAACCCGCAGCAACGCTTAGAGACGGTAACCTCAAGGCGGTAATTTGGAAGAATGAAAAAGAGGACGGAGTATTTTACTCAACAACCTTTTCACGCACTTACAAAAACGATGATGGCAATTACGCAGACGCCAACGGTTTTTCAGGTTCCGAACTTTTGCGCATCGCTCAGCTTGCGACCAAAGCATATGAGTATGTACAGGACCTTCGTAAACAGGCGGCTGCATAATGAGCACCGCTTCTGAAACCGTAACCAGCGATCTTTCCAGATTTGGTTTTCGCGAACTCAAAATGGCCGCCGATCTTCTGGCGGCCTATTGCGAAACTCCGCCTGAATTCTTGGGAGATGGCCTGAGTGTCATGCTGAATACCCATAGCGGCTACGTCTTTCTCACCGATGAGGATTTCAATGTCGGCATGATGAACGGCGATAGGCTTGAGCAATTTCATACATGCTTTGAATGCGGTGCAGAAGGCTTTGCCGAGGAGTTGAATGGTCATGACTGTAGGTAATCCCATCGAAACCCAATTCGATTGGGAAGGCCGGACAATTCGGCTTAGCTATTATCCCCTGAAATGGAGCGTCATTGATCACCTTGAGATTCATGTTGAAAACAAAGAGCCACTCCCGATCACCGAGACCGGTTATTATTCCCAATTTATTGAACCGATGGATCCACTATTAACTGTGGAAGAAATCGTTGAAACCGTGCGTTATCATTTGGAGGCCGCTGCAAAATCGCGAAGCTGGATCGAGGCAGAAGCCGCGCGCAAACAACTATCGCTGTTTTAAAAATGAGCCTTCATTGACCTAAAATGACTGCTCGCGCTCGCCTACCTCGGATTCATGAACCGCCCCACCTGTTACAACAGGCTCAATCATGCCGTTCATCCAGAGGATATATTCAAGGCCGCGCATTTTTTGAAACATGAAGGGCGTTTCTTCGCCCCACTCGCCATAGCCAACACGCAGGCCGGTGAATAAGCCTAACCCAGCTTGGTCTTTTACCTTCCCGGACTTCATTTCAAAGCCCTTGCGCATACCGGAATAGTGGGCCGTATCGAATACCATGCCTTCACCATCACCGCTGGCGACACCCACACGATTATCTCGTGCGGCAATAACAACACGCGGTTTTAAAAAACGGAACGCCCAGACACAAAAACCAGCCAACATCATGACCAGGACAATTGTCCAGAACCACGAGCGATCAGCCCATGCCTGCCCATAGCGGCCAGTGCCGCGTGCAAACGGTAGGAACATAATTGCCGGTATGCCGACGAACCAAAAAAAGCCTATTAGCCCTGTAAGCCATAAAACGAAGTTCCGCCGATAGCCGGGCACGGAGAGCTTAACGCCGTCCTCACCTTGATAATGGATTTTCGCGCCTGCTGGCACCGGGCGCGGCTCTAGTGCCGCACCGCGAATGACCGGCAGCTTGTTTTCAATATCTGGTACGAACATCCATTTAAAGAATAACGAAACTGGATTACTCATGAGGCTACATACTCCTTGTAAAAATTGGACCAATAAGGAACCCGCTGCATAAAAATCGGGTCGCTTCCTGGGTAAATAACGAGCTGGTTTTCTGATTGCCGCGAGAAAAAATATCCCACCTCATCAATCGATAAGAGCGGCGCAGACTGAATGCTTTTACTCTTGCCGCTAAAGCCGGAAACAGCCTGGCCTTTGCTGATTTCTCCATGGGAGATTTGCATCACCGACGACGTGCCGAGGCGTTTGGATACATATTCAAGCGTCGTCAGATCATTCATGCCGAAGAATTGAAGCAGCCCTGCATTGCCCATGAAGGTTTCCCAACGGGCTTTATAGATGTCTTTGAGTTGGTTGAGATCCTGCCAGATCGACCAGATCCTCACGCCGTATCCAGCAAAAAGGCCAGCCGCCGTTTCTAATATGGCCATGCGACCCAACACATGCATCTCATCAAGCAGCATTAATGCCGGTATCTCTGGCGTTTCTGGGTTTTCTTCGACAGCGGCAAATAGCCGGTTTAAAAATAGCCTGAAAAACCGGTTGTGACGATGCAACCGGCCAGCAGGCAAACATAGGTAAACGGAAGATTTACCAAACTTCCATGTTTTAAGATCAGCCGCTCTAGCGTCACCGCTTAGCGTTTTCGCCATGGGCGGGGACGACAAAAAGCCAATATTATCGCGCACCGTTGAAAGCACGCTTCCGCGTTCCTCGCTCCCCATCCCAATCAGCATATTGGCCATTTCCGCAGGGACGCCATGGGCGATTTCTGACACCGACATATCAACCAGCAGCGTTTCGAACGCACCCGTACCTTCACCGTCCGAAGGCAAGTAAAGAAGTCGGCGCATTTCATTGAGGTCATTTGGACCAGCGGTTGCGCCGACCCAAGCAATTAGCCCGCGCAAGACAAGCCGCGCCGCAGACGTCCAATGACTGTCTTTGTCGCCGTCGCGCTCAATAACAAGCGCGTCTGCAATACCGTCACAATCATCAATATATGTCGCGCTATCAGGATCAAGACCCGCCATCGGGTTGAAACCGGCCCTGTATTCTTCCGGGACATCGGCGGTTCGAAATGGGTCAATGACGTAAACGTCGTGATCCAGCCCACCGGCAAGGATGCCGCGTCCAGCCCCGCGCCGCTCGGCGGTAAGGGTGGCGTTTTCACCTTTAGGGTCGAGCACCAACACTGAGCCAGGATAAACCAGCAGGTTTGGCACAATGACGCTTGTGCCCTTACCGGCGCGCGATCCGGCAACCGTCATCAGATGGCGATTGTCGCTAAGGCCGATCATACGGGATTGCGCGCCGCCAAGGATAACCTTGCCTGGTTCATACGCCCAAAAATCCGCCGCTGTCAGCGTTTGCGGATTCATCCAAAGTGCGCGCGGGGCCGCGCCTTTTTCGGTGGAAGTTTGTGGAATGCCGCGCGGCAGATTTTCAAAGTGCATACGATTGTACATTCGACAAACGCGGTTAATGCTGTATAAAAATCTATTCTTTGAGCCAATCACTTTTCTGTTAGGCCGCAAGAATTATTGTTGTGGATTTATTCAACTTAACTTGTGACTAAGAGTAGCGAGATATGTTTATTCTAGAATAAACCTCGTTCAAGGGGCTCAATCGCAGCCCCTTAAAAAACCGGCTCAAGAAAGATGTTGTCGCAATGGCGCGCCCACGAAAGTCACCAGAACTTTTGCGAACTCAACAATTGAACATTTCGCTTAGCCCCGTGGAGCATACGCGGCTCATAGACCGCGCTAATAAAGCCAACATGACCTTAACTGATTTCACCCGCGCCGCCGCGCTAAATCGATCCGTCAACGTCTATGAGAGCACCGCACCCGACTTCATGACCCGTCATGAACTGCGCCGCATCGGCAACAACATCAATCAGGTCGTTCACCTGATGCATATCGGCAAAGTCGCCTCCGCTCATGATCTAATTCCTCATCTCGATAAGCTCGATCAACTTTTTGACTTATGGTTAGCCAATGGTTCCACGCGTCGCAAAGGCGGGGCGCAGCTTTAAAGGCGCCGCCCAATATTATTTACATGATCGGGGCGCGGATACGTCGGATCGCGTCACTTTCGTCGAAATCCTGAATGTCCCAACCAGGGATCCGCATCGCGCAACAGCGCATATGATCGATACGGCAACTCATGCCGATATGTTGAAGCGTAAGGCTGGCCTAAAAGGCGGTCGCAAGCTTGAAAAGCCAGTCTATTCCTATTCGCTCTCATGGCATCCGTCTGAAAAACCGAGCCAGGAAGAACAAATCGCCGCCGCCAAAGACACGCTTAAGGTTCTTGGCCTGGAAGATCATCAAGCGTTGATTGTCGCCCATAGTGATCGCGATCACCCCCATGTTCATATCATCGTAAACAGGGTGCATCCCGAAACCGGTCGCGCGATGGTTATGTCGAATGACCAGCTGAAACTTTCCGCCTGGGCGGAAGACTATGAACGTAAGCATGGTCATATCCTTTGCCCGCAGCGTGTCGCCAATAATGACAATCGCCGTCAGCGCTTTGTTAAGCATGACGCGCAAACGCGCCGCCAGCACTTTGAATGGAAACGCGCCGCGTCCGATGAATTATGGTCTGCCTACCGTAAAGAAAAAGAAATTGCCCACAGCGCATACAAACCACGCTTTCAAACCCTGTGGGATCAGCGTACTGCGCGCATCGCGACCGATAAGGCGCGGCTCAAGGCTGATTATAAAGACAAATGGCGTGAATTATATAAACAGCAGCGCAAAGCCTTGCACGCCTATGACAACCGCCTGACCGAACGACTGAAATACGCCGCCCGTCAGACCCATTCGAGCCGCATGCGCGCCTTTCTTTCCGCTGTCGTCTCCGATGGCGTCATGCGAGCACAATTTATTCAGGATCAGCAACGCGAGCGTGGTTCATTGAGCGCTCAGCAGCTACACGACATCAACGCCGCATCACGCCAAGCGACCGATCAATGGGTTAATGACCGTGATCATTTACGCGACAGCATCACGGATCAAAACAAAGACCGCCTTGAGGATTATAAAGAGCGTTCAGACGATATTTGGAAGACACCGGCAGGGTCAGCCTCGGAAGCGCAAAAACGCGCTCGTGAAGCCGCTGAGCGCAAATTAAAAAGTGATGCGCAGCGCCGCAAAAGAAAACGTATTCGCGGGCCAAGCCCTTAACCTTTCATTCGCCAGCAATAACGATACTTGAGCCAAGGAATTATCCGAGAGGCTTGTATCGTCATGCACCATGAACGTCGGCAGCAAATTCAGGAACGTGTCGAAAAACAACACGCCCAGCTCAAAGAAAACGAGGCGCATAATTCGATGTTGCGTGACGCGACTATTGGCGGGCATGCGCCGCGCCCCTCACAAAGCTTGATTGAAGCCTCCATCGGGGAAATCCCGCAGACCGACCGGCAGTTGAAGCAACAGGCCCGTGATAACGTCGCCGATGAGTTGAGAGTAGAACGTAAGCTTGAGGCGCGGCGACGGGGTCTGCAAAACAGCCTGAAAACCCGTGAGGCAAGCAATCAGAACGTGTCTGATCACTCAGGTGATCCCAAAGAACAAAAGCGGCAAGCTATGCGTGATAAACTCAAGAGGGACCATGAACGGGTGCGGCAACAGCCGCGCACACGCTAACACAGCTACTGCTAGGGCAAGTACTAGCCATATAGCTAATTTGCCGAAATTCATGTCAAATATTCACTGATTTGTGACTTCTTAGGCTTCATTGCGCCCGCTTTCCGCTTGCCTATGTTCTTTTGAACACATTCTGAATTGGTGACCACAAATTCCCGGTTGCTTGCTCTAAAACCCCGTGCTCAATTCGTTATCAAGTAACTAATGTTGAATTGCGGTGGGGCAAAATGATAGATTTTTTAAAAGGTGTATGGGATGCATCAGGGAATGCAGACCCTTTTGTTCAGATGCTGGTTCTATTAGCGACCATAATAGGCCTTGGCATATCAGTCGTTGTGTTTTTAACTTCAGTAAGAGAGTCTAAGAAGCGAGAAAAGATTCGTAAGCCAACCTATCATTTAGATTTTATATTGGTGTTGATTTCCTTTGTAGTGCACTATTTTCTGATGCTTCCATTAGTGGCGATCCATAGTGCTTTTGTTGGAATTGTAATCGGGTCATTCATAGCGCTTAGTCATATAGTTATTGCAATCGCTATTAACTTTTTTAATCCCCTTGATTTGAAAGACCTCGGCGAAAAAATGCCACTCTGGTTTCCAGCTGTAGGTGGCTTATATTTTTTATATGCTAGCGCAACAAATTCTGCTTTTTATGCTGTGCACAGACGGGTTTTAGATATTGAGCCCCGTATACTTCTTTCAAATGTAGTGCCTAAAATTGTGCAAGAAATACTAGCGTATATCTATCAAGCTAATTTTCAGACACCGAACTATGATTTTAAGCCATCATTTCCGCTTGTTGGCGAAGAGGAAAACGAAGAGCCGGAGATTGAGGAGAATGCCAAAAAGGAAGACGAAACTGAAATAATAAAGAAAGCTAAAGCTGAGGCACGTGTTGTGGCTGGCGTACTCTGGATAGGCTTATTGGGCGCAGGCTATTATTTTAGGGCAACAATATCTGCCTCTTTAGGCATTTTCTAAAGCTTGTTCTGGTTCCAAGTGATCGTTGCGCATTTTTAATTGGTGCATAAGGTCAAGTGAGATATATACGGAAAGAGCCATAAATGGCCCTGCTAAGGGGTGCGCTAGTGCGGCAGTAAGGCCAAACGCCAGGGCAAGCATTACGTTGCGTAAAAAATGAGGATTTTTTCCTGTGGCCGCCTCTTGCTGTTGCTTTGATACTACTGCACTCATGTTATTATGGTATCATATTTGATGATCCGTATACAACATGCTTTCCATAACACAATGAAATTATAAGATTTTTTCTACCTAGCGGTAGGTCGCAAACAAAATTAGTTATTATATAGCCCTGTCCCGCGGCTGGCTTCGCTTGAGCTATATGCGGCGGCCCGCTACAGCGATCAGAAAAAATAAGAAAATACTATGGTATGGAGAAGCTCGCAGGGAAAAGAAATAATCCTGCATGCTAGCGTCTAGCGTGGCTCTGATGTTTACGCCGGTCACATGCGTCGCCAACAGATGCTTGAAGGAGGTGTGGCAATGGTTAAGAGTAGTTAGTGACTTAGCCGCCGCAGCCTCAGACAGTCAGTCGGCAAGACCGATCAGAAGCGCAATGCGATTTATCTGGGGATTATCAAAACAAAATCCCTATGCAGCCATTTTGAAAATACTTAGCATACGAAACAAATTAATTTCACCTGGATTTTATTTCATGCTTTCCGAAAAGAAACGACGCGCAAAAGCCGCCTTTAATCTTGCGCGTATCGGATTGGGCGCGGGCATATTGACGATAGTTGCTGCGAGCGCCTTTATGAACATATCCGGCTGGGTCGCCATCGCCGAAACAAAGCCGCAAATGCTCGCCAATGCTGGACTTTCAAGCGGATTGGAGCTTACCGCCCTATTTGCCTTGCCCTATGCAGGCCGTGTCATGGGGCGTGGTACCTACGTCAAAGCCCTCATGGCGCTCGCTATTGGCGGCGCCGCTTTGGGCGTCAATATCTTCGCAACATATAATTTTCTCGATGTGCAAACGGATGTAGTCGTCAACAACATTGAAGCCGCAAGCGCAGATGTCGGCCTTATAGACAGCCAGATTGCCGACAGGCAGCAAGAAATGAACAGCATAATCGATAGAAATGACGGCGTGCCGCGCGATGTCGAAACCCTCGAAGAATCTGGCAGGCACTTATCTGATGAGGAAAACCCGTTAAACGCCCGTGAACGCGATAGAGAAATTGGCGACCGGCGCTCCTATGAGCGCCTGCAAGGCGAAATTGACGATCTACGTGAGCAACGCGCCGGATCCGCCGTCATCGCCAATGACACAGTGAATTCGGTCATTCCTGACGAACATCTCAAAACCTTCGTCACCATCCTGGAGCTTATGAAAGCCACCGGCCTTTATGTGCTTGGAAACTCCCGCTTGTTTTATGGCCGCAATTACAATGATAACCGAAAATGGGCGGCGATCCGCGCTAAGCAACGCGCAAAACGTACATCGGCCGACATATCAACCGACGACACCCCTCCTACGCTGAAATTAGGCTAATACTCGCGAACAAAGAGCGTTGCCGGATCAGCAACGTTCAGGCGAGACTCACGCTCGCAAGCAGTTAACAGGATGACGCGAATGGCCAAGCTTGATGATGACTATGTGTTGATCAATTCGCCGCTAAGCGGCGAATTCAAGCAAGATGGTATTTTGGTTGAGGTCTTTATATATCGCGGTGAGGAAGATGATCTTTGGGTGCTAGAGGTCGTCGATCAAGCGAACAATAGCTACGTCTGGGACGAGCATTTCGCCACTGACCAGCTGGCTATGAACGAGTTCCTCGCTTCGGTAAAAAAAGATGGAATGAAGCAGTACAATCCATATTACAAGGACAAAATTCACTGATTATTCGGCTGGCCGTAACAGCAGCAGCGGCTCATTACACAACCGGCGGATTTGCGGATCGACTACGACATCCAAATAAATTTGCGGACCGGCAATTCATCGCCGATGGTGTTGAAAAAGTCGAAACTGACCAATTCCCTCTCTGTACGGTTGATGTTATCAGGCAAAATTAAAATGTTTGTTGAATCAAAGTGCTGTTTTGAATCTCATTGACGATTCATTGTTCCAACGGCCTCTCCGCAGCAAGGCTCGAAAATAGTTTTTCAACAGAACTCGCCAAAAGCGGATGTTCAGATCGCTGGATTTTCATACGCGCACACTGCGCGGGGCGAAAGTTACCCCAGCGAAACTGACCTAAGAGCCGTTGTTTTCGTCGTCTTGTTCGGAGGAGGCAGTGTAAGTGATCCGGCCATCGGTACTAGCGCAAATGGCCTTTACGACGCCCTTTTCGATCATAAAGCTTGCGCCCCATCTTTCGTACGACATTGCCTTACTTAGACCGTCCCCACTGATGCTCTCGTAGCTCGGCTGACCAAGTTTTTTTAGAACTGTTGATAAGGAGGTGTAGTCGGTAATTCCGAACAAGCGAGGATAAGAGCGATCGCAGATAATATCTAATTGTTGCTCCCCAGATTCACTTTTCTTGAACACCAGGTAGGATGAATATTCCTCGGAGTAAGATTCTTTGTACACCCAACCAAGATTACTGCTCTCATCAGGCTCATAAACGCCGCTCGGCTCGCCAAGGATTATCTTAACATCCGCAGGTTTCATTCCGAGTTGAACATTTGCAAATTCTGTAACTCGATGTGGCCGGTTTTCATATTTTTGGTAACCCCACATGGTGAGGCCAGTCAGTATCAAGAGAGCAAGGAGACCGCACACAACCTTTCCAGCCTGCACCCACTTCCGATGTTTGCCAATCAGATATAGGCCTGCTGCAACAAGCAAAAGTACAGTCGCAGTAACTATTCCGTCACCTAAGGTCATCTCGCCTCACTATTTGCAGTCAATGCATATATCATGCTTTGCTAAAGATTATTTACCCACTGACCGGAGATTACCGATTCGCTGCTCAAGCGCTGTCTAACGTCATTCGGACAATGAATGGCAATTCACTCCCCTCTCACACCAAGGGTAGCGTAATTGCGGGCGTCAGTCTTTCTTGGCCTGCCCATTTTTACGCCGCGGGCCCTTGCGGCTGCCATACCAGCCTTGGTGCGCTCAGAAATCAGATTGCGTTCAAACTCGGCGAATGCGCCCATCATATGAAAATAAAGCTTGCCGCCGGGTGTGGAAGTATCGATCGCATCTGATATCGACCGAAAACCGATCCCCCTGTCGTCAAACATGGTAGTGAGTTCAATCAAATGGCGCATTGACCGACCAAGGCGGTCAAGTTTCCATACGATGAGCACATCATCGCGTGAAAGGCGTTTTAGAGCGCGCGTAAGACCTGGCCGCTTGGCGTTTGCGCCGGATATGCCTTCATCTTGATAAATTCGCTCGCAGCCCGCTGCTTTCAACGCATCCAGCTGCAGGTTCAAATTCTGGTCAATCGTAGAAATGCGCGCATAGCCGATCAACATCGAGCCTCCTCATGGGCGGTTTAGTGGATCAGCGCATGTTCCCAAAAGGGTTCCTTTTTTCGATAAGGCAATGCGTGACCAGAATCTAAGCATCTATCAGGGTTTTCGCAATGCCCAGGGAAAGGTTTGTAAAGGAACCTTTTTCCAGTGGATATCTTTGAATTCTTAAAAACTTTGCCGCCTATAGACTGGCTGCAATTACCAGCATGGCTGAATTGGACGATCTTGATAGATCTGTTTGGTTTCACGCTGGCGATCATAGGATTTTTCAATCTTGCAGATCCGATTGAACTTTATTTTCGACGGCTACGCGACAACGCGTCGTTTGCAGAAAAACACATGAATGAAACCATCAAAAAAGTGTTTCCACTGCGCAAGAACTGGTGGCGGCTTTTCAAAGAAGGGCTTCGCATTGTTGTGTTTCGCGCCCTGCCCGCGTTCCTGATCGCGGCACTGGTCACCGGTGAGATAGGAACGATCTGGCAATGGTTTCGAAACACGCATTGGGGCTGGCTCGTTCTAATCGCAATTGTCACACCCTTCGGCATTTTCATGCTCGCAACCGTCAGCCGTATAGTAGCGAACAGGCTGGTCAAATATGTCTATTGGATCATTTGGCGCGTAGTTAGTGTAATGGCCTATCCGCCTTCCGGTATTCTTGGCACGCTTGGTCTTGCTATCACCATCGCCTCATTCGCCATGAATCGCATGTAATTTAAGGTTTGGCAGTAATGCCGGAATTGGGTTTTGTAACTTTATTGAATATCGCTCCTGCAGCGAGGATCGCAGCCATCGCTATGCCAAGTTCAACGCTTATAGCTATTGCGCCCACGCAAAGGGCTGCGCATGCTAAAAAACTTAGTACGGAATTTTCATTTCCTTCTGCAAAATTTATGCTCGTCATCAATATTCATAGTAATTATTATTATTCGTATACATACCAATATCATATGTAAAACGTGTTTGTCAAATAAATGGCTATTCTTATAGTTTTCTGCCATCCATTTCTTTATAGGGAGGGATGTCTGCGCCTTCCTTGCGCAGCAGATGATATAAATATTCCCGCCGGTTCATGCCTCCCGCCTTGGCGTTGCTTCGAAGTTCATCAAACGCCCGAACAACGAAACTCGGTACGGCAGCAAAGTTAAGATGGGTCTTATCCCGCAGCTTCGCCCGAAGGTCAGCTTGATACGGACTGGGCTTACCGATTGCCGACGCTTCTGCTTGCTCTTTCAGCATATCAATTTCCGCCGCATCGGATTCAGTCGGTGAGGCCGCAACCACAACGTCAGTGGTTTCTTCTTCGGCAATCTCGCCGAGGATGTCGGCAGACTTAAGCTGCTTTCCCATGGGCAGCCTCTTTTGATTGGTTGTAATATTCGATTAGATGTTCGCCGCGTAACGCCGTCATGAAAAGGTTTAAGGCTTCACCGGCGGTTCCAGTTGGCAAGCCGCCATTCCAAGACATCGCCTCAAACCCCACCAGATTGCCAACATGATAGTTGATGGCCGGGATATCCATGTCTTTAATGGTTTCGAGCGCATGGGCGTAAACATTCGTGTTTTTCTTAACGCCCCACACGACGAGACGTAACAAAGGCGGTGTTTTATTGTTTTCTGTCGATATTTTTGCGTGACGCCAGGTTTTCGCCGCGCCCTTCACATTCGATTTTGAACCGCCGGAAGGGATCAGGATTAAATCGGATGCCTGAATCGCGTAGCTCGCCATTCGGGAGTCAAACCCAGCCGTATCGATGAGGATCACGTCATAATCCCCTCTTACGGCCTTTATCACATCAAGAAGCGTATCCTCATCCGTGTGCTTGAGCGTATCGACATTTTCGATATCTTGTTCATCCGCCCACTCAATGCAGGAAAATTGCGGCTGGTCCGTATCAATAATGAGAACCCTTGCGCCACTTTGTCCAAGCTTAGCCCCGATACATTGCAAAAGCGTCGATTTACATGAACCGCCCTTTTGTTGAATGCCTGAAATTATTTGTGCCGATTTTCCCATATGACGTAATCGCTAAACTGTTTATCGATAATAACTTCAGCGATTGTCTCATAGGTAATGTTGATGTTTCAATTCGTAATGTGACCTTATCCACATCACTATAGTGATAATGGCTTTATCGGTAATCACATTATGGATTAACTGCTCAGTGGTAATGTCATTACGCATTTTAGATTTAGTGGTAATCGGCTTAACGCTAAACAGATTACAGATAATCCAATAAGTGTTTTCGGTTCATCGTGCTGCGCCTCGCTTTTCAACATAGGTTTTGCAGAATTTGATAAAATGCCGAGTGGGGTGCTTGGGTTCAATTTCATTCTTGCCTAAAAACGCTCGCCATTCGCTCTCTACAGCGTGGGAATCATGGCCCTTCAAAATAGCTTTCGCATCGATATGTGATTCCGTATCGAGAAAACCGTCCCAAGATTCATATTCTCTCGACGTTGGCATTGTATTGCGGTTGGTAAACTTTGCGATATCATCATCGCCGATCTCAATCTCATAATCCGGCAGATGGTTCGTCTCAATCATCTCTTTTAGCAAAAAGCGGAATTTTCTTAACGTGCTCTTGGACCCAGATTTCTTGTGAAGCACTGCAACGCTGCACCGCCAATGAGGCTGTTGACCGCAATGCTTGCGCGCTAATTCATAGACCCGGCGCTCTAAAGGCTTTCGCAGCCGAAAATAGTCCGGATGCAGTGTTAAAGCTTGTCGATTACGGATTGCGTCAAACACCCAATCTGACAAAACGATCTCACAATACAGCAAGCGGCCATCCAGCCCGAACTTACGAGCGACCGTTGAGGCGTCTATCAGGCCAAATGTATTGAACTGTTCTTCGCCGTCGCGGCGGATATTTGTTCTTATGCGCGTGCCGTCCAGGCGATCCAGAGCTTCGCATAGTGCTTTATAGTCTTTTCCAGCTGTGCCGCGTTTTGTAAAAAGCAGCAGATCATGGGCGTTGATCCGAACCCGCTTGTTTACCGGCTCGTTATTTTTGAGCTTCGCAAATAATTGCGAAATCGCATAGACAAGAATGTCCTTATCATAAATCGTCGCAAGACCTTTGACGCTTGGCACAATCTCAAGCCAGTTGCCCTTATGCTCATACCGTCGGATGCTTGTTTCAGGTTTCTTTGAAAGGGAATAGAAGGGATGCTCCATTTGAGGCATAATGTCTTTGAGAATCGCATCGGCTACATCGCAGATGAATAAATCTTTCTGCGGGTGGCGCTCAGGCAAGAGATGCGTGTCGATATTCGGGGTTTCAGGAACCATGCTTCATGTTCGGGGTTTTAGGAACGCTCCGCAATTAATAATCCGAATACAGAAGGGGTTATCCACAATTCTACTGTGACCGTTTCGGGGTTTTAGGAACAGTTTTTCGGGGTTTTAAGAACGCAATGTTCGGGGTATCAGGAACGGATTATGAATAATCGACCCTCGCGACTCGTGAAAACGAGTGGGGCGTAGATATTTCCAGAATCCCGTAACACCTATAATAACCCATATATAACACTACACAGATCATTTTTCTTTTCGGTTTTTAATTTTGCTCATACCGAAAATTTAAAAAATGACTCGGCAATGAGTGCTTACGGCTAAGTATTATGACAAATACCAAATTATCAGGAAATCAACGCTTCGTATTTTGGGATAAGGCGATAGCTGCGCGCCTTTTTGGACGGATTTTCGATTTGCAAAAATCCTTCATCAACCCATTTCACGCATAAATCGCGCGAGGCGCGCTCACTTATTTTTAAAAATGCAGACAAATCCCTTGCGGCAATCACTTCATGATCTTTAAAAAGTCCCAAAGCCTTGCGTTGACCGGCATCTAGCTTTCTTAACAACTTCGATTGATCGGGCGCGCCTTCTGTTTCGCCTTGGGCCGCACGTAATTGCACCGCATTAAAAGCGTTTTTGATACCTTCAAGAAAATAGGCGAGAAACGGCGTTAAGCTGGCGGTTTCGCGTCCTCCTTCATAATAATTATGATTATCGCCAACGGTCAGCGCTTCATAGTAAGCTGGCAAATCTTGCGCGTAATATTCATCAAGCGAATAAACACCTTTGAGGCCATAACCCAACCGATGCAGAATAAGATTGGTCAGGAGTCTCGCCGTTCGTCCGTTGCCATCATAATAGGGATGGATTGTAGCGAATTGATAATGAGCAAGCGCGGCAATAACCGGAATCGGTAGATCGTCTTTTTTAACGCGCACATTCAGCCAATCGACAAGCGCCTTCATCATTTTTGGCACATCCGGCGCTTCCGGCGGCATATAGACGATATTCCGGCTTACGCTGTCGCGGATAACATTTTGCCCGTCGCGATAAGCGCTAGCATGCTGTTTGCCCTCCATGACGAGCCCATGGATTATTTGCAGTTCCTTTTCCTTAAACGGTGTTTCATTACCGGCAATGCTCTCAACATAGTTCAGGGCGCGGTAGTAATTGCGCACTTCCGTTTCGTCACGTTCGCGTCCCTTAAAATGGTGATCACCTGCAATGACCTCTTCAACTTCTGGAAGCGTCAGCCTGTTGCCTTCAATCTGCGTTGAATAATGCGTCGCGATCAGCCGCGCGCTTTCGCGCAAAGACGCCAGCATCGCCGCTGTCACCGGCAGGGCATCGATCTTTTCTCGCGCCGCTTCAATCGCCATCAATGATTTGGCGATTTGCGACGTAATTTCAAAATTTGGCTTGAAATTCAAATCTCTATCCATATGCCAGGGTAGCATAATGGGGATTAAACCGTCAATAAATTGTCATTAAACTGGGATTATTACGTTTTTAAGCAGAGCAGCTGGCCGACCTCCCCAATAAGCGCTTTGCCACGAGCGACGCTGAGCAACAGCCAAAGAATGCTCTTCAAATCGTCGTACGTGCCAAACTGCTCAAGTCGTGTTTCCGCTCAGCGCGCAAAAGAAGACATTAGAAATTAGCTACGACACTGGGTATGGTTGGTCCATATCCGTCTTTTAGCTTTGGTTGAACCCGACCCGCTTTCGGTTTCTAGAGAGGTTTTGAAGAGAAGAATCCCTTTTCAACTAAGACAATTTTGCACCCTGTGTATTAAACTTCTAGCAATCCAGAATCACTCCTGACCCGATAAAATCTCGGAGAAACGTTCCCGGACGAGTGCTACGGATTACTCTCCTGAGGGGGTCATATTTAGTGCAAATGCCGATTGGGTGCGGAGAGTATTCA
Source organism: Hyphococcus sp. (assembly GCA_021776295.1). GTDB lineage: Bacteria > Pseudomonadota > Alphaproteobacteria > Caulobacterales > Parvularculaceae > Hyphococcus. Next base: position 23,277 of record JAJFGE010000091.1, read on the forward strand.
GCGTTACCCGCTAATATTTCAGGGTCGATTGGGTTCCCAAGATCAAACGTCAACCCACCGCTCAATCCAACCAACTTTGGTGGGTTTATGTGTTTCTGATTGCTATCGATTGCGTCTTTCTCATAGTATTTTTGATAGACATAGCGATCGTCATGTTCTTGTTCAAAACCCACACTATCTGCTGCTTTTTGTGGCCCGGATACAATCATTGGCATGATCATCCTTTGTTTATACCGATCGAGTTTGTTTTTTGTATTTGGCCATCCGATCGTGCAGATTGCTCGCCCACTGACTGCAACTGGGAATTTGAAAAAATCGATCCCATTGACAGGTGTGGCACTTAGCGCTTCCACCTCGTTTGGATTGATGGCGCAGAGTGCCAAATCTCGCTCCTCGTCTGATTTAATAAATCTACGAGATAGTGAAACGGGCTGAACGCATTTCTCGGAAACCGCAATAAAGTCCAAAGCTTGCCTACCCGATTCCAACAAGTGCCGTGCTGTGATTAACCAAACTTGTGATTCCCATGAGATTAAAGTGGCGGAACCGAGATGCGGCCAATCTCGTGAATCCGAAACGCCGTAGATGCTACACACAGAGTCGCGATAAATATCTTTCGCTTGTTCCACCCTGCGTGATACCTCCTTTTCAGCCACTACATGCAGTTTTTCGACCATAATTTCACGCCGTCTCTTCATTCTAATTTGAACAGGGATCATGCACTTCAAACACTAAGTATCATTCAGAAGTCTATGCTGATAATTTGAGCTTGGTAATAGCGGTCAAAATTACGGGAAATCTGTAAAATAAAGAAATTTTCATGGATAGCGACAAAGACAAAATACCAGAAGAGCTCGCCGAAATGTGGGCAAAGATGATGCCACCAGAAGTTCCTAAGCAAGCCTTTGAAGCATCATATGATGAACTCAAACATATAGAGAATTGGGACAAAGTATATTCGATCAGAATTTTGTCCGGTTTAATGACCGAGCTCCGATTGCATGCGAATCAAATTCGGTTGGACTGGTTGATTAGATTAGTTGTTACTTATTCCAATGGAACACAAAAACCGAAGCGCAAAGACTTATTGGAAATTCTAAACAACGCATTTGAAAAAGCCAGAATTCTAAATCTCGAAGATCCCATAGAAGATCTTTTCTGCGATGTTGTTTCAACGCCACAAGGTGACAAACTTATTTTTGAAGGCCATTGGGAACAGGCGGCAAGCAGCACACAAACGCTTTTGCGGGCATTCAAGCAATTACCTGACGATCAGGTGAGAGACGAGGCTATTCGGACCTGTAATGCGCTACTCGAAATATCGAACCTTGTAGCAAATCGCGCAGGTTTGCGTCGCTATTCCTACAATGAAGGTTCAGTTAAGGGCGAGGTAACGGTGCCCAGTAATGATCGTCTTAAAGTCATAGGGCGGCGAACATCGATTTCCGACTCTGATTTGAGTGATTGCGGCTTGCATCGCGGTGACCTGACACCTTTCTTCTTACCGCCGGGCACAGCTAAATCGATTGGTGAAAAATCACCGGGCGATTCAGCCCTAGACTACCAACCGCTAATAAACCTCGAGAAGGGATGTATTGTTGCTCATCCGGGCAATATCTCAATTGCAATTCGAGCTCACTTAATCAGCGTCGCGAAATCTTTCGGAATGGAAAATGCTCTTCTGCACCGCTTGATGGAGGAACAAGAAAACTTTTCTACTGAAAGCGGCTTCTGGCCGATACCCCGCCTAGGTCTTCGACAGTCCCCAGAAAAGAATATTCGAGGTAGCGTTAGTACTTTTGCACCGGGTCGCTTTCTTCATATCCTTCAGGTTTGCGCACCGTTTGATGAATTTCCAGAAAAGGGGTTCGGATCTTTTCATATTGTCGATGGTAAGAGTCACGACTTTATAATTCAGGATATCGAGCGCTTTTGGAAGTTTCTCAAAACGCAACAGGATGTAAGGGATGCGACAACCGTTATTATTATTTCAGGCTGGGGAACAGGCATCGTATTGGATTTGAAGATTGACGAGGAGAACGCTCCTGATGGCTGGGGCTTTTTGCACCTAAGTTTTTCTGAAACAGCTATTATCGGTGCATGCAAAGAAGGAAAATTACGCGATCTCGAGCGCATGGTTGAACAGTTCGAAATCCTTGAGAGCCAAGGATACAATTTTTTTAATGTAAATGGTAACCTGAATCGCTTTGCTACGTGGCGACTGACAAACGGAAGTGTAATTCCCGAAGATTGGCTTGAAGCAGACCCTCCATGTCAAATTTACTTCCCTACAGATGACTTGCTCAAACCGCGTATCGAAGCTGCAAATAATCGAGATATAAGAACACTTCTTGATACAAACGGGGAATACGTTGAAGTTCAACGGCTCGAATGGAGTGAAACTTATGGGCTCAAGCCTATTTATGCTAGCCTAAAACACGCTGCTGAAGCGAGGCTTCGTGGAGCCGTTGTGTTGAACAACCGAGTCTGGTGGATTGAGCTTAAAACCTCTGCCGCTAATGAACGATCAGGTTGGGACTATCAACTGTGGAAAGCCTCGTTTAATTGGTTAGCCGAATTTGGTATTGAAGTTATCCAGAGATTTGAAGACTACTTTCCTGCGGGATCATTTGAGATAAATTTATATCTCGACACACCTGATGCGTTCCTCGTTGAAACTCTCGCACCTCCCAACCCTTCTGAATTGCCAGAGACAATTTTTGTTGATGCACCTACAGAAAACACCAATCCAATTGTCACGGTCTCCAAAGATTGGGGAAGTTTCTTAAGGCTAGTCAGCAATGATGCCGAAGTTGAGCTTGCTGCTGCCGTATTCGAAGTATTATCCCTAGCGTCGGGAAATTCCATTGGTCGGAACAATATTCGATCCACTTTGCACGAAGTTATGCCTTCTACCGGATGGCGTTGGGTTCACGCATCGGAAGCCGAGACTCCCCTTCAACGATTGACTGCTCGCGGTTTGATCGGCTCATTCGAAGAAATTTCTCTATCTGCGTTTGCGCTAGCAAAATGTGGCGCGGTCTGGAATTTTTATGACCGATCAAACGGGAGTAAAATTAAAGGTGAGGAAGCGTGCGGAAGATTTTTACGTGACTATAAGCAGGCAACTTTAAAAGACTTGATATCTGAGATTGAGAAATACGACAGGCAGTCTCTCACCACATTCGCGATCCAAGCATACCATGCTGCATGCAGATCATCCCAACAATGGGACACAACCATAAAAGCCGTCCGCAGCATAAAGAAAGAAGATGCTGATAGAACCGCACTATCCCACAAAAATTCAATTAATGGTGCAAAGCGGGCTGCCAAAGCAATTGCGGAGTTGGCTGCTGTTGAAGCCGATCCTAGTGGAAAGGGTCGTGTCACGGGTGAAATAGATTTCGAGGAACTGTCGGCGAAAGCACTTATCCTTATCGGGAATATGCAATTGTTATCGTCAATGAAAGCTGGACTGATAGGGGATAATTTACAAATCAGTCCTGCAGGCGACTTACTTTCAGATCGAACGATATTCGATAAAACACTTCGGCCTGCCGCAGAGAAATCTTCGGTAAAAAAGTTTGATGATGCCGAGCGAGCCTACGTGCGTGAGCGGGAAAACGAACACGATATTCAGAAAACATCGGATCAGGAACACTTCGGACAATTGGATGCTGCAACACAGGCCGAATACCATTGTACTCGGCAGGCTCTTGTCGATCTCGCATATGCCATAACTGAAATTTGTGAAGCAGAAGGGTCAGGTATTGTAGTATACTCCCAAGCAGACCTACTATCCGCGATTCAGAGTGTTTCGGCATACGAGCATGAGGTTGGAATCGAAACTATTGAGCGACTTACGCTTTACTGCCGCAAGTCCTGGGACGTAAAGCTTCCACAAACCGAAGAGCGAGATTACGACCTTTCACGATTTGATCGAAAAGCTTCTCTCACATCAAGACCGTTGTTAGCTATCGAAGAAACTGACAATCCCAAAATAATTGTATCACCTGTGTTGGTATACGAGGCAGTCAGGTACGCACTTGTCGGTCTAATTGAGGGAACGCTGCATGATCAATTCTTTGATTCAAAAGAAATTAAGAAGTTTGCTGGTGCGCAGGCCGACAAAAATGGGCGTGAATTCGAAGACGAGATAGCCTCTAAGCTTAATGATTGGGGTTTTCAGGCATGGCCACGCAAAACTGTTCCATCGATCTTAGGAACCAGGACTGAAACTGATCTGGGAGATGTCGACGTATTTGCGATTTCGCCTGATCAACAAACTGTTTTGGCAATAGAGGCGAAAAATCTCAAAATATGCCGGAATGAATCAGAAGTAGCTGCTAGAATGTCGGCCTATCGTGGCGATGAAAAAATCGACACAAAAGGACGAAAAAAGCCTGACAAATTGCGCAAGCATTTAATTCGAGTATCTGAACTTAAATCCAACGCTGAAAAGATTGCAAAAACGTTTTCGCTCCCGAACACTCCAAAAATCAGAGGGATGCTAATCTTTAATGCTCCGCAGCCCATGAATTTTTTTATGTTTGAGAAATTCGATGATGTTGAATGCTGTGAGTTCGATGAATTGTCGTCCAAGTTAAGTGTGATCAAAGCAGACTAAGGTCAGGTTTGGGGATATTTGAACGAATTAGCTCGGTTAGGACCCACTATGATAAGTAATCATGAGATTTTCGATTGTTCATTCGATTCTGACTTCCAAGATAAACTTAGACTGGTTATGACGAAGAAATTGCAATGGATTGCGCATGGGACGCCTACAAAAAATCTTAAATCTATAAAACAATGTGGGTTGCATCCAAAAGATACCGGCGCAATCTACTTTCCCGAAACTGTCACAAAGCACTTTGGAACAAAGCCAAAAATACTATGTTTGGCTCCATTTGAATCCCGGCATCGTTGGCAAAACCTGCAGCACCATGATGGGAGCCAAACGTTTTTAGTAGCGCCATTCGAATCGGTGCGCTCACCGATCGGGATTGACTGGAGTTTTCCACATGTTTGGAACGAAGTTGCAGAAAAATCCGATCTAGCAGTTTCGACACCCCCTGAGGTCCTCTTCGCTAACTCTATTCTTTCTGAGGCTGTTTTTGTAACTTATGGGCCAATTGAGCCAGCTGAGCTTTATGTAGTTAACGAGAACAGCGACGCCAACAATCCAGAAACCTACACAAGGTTGTCTGAGATTCCCGATGCCGATTTGAATTAAACCGTGATTGGCAGTTTTCCTGGATTCAACATAGTGACCTGATACCTGAATTGGTTGCGCGACCCTCATGTCCGGTTTGAGGATATTTGCGTCGTAAGCGCATTGGCCACGAGCGCCCTCTCCTGCGCCATTCCAGCGTGCTGCCTTGAGCGGAAACCCAAGAATCAGAACACCCACTCTAGACTTCATAACCCCTGTCCCGGTGTGGCACGAAAAACATGAATTTATGGCAATTATTAGGGTTAACCCACCACATTCATTGCCACACTTATGGATCAACTCGAATCTACTGCTTTAAAATCAATAGGTTAGCAAATCAGTCTGGACACTGAAAAGTTGATGGCCAAAATAATTCACTAAGCTGTCGGTTTTTCGCCAATTGCGGACGTAACTCCACCTCAAACGAATGACAAGTTTTCGGTGCCGACCAGCTCTAGATAGATGCTGCCCCATGTACCTGAACTCTTGCAGCTGAGACCAGTCCGTGCCGCCGTAACGCACACACCAGCGATAATTAGTTGCATCACTCACACCTCTGATCGGCATGCTGATGCAACATCACTACCTGAAACTAACCTCAATTCTACTTGCAGCAGCAAATTCAAAATGTCGTCGTCATCAAAGCACGCGCCGCCTATCGTTTTGTTTCGTCAATCCATTTGCGGTCGCGAGGAACCTCCGCCACCGCAAGTTTTTCGATAAGCGCCCCGGGTTCTTCGTCGGACAGCATGATGTCTCGATGAATTTTCTTGACGAAGGCTTCCTCAACAAGATGATCGAGAAATCCTTGAAGGCGATCATAAAACCCGTCGGTATTTAACAAGCCAATGGGTTTTGCGTGAACGCCGAGCTGCGACCATGTCCAGACTTCGAAGGCTTCTTCCATCGTTCCAATCCCGCCGGGCAGGACGATGAACGCGTCCGAGAGATCGGCCATCTGGGCCTTTCGTTCATGCATGGAAGAAACGATGTGGAGTTCATCGAGCCCTTGATGGGCGATTTCGAGGTCGGCAAGCGCTTCAGGCAAAACGCCGATGACCGAACCACCGCCGGCAAGCGCCGCGTCGGCGATCGTGCCCATCAGGCCGACCGATGCGCCGCCATAGACAAGGCCGATACCGCGATTGGCGAGCTCAGCGCCAAGGCGAGCCGCCGCACGTTTATAAGCGCCATTTCGGCCAAAGCTCGATCCACAGAATACACAAATTTTCATGGAGCCCGATCAATATCTAACGCTGGCATTCCCTAATCGTATGCCCGTATCGCACACCGTTCTCGTCAAGGTGCTAACAGCGAATCATGTAGCAAAAAACCCTCAAAACAAACACGGAAACCAACGGGCGCAGGTCACACCCGTCAGAACCGTGAATCAACGGAGGCTAAAGAGATTAGCCGCGTGGTTTAGCCATAAACAGCGCCAACTGAGAGAAATCGGTTATTGTATTTCGCTCATTTTCAAGCGCGATGTAGTCTGAGTCTTTGTTCAGTCGTTCCAAACCATTTGGTGTTTCGCCGCGCCACAAGTTTAGCCGTAGCGCACGATCCGGGCCCTCGCCGCTGATCTTTTGCATAATTCGATACGAGGCCCTGATCTCGTATCCGTATTTCTTGGCTAGCGGAGCCATTTTTGCCTCATAGGCATCACGCTCTGCGTCGCCCATGCCGCCATTCATCACCACGAGGTCGACAAGAATAAAGCCATCCTTAATCGGACCAACGCTAGTTATTTCTTGGCCCATATAGAGGGTAAGAGCGCTCATATCGTGAATTCGATCTCTATTTGAGACCATTTTTTGGTAGGCTGGATCCTGTTCGAGAGCACCCAACGCATTAGCGTGATCAAGATTCCAGACATTCAAGCGTACTGCATTTTTCATTGAGCCGATCATATGTGCGAACAGGTCATATGAGTGAACAACGTTGGCGCCGTATTTAGCAGCGATGGGTTTTACCCCTTCCTCATACGCATCACGTTCGGCAATATCGACGCCATCCTGCAGTATGACGAAGTCGATCAAATTGACCTGTTGTGCTTGTGCCTGCCCACTCGGTAATGCGCCAACGAAAGCCGCAATAGCAAGCATCTTGATTTGTGTGATTAGTGACATTTTTGATCCTTCATAGTGTCAGATTTTGATTTCCGTTTAAGCGGATGGTTTTTAGAGTAGCGATGCATCCATTTTGTCATTCAGGCGTTGCCCAGTGGTGCCCCATGCGGACAGATGATCTCCCAATCGATCGTTCCAAGACATGATATTTGGATAGTTGTGATATGGTATTCCGGTTCGAGATATCTGGCTGAGCGCAGCTGCAAGATCGATATCGGCCAATGTTGGCTGATCGCCGCATACAAACGGCTGTTTGGCTACTTGATTTTCTAAAATTGGCGCAAAACGCGACAACCTTTTGCCAGCCTCGTCTAAGCGAGATTGATTTGGGGTATTGCTCATGAGTTTCGCGATAACATTTTCTTCGAAATATATTGGTGCAGATTGCC
>JAJFGE010000092.1 GCA_021776295.1 Hyphococcus sp.
GCGAGGCCCGCTATAGAGCAGCGCTTTCGGCGCTCTAAAACGCCGAACGGACCTCTTGGCGGGGTAGCTCAGTTGGTGAGAGCGCAGGATTCATAACCCTGAGGTCGCTGGTTCAAGTCCAGCTCCCGCTACCAAAAACCATCTATTCCCGTTTACGAAGCTTGCGCATCCTGCGGTGGGAGGCATCCTCTTCAGTGCGATGCAGCAACTGCGCGCGGGCGTCTCCGTCCAGGCTTTCTATCGCATCGAGGAACGCTTCATCAAATAGCGCGCGTCCGCGATCGCGCGCATCCTGCAACTCGCTGAGCGCCGCCTCGGCCGCCGCCCGATCCCATTCTTCCGCCCGCAAGGCGTTGTGATAGGCGCGCTGGAGATTGTGTATTTCTTCTCGTTGCGCACGCAATTGCGGAATATTGGCGCGGATCGCATGACGAAAGGCGGTTCTGCTTTCTGGCGGCAGGTCTTTGGCGCGCCGCATGAAGCCTCTTGGGTTGTCCATGCGGTGTTGGGGCGCCGCCATCATTGGCGTCGGCGGGGCATCGTTCGGCGTGATGATCCGCCCCATGATGAAACCGACCGCAAACACGTTCAGCGCCAGCGATGCAATCAGCGCAATGGTTATTCCCCGGCCCATCGGTCAAGCTCCTCATCATCTAAAAGCGCCAGATCAAACGTATCATCTGCATAGATGTACAACTCGTCTTCCGGCGCCAGCGCAACGCCAGAATTTGCCGTTATCGCACCGGCCGTAAGGCCGAGCACGCTGATGCTGGCGAGGGCGGCGGCGCTTGCTATGCGAAAACGTTCAAACAGATTGCCAATACCGGCAAAGCCGTCGCGTCGTTGTTGCTGTACATTATCATAGGCGGCGAGAATATCGCGCTTCAGGGCCTCTGGCGGTGCGGGAACATCAGCCTTATTGAGAATGGCGTTGAGGGCCGCCTCATCGTCTCGCGCCCTATCTTCTTGGGCCCGATCTTCTTGCGTCTGGTCAGTTGGCGTTGGTGATTGCGTCATCGCTCATCCTTCCCGTTAGATGTTGTTGCATCGGCGCCAGCCGGTCGCGCAAAGCTCGGCGCGCGCGCGCCAATAGCGATTCCACCGCCTCGACGCTGATCTCCATGATTGCCGCCGCTTCAATATTAGATAGCTCCTGAAAGTGGCATAGCGTAATCGCAAGCCGTTGACGATCCGGCAGCGTGCTGAGCGCGTCGTCGATTGCGGACCGTTGTTCGCCGGCAAAATAATTATCAGCGGGCCCGGGCGCCGGATCGGCAAGTTCCGGTGCGGCGTCTTCGCTGATCTCGCGGCCCGATTTCCTTAGCTGATCAAGGCAGGTGTTCATCGCCACCCTGTAGAGCCAGGTTTCAAATTTTGCGCCTTGAGGCTTCCATCGAGGGGCGTTTTTCCAAAGTCGCAGGAAAGTTTCCTGAGTGGCGTCCTGGGCGCTTGCGCGATTGCCCAGCATTCGAAAACACCCGGCATAGATTTTATCCGTATGACGCTCAATCAGGATCGTCGCCGCCGCCCGGTCGCCGCGCCCCGCCAGGCGCACAAGCGCCTCATCGCTGTCGTCTGGTTGCGCCAATCGCACCTTCGCGTTGTTGCGGCGCCGCTGCCAGTCGTCTGGTTGCGGCGCCGGTTAGAGATTTTAGTGTCGGCCGCGGCGGCGGTGGCGTTTTTGCCGCTCATCAGCACTCAATACGCCGTCGCCGTTCTTGTCCAGCTTTTCAAAGCGTTCTTCGGCCTTGGCGAGAAATTCGTCGTGATCGACAACGCCGTCGCCGTTCTTATCTGGGTTGTTCGCGGCGCGTTTGGCCATGCGGAAGGCCTGAAATTCCTCGCGCGATACCGATCCGTTGCCATCGGCGTCGGCCCCGGCGAGCATTTCTGCGCGTTGCTCCTTGCGGGCGTCGTCACGTGCATTCAGCTCCTCTGCGCTGATCTCGCCATCGCCATTTGTGTCCATGCGGTCAAAATGCTTGGCGCCCCTGCCGTCACCGGCGATGGCGCTTGCCGCAACCAGGCTGAGCCCGGCGCCGGCGATCAAAGCAACGATAATCTTGTTCATAAGTAGCTCCTGTAAAAATTGGGGGTTTATCGACCCAGCACCTCTTAAACGGCGGGGCCAGCAGATTCCGTCGGTGTTTTTTGGGGCATTTGGCCGGGAGCAGCGTTTTAGCCCGCGCTAAGTGCCGCGGAGGCCCCGAAATCACTTGACCCGGAGGCGCAAAAGGAGAGATTCAGCCTCATGTCCCAGCAATTTCTCGCCGATAGTTTTGGCCGCGCAATCACCTATCTTCGCCTCTCTGTGACGGATCGGTGTGACTTGCGCTGCACCTACTGCATGAGCGAGGCGATGACGTTTCTGCCCAAGCGCGACGTGTTGAGCCTGGAAGAGCTGGAGCGCCTTTCCGTTGCGTTCATCAATCGCGGGGTTCGGAAAATCCGCCTGACCGGCGGAGAGCCGCTGGTGCGCCGCGACATCATGACGTTGCTGAAGCGGTTGTCTCCCCGCCTGGGCGCCGGGCTGGATGAGATCACGCTGACCACCAACGCAACCCAGCTGTCGCGCTATGCGAGCGAGCTTGCCGCCATTGGCGTCAAGCGCATCAATGTGTCACTCGACACGCTTGACGACGCCAGGTTTGAACAGCTGACGCGCCGCGCCGCGCTTGGCAAAGTGTTAAAGGGTATTGATGCCGCGCAGGCGGCCGGCCTGAAAATAAAGATCAACACGGTGGCGCTGAAAGGCGTCAATGAAGACGAAATTCCGTCGTTAATCACCTGGGCGCATCAACGCGATATTGACGTGACGCTGATCGAGGTGATGCCGCTTGGTGAAATCGAAGAAGATCGCGTCGATCAATATTTGCCGTTAACGGCGGTGCGCGACTCGCTTGAGGCGCGCTGGACGCTTGAGCCGATAGCGTTGAAAACCGGCGGTCCGGCGCGTTATGTCAAGGTCGCGCAGACCGGCGGCGTTGTCGGCTTTATCTCGCCGCTGACCAATAATTTTTGCGCCGATTGCAATCGTGTGCGCGTTACCTGCACCGGACAAATCTATATGTGCCTCGGCCATGACGATCATATTGATCTGCGCGCGGCGCTGCGCGGGCCACACCCGACCGAGGCGCTGAACGCGGCGCTTGATACGGCGATGTTGCGCAAGCCCGAGCGCCATGATTTTGACATTTCGTCGCGCGGCGCGGCGCCGGCGGTCTCCCGGCATATGTCGATGACTGGCGGTTAGATCGATGGCGCGGATATTGTTTTTTGGCAGGCTTGCCGATCTCGCCGGAGGACGGGAGCGGGAATTGCACATCGGCGATAGCGTTCGCAATCTGCGCGAGCTAGTCGATCTGATAGCCAAAGACGACGACCGTCTCGGCGTGGCGCTCAGAGAAAAATCCGTTCAGACGATCATCAATGAACGCCTCAATTCCGGCGACGCCATCACCGATAGCGATGAGATCGCATTTTTACCGCCTGTCAGCGGCGGGTAGGGCGGCTCCCGTGATCCGCATCAGCAAATCAAAGTTCAATCCCGGTAAGGAGCTATCTGCGTTTGAGCAAAAGACAGGAGACGCTGGCGCGGTTGTGAGTTTTCTCGGCCGGGTGCGCGGCGATAAAACAGAAGCTGCGGTCACGGCGCTCTATCTTGAGCACTACCCAGGCGTCACCGAGCGCGCGCTGGACCAGGTCGAGGCCGAGGCGCGCGGCCGCTGGTCGATTGATGAGCCGCTTATCATCCACCGGATAGGCGATCTAAAACCGGGTGAGCCTATCGTCTTTGTTTGCGTCAGCGCGCGTCATCGCCGCGAAGCGTTTGAGGCGGCGGATTTTTTGATGGACTATCTGAAAACCAAGGCGTTGTTCTGGAAAAAGGAAATCAGAGCCGACGGCGATAAATGGATTGAACCGCGCGAGCAGGACTATATGGATGCGGCGCGATGGCATGAGAACAGCAAGGACACCTGACTAATGCATGGAATAGATAAAGAACGTGAATTCAAGCCGGTGCGGATTGCGGTGCTGACCGTGACCGACAGCCGCACCTATGCGAACGACACTTCGGGCGATCTGCTGGCCCAGCGCATCGAGGCGGCGGGGCATGTGCTTGCCGCGCGCGATCTCGTTCCTGACGAGAAGGAAATCATTGCGGCGACGGTTTCAAAATGGATTGCCGATCCGGCGGTGGAAGTGGTGATCTCCACCGGCGGCACCGGACTGACCGGCAGGGACATCACGCCAGAGGCGATTAGGCCGCTGTATGATAAAGAGATCGAAGGTTTTTCGGTGATCTTTCATAAGGTGAGTTTTGAAAGCGTCGGCCTGTCGACGCTGCAATCGCGGGCGACGGCCGGCGTGGCGCAGGGCACGTTTATATTTGCGCTGCCAGGGTCCAACGGCGCGGTTAAAGATGGCTGGGACAAGATCATTTCCTACCAGCTCGATTCGCGCCATGGCCCGTGCAATCTGGTGGAGCTGATGCCGCGACTGATGGAAAAATAAACCAATGGCGAAGAGCGATCTCACCCATTTCGATGACCAGGGCCGTGCGCGCATGGTTGATGTCTCCGATAAGGCCGATACGCTGCGCCGCGCCGTGGCTCGCGGGCGGGTGGTGTTCTCAGCCAAAGCCTATGAGATCGCCCGAAGCGGCGGCGTCAAGAAGGGCGACATACTGAGCATTGCCGAGATCGCCGGAGTGATGGGCGCCAAGCGCACAAGCGATCTTATTCCGCTGTGTCATCCGTTGCCGATTACCGGACTGTCGGTGAGCGTTGAGCCGGACGACGATGCCTGCGCGTTTATCGTTACCGCAGAGGTAAAAACCACCGGCAAAACCGGGGTTGAAATGGAAGCGCTGACGGCGGTGGCGACCGCCTGCCTGACGATTTATGATATGGCCAAGGCGATCGATAAATCGATGATCATCGGCGATATCAAGCTGTTTGAAAAATCCGGCGGCAAATCTGGAGATTTCTCGCGCGATGATTAACGTCGATGAGGCCATCAACATTATCCTCGACGGCGCCTCAGCACTTGACGCCGAGACGGTCTCACTGGGCGCGCTCACGGGGCGCACTCTGGCGGCCGATGTCGTTGCGCGCATAACCCAACCGCCCTTTACGGCTTCGGCTATGGACGGCTATGCGGTCCGTTTCGGTGATATGGCGCCGGGCGCACAGTTGAGTGTTGTTGGCGAGGCGCCGGCGGGCGCGCCCTATGACGGGGCTATCGCCAGCGGCGAGGCGGTGCGGATACTCACCGGCGGCGTTGTTCCGCTCGGCGCCGAGCACGTCATCATGCAAGAAGACGTGACGCGCGAAGGCGACCGGATCACCATCAATGAGCTGCAGAAAAAGCCCCGCAATATACGCAAAGCCGGGGTTGATTTTAGCAAAGGCGATATCCTCGCAAGGAAAGCCGCACGGCTTCACGATTTTAACGGCTCGATTTTCGCGGCGGCAAATATTTCCGCCGTATCAGTTACGCGTCGCCCGCGTGTCGCGATTTTTTCTAACGGCGACGAGCTGGTTGAACCGGGGGCGACATTGGGGCCGGGCGAGATTGTCAACTCCAATCATATTGCGCTGTCGGCCATGGTTAAAAGCTGGGGCGGCGCGCCGGATTATTTGGGATGCGCTGCTGACAGCCAGGAAGCGATTGAAGATTTCTTCCGCCGCGCGCGCGATGCGGATATCATCATTCCGATCGGCGGCGCTTCTGTGGGCGACTATGATTATGTGAAATCTGCATTCCAGGGCGCCGGCGGCGAAACCCTGTTTGAAAAAATTGCCGTGCGTCCCGGCAAACCGACATGGTTTGGCAAGCTCGGCAATACTCGCATTGTCGGCCTGCCGGGAAATCCCGCATCGGCGATTGTGACCGCGGCGCTTTTTGTCCAGCCGCTGGTGCGGCGACTGGCGGCAACGCAAAGCGATGCGCCGCATTTTTCAAATGCAGTATTGACAGAAAGTTTGCCCGCCAATGGCGCCCGCGAGACCTATTTGCGGGCGAGAGGCGAGCACCGCGATGAAGGCGGCGTCCATGTGACGCCGGCGCCTGATCAGGACAGCTCGCTGCTCATGCCCTTTGCCAGCGCCAATGTTTTGATCCGGCGGGCGGTGAATGCGCCGGCGGTCGTCGTTGGCGGCGAAGTTGAAATCGTACGGCTGCGATAAATGACGATCCGTAAAAATCATACATCGCCGCGCATCGGCGTGATTTTAGCCGGCGGTTATGCACGGCGGATGGGCGCGGACAAACCCGCCGTTCTCTTGGCCGGGCGACGGCTGATCGATCATGTGATTGACCGGCTTGTCCCGCAGGTAGACCGCATACTGATTGCCGGGCCTCATGCTTATGACACAGATCTGGCGTTCGCGTCCGACCGCGGGACCGGGCCGCGCGGTCCGGCCGCGGGCCTGTGGGCGGCGGGCCACTGGTTACTGGAGCAGACGCCGGACGCCGCCGGGTTCGTTACCGCGCCTGTGGATGGGCCATTTTTACCTCCCGACCTCTATGAGAAACTTGCGGATGGCGATGGTTGCGCCGTCGCCAGTAATGAGGACGGCGAGCATCCCACATTTGCCTTCTGGCAGGCGCCGGTATTGTTGGAGAAACTCCGCTCAGCCCCGACCGACAAAGGTCTCGCCCTGCACGCGCTGGCGGAACAATGCGCCGCGCGCCATGTGGCGTTTAGCCAGCGAAATTGTTTGATGAATATCAACGCGCCGGAAGAACTGGCAAACGCTGAAGCATTCATGTCAGCAAATGACTGAGCCTATCGCTATGCCAGCGGAAAGCTAAAAAACGCCAGAGCCGCCGCTGTCATCAGCGTCGCCAGAACAATCATCCGTGTATTGGATTTGCGGCGCAGATGCAGTCCCACCGGAATGAGCAGAAGATTGGCGCTGCTAATAAACACCGCGTAACCCATCGTCGGCACGAGCTCGTCCAAAGGAAAGCCCCCACCCGCGAGCCCTCTTGCCAGGAACGGCAGCGACACCGCCATATCAATCGACAGGACAAGGCCGATATAGGCTTTGGCGATATCCGATAGCGCTACCTCGCAGGTGCGTAAAAAACTGATGGCTTTTGTGGCCAGCGCAAAGCCGTATTCGCGCCCGGCGATCAGGCCGAGAAACACGAAAGTCGTGCTCATGGGAATGGAGTTGAGCTCTTTGAAATAGAACAGCAGTGAGGCATAGGTGAAGTCGATAATCGTTGCGGAACGGATGTCGGACACCGCCGTCTTCGATTTCAAAATCCGTTGTACCGGGCCGCCATTATTGGCGAAGGTGTAGGCGAGCAACGCGACGATGGCGAACATCGCCGTAAAGCCTTCGACTGCGGTTATCTCACGCGGGAGAAAAACAAAAATATTGGCGAAATCCTGGATCAGCCACACCGACCACAAATAGGCGGTCGTCATCCATTGCAAGAGCACCCAGATGGGATGGTGTTGCTGGTGTGCTGTTTTTCGGAAAAACTTCTCAACCGTGTTGGAGGCGATGAGGTAAATCCCGAGGCCGACAGCAAAGGCCAGCCCGTAGCCGATCAGGGATTTTTGCAGCATCGATGTCAGCCCGCCGATGGAGGCGAAGACAGTGAGCACCATGAACGAGGTTGAGACCGGAACGCCGAACCGGGTGATGATCAACAGCACCAGCGGCGGCAGCGTGTGGTACCATTGAACTTCAATAGGCGGATATTTTTTGAGATTGGAAAGGCGCCCAAAAGACGGGTCCCCCTCATTGATCACCCAGCCATAAGTGAACGTCACGACAAGGATGATCGCGGCGAACAGAAACAACCAGAACCAGTGCAGGCGGCTGTTGGAGCTGATGAAAGTGCCCAGCGTCTGCAGTGCGTCATTGCCGACAACGGCGTAGGCGGCAAACAAAAACCCGACAATGGCAAACAGAGAAATATCGAACACGGCTAGAAGAATCCTCTAAACGGAAATTTAGCGTGCCTAATATCGGCGAGTCTTGAAACTTTTGTGACAGGGTGGCGGCGCATACGCCGTTATCGTGTTCTCATAAGCTATTCATTATTGAATGGCAGTTCGTCAGTGTGGCAGATTCAAAGGCGTTAGCGCACAAAAGACGCACTTTGTGCATGGGCTCGACCTGCGTGCTGTCAAAAAAATATCATAAAACATTCTTTAAAGCTTCACCGTTGCCCCTTAGGTGCGCGACAACCGAGGTCGCACCGAAAGCCTGTAAAATATGTTTTTTCGAATCGCATTTTTGGCGATAGGGGCGGTTTTCTTTTCTGGCCCAGCGGCGTTGGCGGCTCCACCTGATACGGGCCAGTCCGTAGCGCCAGCGCTGTCCGATCCCAAAGTCTTCGGCCGTGTTGTCGCTGACTATGCGATTGCGAGTGGCGAGAATTCTGCCTTTGATATCAGCAGCGGCGAGTTGCGTACGGCGCGCATCGGCCTGTCCGGGAAGCTTTATGGCCGGACAAAGTTTAAAGCCGAATTGAGCATCGACAATGATGGCGAGGTCGCCCTGACCGACGCATATGTGGAATACAAAATTGGCGGCCCGATGATCCGCGTCGGTCAGTTCAAGACGCCCAATTCCTTCAACGAGCAAACATCATCGAAATATACTCTCACCCATGAGCGCGCCGCGTTTACAGATGCTTTTAGCCTCAACCGGCGTGTTGGCGTCGCGGTTCTGGAGAGCCGCGAGCGCTATAGCTATGCGTTGGGGATATTCGCCCAGAACATTGAAGGCGAGGCGAGTTTTGGCGGCTATGCGCTCGCCGGGCGCGTGACGCTCGCGCCGCGATTTGGCGCCCTGGGCCTGCAAACCCATTTTGGCGTTTCTGCGCGATACCGAAAAGCCGACACAGACCAGCCGCTCTTTAGTTATAGCCAGCGACCGGCCTCCCACATTCCGGGGCGCATTCTGGCGACAGAACGATTTGCCGCCTCGGACGTTTTCATTGGCTTTGAAACCGCGGTCGCAAAGGGACGCTTCTGGGCGGCCGGAGAATATGCGCTGACTTTTCCGACCTGCGCGGCCTGCCTGGGCGACGATGCGCTTTCCGGCGGCTATATCGAGGCCGGGTTTATGGTGAACGGAGAACCTGCGCTCAAGGGCGCGCGCTTTGACCGGCCAACGGTTTTCAGCGACGTTGATGAGGGCGGGCTTGGCGCGCTGGCCTTCGCGTTGCGGGTGGACACAATCGATCTTGAAAACGCCCCGACATCCGGCGGCGCCTATAATTCCTATACCATCGGCGCAGATTGGTGGCTGAGCGCACAAATGCGATTGGGCGTCAACGGCTATATTATCGACGCCGATCTCGGCGAGACGACGGCGGGGCTGGATCCCGCATTCGCCAGCATGGTGTTAGCCGGACTTGGCGATGAGACAGTGCGCGGCGTTGCGTTTCGAGCACAGTTCGATTTCTGAGCTCAGACCGAGACAGCCGCGCGCAAAGTCGCAGGCTCTATTTCGTCATGAATTATGTTGGGGTTTGCCGGAGCCGGTTATTCCGTGGCGGCGAAGACCGCAGCGTTGCTGCAGCTGGCGCCGAAGCATTCATCAAAAATGCCGCCGCCTGAGGCCTGACCAGAAGACACCGCAAGCGGGACAGCCAGCGCAATCGCAAATAGCGCGGCTACCACATATAAAAACGGGCGTCTTACACTCTGATTGGTCTCATACATAACGCTAACCTATTCTTTTCTTTTTATTTTCTACCGTCTTCCAGATGCTACACATGATATGTGACACAAACGATAAAAAACTGTCATTTATCTGTCATAAATACCCTGCGCCTGTGTATAAGTCAACAAAAAGCGCAAAGGTTGCGCACAATTTATATAACTATCTGATATAAATATATAATTTGGCCATATGGGTCATGATTATCGTTGCTGTGGGCCATATAAACCGCTGTATTTATGACCAAAATTGCCCAGCAGGCGCCAGCCCATTGGCTTGGGAAAAACGGATTGCGGCCTTTGGGACAGTGGTTTTCCCCAGTTTCGTTGGCGTGTGGCGAATGACGATATTTCCCAAACCGCCTGATAACGGCGCCTGCGAGCTCGGCGCTGCTCCCATAGATAAGACGGCGCCTAGCTTGGCCGTTATCGGCAGAGCTGACCAACCGCAATTGCGCTCGATCGCCGGCGCAGTGCAGGATAATTGGACACATTTCGCAGGATAATGCGCCTTCTGGACAAGCCGCCTGCAGCGCGGTTATTGCCCTGCGTGAGCCCGTTAGGAGAGAACCGATGAAAACCAGAGCGGCTATCGCCATTGCGCCGAACCAGCCGCTGGTCATCGAAGAGGTTGACCTTGAAGGTCCGAAAGCCGGCGAGGTCCTGGTTGAGATCATGGCAACCGGCGTCTGCCACACCGACGCCTATACGCTTGAAGGCAAGGATTCTGAGGGTATCTTCCCGTCCATTCTCGGCCATGAGGGCGCAGGCATCGTGCGCGAGATTGGCGCCGGCGTCACCAGCGTTGAACCCGGTGATCATGTCATCCCGCTTTACACAGCCGAATGTCGGCAATGCAAAACCTGCCTGTCGCAGAAATCAAATCTGTGTACGTCGGTTCGAGCGACGCAAGGCCAGGGCGTCATGCCTGATGGGACCAGCCGGTTCTCCTTCAAGGGCGAGAAGCTGTTTCACTATATGGGGTGTTCGACCTTTTCGAATTTCACCGTATTGCCGGAAGTATCGGTCGCAAAAATCCGCAAGGATGCGCCATTTGATAAAGCCTGTTACATCGGTTGCGGCGTTACCACTGGCGTCGGCGCGGTGGTGTGGACGGCGGGCGTTGGGCCGGGCGCAAGCGTCGTTGTCTTTGGCCTTGGCGGCATTGGACTGAATGTCGTTCAGGGCGCGAGGCTGGTCGGCGCCGACAACATTATTGGCGTTGATATCAATCCCCGGCGACGCGAGATCGCCGAGAAATTTGGCATGACGCAATTCATCGATGTCAATGAGGTCGGCGCCGGCAATGTGGTTGAGAAGGTTGTGGAACTTACCGGCGGCGGCGCGGACTATTCGTTCGATTGCACCGGCAATACCGACGTTATGCGCCAAGCGCTGGAATGCTGCCATCGCGGCTGGGGCCAGTCGATCATCATTGGCGTTGCCGAAGCCGGTAAGGAAATTTCAACACGGCCATTCCAACTTGTAACCGGCCGGGTATGGAAGGGAACGGCCTTTGGCGGCGCTCGCGGGCGCACCGACACACCGAAAATCGTCGACTGGTATATGGATGATAAGATCAATATCGACGATCTGATCACCCACACCATGCCACTGGAAGATATTAATAAGGCGTTTGATTTGATGCATGCGGGCAAAAGCATTCGTTCTGTAGTGATTTATTGAGGCTGCAAATGAACACCCGCAATATAGAGATTATACACGCCACGTCTGTTGGCGATGTCGCGGCGGTCAAATTGTTGTTTCGTGACTATGCGGCGTTTCTTAAAAACGATTTATGCCTTGAGGATTTCAATGAGGAGATGGCGGCATTTCCGAAATTTTATAAATTTTTGTTGCTCGCGCGTGTCGGCGGGCTTGGCGCGGCTGCGGTGGGCCTGAAGGATATTGGCGACGGCGTTTGTGAGATGAAAAGGCTTTATGCACGGCCGAATTACCGAGGGTTAGGTCTTGGGCGACGCCTCTGTAAAGATCTGATCGAACAGGCGCGCAAGCAGGAATTCAGCATCATGCGTCTCGATACGCTCAAGAGGTTGACGCGGGCGGTTTCGCTGTATCGCGCATACGGATTTGTCGAGGTCGACAGTCAGGACGAAAATCCAGAAGACGGCGTTATCCACATGGAGCTGGCGCTCGGAACCAAATAAAATGATAGCACTGTCAACGGTTAAAATTTTTGGCGGGATCGGGTCCGTCTTTTCACAGGCCAGTGCGGCATGCGGCTGTGATATGCGCTTCGCCGTATATACGCCGCCCGAAGATATTCACGGCGCGGGGCCGCACCCGGTGTTATACTGGCTGTCTGGTCTGACCTGTACGGAAGAAAATTTCATCGCCAAGGCCGGCGTGCAGCGCATTGCTGCGGAGCTGGGTCTTGTTATCGTTGCGCCCGACACGTCGCCGCGTGGCCCCGATATCAATGGAAATGACGTGCCCGATGATCCGGACGGCGCCTATGATTTTGGGCTTGGCGCCGGCTTTTATGTCGATGCTACTGAGGCGCCGTGGTCGAAGCATTACAATATGTATTCCTATATAACGGAAGAACTGCCTGCGCTGATCGAAAATGAATTTCCGGTTGATGCTGCGCGGAGTGGAATTTTCGGCCATTCCATGGGCGGCCATGGTGCGCTGACTATTCATTTAAAAAACCCGAAAAAATACAAATCTTGCTCAGCTTTCGCACCAATAGTCGCGCCTTCAGCCGTCCCCTGGGGAGAGAAGGCGCTATCAAACTATCTTGGTGCGGATAAAAACAAATGGGCGCCCTATGATGCAACGGCGCTTTTGCGCGATCATGGCGGCAGCCAGGCGCATATTCTGATTGACCAGGGCACGGCGGATCAGTTCCTAGAAACTGAGCTAAAGCCGGAAATATTCAAAGCGGCGGCAGACCAAGCCGGTCAAACGCTGACCTTGCGTATGCAGGCCGGCTACGACCATTCTTACTATTTTATCGCCACCTTTATCGAAGACCATCTGCGGTGGCATCACCGGGACCTGACGCAAACGGCGTAAGTAACGCTGTTATAACTATGGAGACGCGCGTTGAGTAATAATACAGAACATTTCGACGCTTGGATTCGCACGCCTTTTGTAGAGATGAACACTGCGCTTGAAGAGAAATATTTCGCCCGTGAAAATCGCGCGGATGTTGACGGCGTCGGCGATGGTATCAAAAAGCAAATTTTAGAAGATGGCCGCGCCTATATCATTAAACTGGTGGCGGAAGGTAATACTGACGAGGGCTTTGATAATGCTTTCGACCTTCTCGGCAATCTCGGGCTGTATATGGCGGCGTTGCGCCGTCATGAGATGACCAATCCTGCGCGCGAACAAAAATCGCCGCATCAAGAAGCCTCAGCTCTCGGCATGCATATCGCGACGTCGCTGGGCGTGACCCCGCGTTTCGCGACCAGCCATCTGTCAACGCATAATTATGCGCTCGGCGGCGTACAGAAGAGCTTCACATCGCTTAAGGACGAATTTCTTTTTTTGGATTATAACACTTGCGGCATTCTGGCGTTTAAACGCGCTGCGGATGCATTGATCAGAATTTTGCCGCTTGGCGTGTCGAATCCGGCCTCTTTAACACTCCTTGGCGACGCGGCGGATGCTTTGCGCGCCGTGAAAAAATTCAATGAAAAATTGTTTGGCGATCTCGATACCCAACGTTTCTTTTTCTGTGTGCGGCCTTACTACAAACCCTATCGGGTCGGTCGTCATGAATATCGCGGCGCCAATGCGGGAGATTTTTCAGGCATTAACGAGATCGATCTGTTGCTCGGCCTGTGCCGCGCCAATGATCCTTATTATTCGCAGCTTCTGGTCGACAAGATGTTATTCATGATGCCTGCCGATCAGGCATCGCTTCGTGCTTGCATGTCCAAGCGCCCGCTGTTGGATGAATTCCTTGATTGCGCACCCTCTGCAAGCGAGACATGGTTTCAGAACAGCGCCGCTGCGTTTCTTGAGGTCTGCGCGCTGCATGGCGAGATCGCCGCGCAGCATCATGATCAGCTGGTTGAAAAATTTATTGCCGGCCCGGCGGGATCAATAACCGGCGCGCATCTCGATCAGGTCACGGCGAGCGGCCCGCCTTTGCCGGTTCTGCTCAAAGCGCTGGAAGTGCTACGCGATTTACGCGTCGCTGCGGACCGTAGCGACATAACGACGAGCCACACGCAGATTGAGCGGTTACGAGGTCTTGTTTCGTAAATGCTGAGCGCGGCTCGTCGGAGTTTTGGGGGCACGTTGGCGGCTTTTAAAAATCTGCGCTGAAGCCAACGCCCCACCAAAAGCCGCCGGCCTGTCTTGTACCGAGTATGGCGTCATCGAAGACGGCGCCGCCGGCAATGTCCGAGCCGCTATAGCGCAGGCTGGTATAGACCGAGCCACTATCGCTAAGCGTGTATGAGAGGTCCGCCGATGCGGTTCCGTATAGATAATCCGCGCCGCCAACATCGTCGAAAACATAGCCGATATACCCGCCAAGATCGAAGCTGGCTTTTTCCGATAGCGGAAATGAGTGGGAGACGTTGCCCTGGACGGTTGTCGTGTCGAGGAAGAAGTCGTGGTAGAGATAGACCGACGGCGCCAGGGCAGCGTCGAACGCTACGCCGAGATAGGGCTCAAGCGTATTGGCGCCCAATCCGTCGCCGTCTTCTCGCAGCACATCAAAAAATCCACTCGCCAGGTCAGGAAAGACGTAATAGGTGAGACCGATATCATAGCTGATTAGGTCGTTTAACGATGCTGAATAGCCTGCAATAAGATCGAGCTCTTCTCCTCCCGGCGTCACAACAAGATCATCGTCGCCAATCGGCAGGTTAAACCAACTGTTTAGATAGAGGTTGCCGTAGCTGAGATTAATTGCCGGTTGTATGCTGGTCTCGGCAAATTGTACGCCGCGAAAAACATAACGCGATTCAAAGGCGACCGTTGTCGATACCTCTACGGATTGGGCGCTGGCAGCGCCAATTGCAGACATTGAAGCGCCTAGTATGAACAATGCAAACAGGGCAGCACGGTTCATTTTTATTTCCTCATAGCGGTTTGATAAAAGCACTCCATACGGAGCATTATTAGCTTTGGTGAAACCAGCCTTATAGAATATGTTGCAATGCACAAGTTACAGTTGTGCGAAAAACGAATAAAATTCTAAAAAATAAGATAATGGCAGATATATTAACAGGAAATAGTCATAAAATAGCATATATCGCTAATGATTATACATATAATCCCGCAACGCAGTGATAAAATGTTGCGTTGCAATGTTGGGCCTATTACCGTCACCAACGAATCGCGCGCCGCCAAGCGAGTGGCGAAAAGGTGTTCATACTGATGAAATATATAATCGCAATTATTAAACCCCACCGGCTGGAAGACGTTCGCACTGCGCTTACCGGGATTGGCGTCGAGGGCATGACAGTGAGTGATGTCAAGGGATTTGGTCGTCAGAAGGGGCATAGCGAGGTATATCGCGGCGCCGAGTACAAGGTTGATTTTGTTCCGAAGGTCAAAATTGAACTGGCCGTAGAGGCGTCTCGCGTCACCTCAGTGGTGGAGGCGATCAAAAATTCAGCGCAGACGGGCCGTATTGGCGACGGCAAGATATTCGTTCTTGATCTGGATGATGCGATGCGTGTGCGCACCGGTGAGATCGGCGCTGCGGCGCTTTAAGGATTTTGGGGATTAGAATGATCAAGAAACAAGCTGTTTTTGCTGCAACGCTCGCCGCCCTTGTGCTGGCTAGCAGCGCTTATGCGCAGGACACGCCGGTCGCCTCTGATGCGTCAGTTTTTGTGTTCAATACGACGCTGTTTCTGATATCAGGAATGGTGGTCATGTTTATGGCCGCCGGGTTTTGCATGCTTGAGGTTGGCCTCGTCCGGTCGAAAAATGCTGCAACGATCTGTGTCAAGAACATTGCACTATATTCGATCGCCGGGATCATGGTCTGGTTGTTTGGCTATAATTTAATTTACGGCGTCGCTGAAGGCGGCGTTTTCGGCACATTGAAGATCTGGGGCGCGGATGATGCCGATGCGCTCGGAACCGGTTACGCCGCTAGCGCCGACTGGTATTTCCAGATGGTGTTTGTTGCGACGGCGGCGTCTATCGTTTCAGGAACGCTGGCGGAACGGGTCAAGCTATGGCCATTTTTATTGTTTGTCGCGGTCTTGACCGGCTTCATCTATCCGATCCAGGCCGGTTGGGTTTGGGGTGCGGGGTTTCTTGACGCGCGGTTTGATGATTTTGCCGGCTCAACGCTGGTGCACTCGACCGGAGGCTGGGCGGCGCTTGCCGGCGCACTTGTTCTGGGCGCACGCAAGGGCAAATATGAAGGCGGGCGGGTGCATCCGTTTCCCGGATCGTCCTTGCCGCTGGCGACGCTCGGCACATTTATTCTTTGGCTTGGCTGGTTCGGTTTTAATGGCGGCTCGCAATTGGCGCTCGGCACGATTGACGACGCGATTGCGGTCGCGAAAATCTTCGTCAACACCAACATGGCCGCATGCGCCGGTGTTGTGACAGCACTGGCCCTGACGCAGTTGCTTTACAAGAAAGTCGATTTGACGATTGTCCTCAACGGCGCCATCGGTGGGCTGGTGTCGATTACCGCAGAGCCATTGCAGCCGGAAATATATCAGACGATCCTGATCGGCGCTGTCGGCGGCGCGATAGTCACCTTTGCGGTTCCGCTGCTCGATAAGCTTAAAATTGACGATGTCGTCGGCGCGATACCGGCGCATCTATTTTGCGGCATATGGGGGACGCTCATCGTGCCGCTGAGCAACAAGGACGTGACGTTTTTTGGCCAGCTCACTGGCGTTGTCGTGATTGGCGCCTTTGTTTTTACAGCCAGTATGCTGGTCTGGCTTGCCCTGAAATATTCAATGGGCATCAGAGCCAATGACCATGATGAGCGCATTGGGCTAGACAAATCCGAGCTTGGCCTTGAAGCCTATCCGGAATTTGTGTCGACTTGACCGCAAACTTTGATGGAGAAGTTCCATTACTGAACGAATGTTGAAATTTACGTCGCGTGACCGTGAGACGCCAGCGAAACGAGATCCCGGCGCCAGAGCCCGGGATTTCGATGAAATATATAAATCGTTCGCAAAAGACCATGCCGCCGCGCAAGCGTCGCGCTGTAGCCAGTGCGGCGTGCCGTTTTGTTCAGACCATTGCCCGCTTGGCAATGATATTCCCGACTGGCTGAAACTGGTGGCCGAAGACCGCCTGGAAGAAGCCTATGCGGTCTCGTCCGCGACCAACAACATGCCGGAAGTGTGCGGCAGAATTTGCCCCCAGGACCGACTTTGCGAAGGCTCCTGCGTCATCGAACAATCCGGTCACGGAACAGTGACGATCGGATCGGTTGAGCAATATATAACCGAGACTGCATGGGAAAAGGGTTGGATCAAACCGCTGCGCCCCGCGCGCGAGCAGATGCAATCAGTCGGGATTATCGGCGCCGGACCAGCGGGACTTGCCGCGGCGGAGGAGCTGCGCCGCGATGGCTTCCAGGTGAAAGTCTATGACCGTCATGACCGCGCCGGCGGGCTGCTGATTTACGGTATTCCGAATTTCAAACTTGAAAAACAGGTGGTGACGCGGCGCACCAATTATCTTGAACAGAGCGGCGTTGAATTCGCCGCGAATTTCGAAGTCGGCCGCGATGCGACGCTTGGCGATCTGCGTGCGCAACATGATGCGATCTTGATCGCTACTGGTGTTTATAAAGCGCGCGATCTGGTTTGCCCCGGCAGCGGCAATAAAGGCGTGGTTGCGGCGCTGGATTATCTGATAACCTCCAATCGCAAAGGACTTGGCGATAAGCTTCCCGCGAGTGATGCGACGACGCTCGACGCCGCCGGCAAAAAGGTTGTTGTCGTTGGCGGCGGCGACACGGCGATGGATTGCGTGCGCACGGCGGTGCGCCAGGGCGCGATTTCGGTGATCTGTCTTTATCGGCGCGACCGCAAAAACATGCCAGGCTCGGCGCGTGAGGTGGCGAACGCGGAAGAAGAAGGCGTCATTTTTGAATGGCTCGCGGCGCCCAAAGCCGTGCTTGGCGATGCGGTGCGTGCGGCGGGTTTGCGTGTTGTGCGGATGGAACTGGGTGAGGCGGATGAAACCGGGCGCCGGGCGCCAGTTGAAATCCCCGGCGGCGAATATGATTTAGACGCCGACATGGTCATCAAAGCGCTCGGCTTTGAGCCGGAAGATTTACCGCACATGTTTGGCGAGCCGGCGTTGAAGACAACGGCGCGCGGCACGTTGCGGGTCAATCCGACAACCCTGGAGACCAATCTTGCGGGCGTTTACGCTGCCGGCGATATTGTTCGCGGCGCGTCACTGGTGGTGTGGGCGATCCGCGATGGACGGGTCGCCGCCGCGGCCATCAGCGCCCAGCTAAAACAAACGACACAGCCAATTGCGGCCGAATAAGAGTTACAAGGCTACTGGATGACTGATTTCGTCACGACATATGCAGAGCGCCGCGCGCGCCTTATCGCTGGAAACGCCTATGATCCGGCCTCGGAACATGACGCCTGCGGCGTTGGCCTGGTGGCGGCGCTCGATGCGCGTCCGCGCCGCGAGGTTGTGGAGATGGCGATTGCTGCGCTGAAAGCGGTGTGGCATCGCGGCGCCATTGATGCTGACGGGAAAACTGGCGACGGCGCAGGCATTCGTCTTAATGTCCCGCAAGGCTTGTTTCGGTCTTTCGTTGAGCGCACCGGCCACCGCCCCGGCGAGCAAGATATCTGCGTAGGCATGGTGTTTTTGCCGCGGACGAATTTTGCGGCGCAAGATGCCGCGCGCGCCATTGTTGAATCGGAAATTCTGCGCCGCGGCTTTTATATTTACGGCTGGCGCCAGGCGCCGGTGAATGCTGCCTGCCTTGGCGAGAAAGCCAATGCGACGCGCCCCGGCATCGAGCAGATTTTGTTCTGTGATCCGAAAGGGCGCGAGCAGGAAGAGCTTGATATCGCCCTATATATTGTCAGACGACGGATAGAACAGCAGGCCCGCGAGCAAGGCATGCACGAGCTATATATCTGTTCGCTGTCATCGCAAGATGTTGTTTATAAAGGCATGTTCCTGGCCGAAGATATCGATGAGTTTTATACTGACCTGAAAGACGAGCGCTTTGTCTCGCGGGTGGCGATTTTTCATCAGCGCTATTCGACCAACACGTTTCCGGAATGGCGCCTCGCGCAACCGTTCCGCATGCTCGCCCATAATGGCGAGATCAATACGCTTAAAGGCAACACCAACTGGATGAAAAGTCATGAAATCGCGATGACGTCGGAGACCTTTGGCGAAGACGACCATTATACCAAGCCGGTGATCCAGCCCGGCTCGTCGGATTCTGCAGCGCTCGACCAGGTGTTTGAGCTTCTGGTGCGCGCCGGACGCACCGCGCCGATGGCCAAGACGCTACTGATCCCCGAGGCATGGTCGAAACGCGGCTCGGTGATGCCGTCGCAATGGCGTGCGCTGTTTGAATATTGCAACGCGGTGATGGAGCCATGGGACGGCCCGGCGGCAATCGCTGCTTATGACGGACGCTGGGCGGTTGCGGGTCTCGACCGCAGTGGGCTCAGGCCGTTGCGCTACGCCATCACCGAGGATGGCATTCTGGCGGTCGGATCAGAGGCCGGCATGTGTCCGCTGGAGGGGCGCAAGGTCAAAAAGCGCGGCGCCCTCGGGCCCGGTCAGATGATTGCTGTCGATATGGAAGAAGCAAGGTTCTATAATTCCGACGATATTCTGAATCGTCTCGCCAATCGCTTTCCGTATAAGGAATGGTTGGAAAACATTGTAGAACTCGATCCCCAAATTGGCCCAGGCGCTGAAGATCGTTTGTTCGAAAGTGAAAATCTCGCACGCCGTCAGGCCGGCGCCGGTTATGATATGGAGGAGCTGGAGCTGATCTTGCGGCCCCTGGTCGAAGACGCCAAGGAGGCTGTCGGCTCCATGGGCGACGATACGCCGATTGCAGTTTTGTCTAATAATTATCGACCCTTATCGCATTTTTTTCGGCAGAATTTCAGCCAGGTCACCAATCCGCCAATCGATCCGTTGCGCGAGCACGGGGTGATGAGCCTGAAGACGCGGTTTAAAAACCTTGGCAATATTCTGGCGATAAATAAAACGCAGACGGACGTTTTCGTGCTGGAAAGCCCGATTTTAACCAACGGTATGTTTGCGCGACTGAAGGGTTTCCTCGATCAGAAGATTGTCGAAATCGATTGCACCTATGAGGTCGCGGCAGCAACGGGCAATGGCGAGGCGTTGCGCGATGCTTTGAAGCGCATCCGTGCAGAAGCAGCAGCGGCGGTCAAGGCAGGCGCCGGGCATGTGATCCTGACGGATGAATATCAGGGGCGGGGCCGCATTGCTGTACCAATGATCCTCGTCGCCGGCGGTGTTCACGCCCATCTTACCAATGCCGGCAGTCGGTCTTTTTGCTCGATCATCGTGCGCTCGGCCGAATGCATAGACTCGCATTATCTCGCCGTTCTGGTCGGCGCCGGCGCGACGGTGGTCAATCCCTATCTCGCCTTTGACAGCATCGCTGATGCGCAAGCGAAGGGGCGCTATGGCAGCCGCTCGCTTAGCGATTGCGTTATCAATTATAAGGTCGGCCTTGAGGCGGGCCTGATGAAAATTATTTCTAAGATGGGGATCTCGGTGATTTCATCCTACCGCGGCGGCTGCAATTTTGAAGCGCTGGGCCTGTCGCGCACATTGGTGGGAGATTTTTTTCCCGGCATGACCAGCCGGATTTCCGGGATCGGCCTTGCCGGGCTGGAACAAAAAACCGCAGAGCTGCACGCGGCGGCATGGCAAGGCGAAGCGCCGCCGCTGCCGGTCGGTGGGTTTTTTCGCCAGCGCAGTCGTGGCGAACATCATATTGTCCAGGCCGGGTTGGTGAGCGATTTGCAAACCGCCGTGCGCGATGACGATGCTACGGCCTATGCGCGTTATTCGGATGCGCTAAAAGACCAGCCGCCATCGCATATTCGCGACCTGTTGCGCGCCCGCCCGGCGGGCGACGCCGTCAGCCTTGATGATGTGGAAACCGCGAACGATACTCGCCAGCGTTTTTTAACGCCGGGGATGTCGCTTGGCGCCCTGTCGCCGGAAGCCCATGGCGCCTTGAACATCGCCATGAACCGCATCGGCGCCAAGTCAGTTTCCGGCGAGGGCGGCGAAGACCCGGAGCGCTATACGCCGCGTCCGAATGGCGACAACGCCAACTCGGTGGTGAAACAGATCGCATCGGGACGGTTTGGCGTTACCGCGGAATATCTAAACCAGTGCCGCGAGATTGAAATTAAAGTCGCCCAAGGCGCCAAGCCCGGCGAGGGCGGGCAGCTGCCGGGATTTAAGGTCACCGAGTTCATCGCCCGCATGCGATTGGCGACGCCCGGCGTGACATTGATTTCGCCGCCGCCGCATCACGACATTTATTCGATCGAGGATCTGGCGCAGTTAATTTACGATCTGAAACAGATCAATCCCGACGCACGGGTCTGCGTGAAATTAGTCTCCGCGACCGGCATTGGCGCCATCGCTGCCGGCGTCGCCAAAGCCAAAGCCGATATCATTTTGATATCCGGCAATGTCGGCGGCACCGGCGCCAGCGCCCAGACTTCGATAAAATTCGCCGGCGCGCCATGGGAGCTGGGACTGTCGGAAGCCCACCAGGTCCTTACCCTGAACAATTTGCGCGAGCAGGTGACGCTCAGAACTGATGGCGGCATCCGCACCGGCCGTGATATTGTCGTCGCCGCGATGTTGGGCGCGGAAGAATACGGCATCGGCACAATTTCTCTCATCGCGCTCGGCTGTCTCATGGTGCGTCAGTGCCATTCAAACACCTGTCCAGTCGGGATTTGCACGCAGGATGACGCGTTGCGCGAACGTTTTGCCGGCGCGCCGGACCATGTTGTGAATCTCATGACGTTCCTCGCTGAAGAAACGCGGCAGATATTAGCCTCGCTTGGCGCCCGTTCGCTTGAAGACATTATCGGCCGCGCCGATCTTCTCGATCAGGTGTCGCGTGGCGCCGCGCATCTTGATGACCTCGATCTCAATCCGATCCTCATACGCGCCGAAGCCGGAGAGCGCCCGAGGCGGTCAACGCGCAAAGGCCGAAACAGCGTTGAAGACACGCTCGACCAGCGCATCATGCCGGAAATTGCGCCGTTCCTAGAGCGGAGTGAGAAGATGCAGCTTTCCTATCCGGTGAAAAATACCGACCGGGCGATTGGCGCGCGGATTTCTTCCCACATCGTTCGCAAGTTTAACAAAGGCGAGCTGTGCGAAGGCCATTTGACTATCCGGCTTACAGGTTCGGCCGGTCAGTCTCTCGGCGCCTTTAGCGCGCGCGGGTTGAAGTTGATCGTTGATGGCGAGGCTAATGATTATGTCGGCAAAGGGCTTTCCGGCGCCAGCATCGTGGTGCGCCCGGAAGCCGCACGCGCCGGCGCCGGCGATGCGATCATCGGCAATACCTGTCTTTATGGCGCGACGTCGGGTGCGCTGTTTGCGGCGGGCCGCGCGGGCGGGCGGTTTGCGGTTCGCAACTCCGGGGCGGTCACAGTGATTGAGGGCTGTTCGGCCAATGGCTGTGAATATATGACCGGCGGCGTTGCGGTTATTCTAGGCCGCGTCGGCGCCAACTTTGCCGCTGGGATGACCGGCGGACGGGCTTTCGTTTTTGACGAAGCGTTGCTGTTCGAAGGCGTTGTCAACCCGGACAGTGTCGCCTGGCGGCGGTTTTCCCATGGCGACGACGACAAGGAATGCCGTGCTCTAATTGAACGCCACTGGCGTGAGACCCGCTCGCCAAAAGCGCGCGGCCTGCTCGACGACTGGTCCAATGCGGCGGCAAAATTCTGGGTCATCGAGCCGCTTGAAACGCTCGCGCGCAAACAGATTGCGGACGTCGCCCAATTAGCGTGACTTAATGCGGGTAGGGTGCTAGATCGCGCCGGGATGGCGACCGCGAGTAAATATGACGAATACTGAAGAATTCTACCGTATCAAACAGTTGCCGCCTTATGTGTTCGAGGAGGTCAACGCGCTGAAAGCAAGGCTTCGGGCGAGTGGGCGCGATATTATCGACCTCGGCATGGGCAATCCCGATATGCCGACGCCGCCGCATATCGTCGATAAGCTGATCGAGACGGCGCGCGATCCAAAGGCCCATCGCTATTCGGCCTCGCGCGGGATCATTGGCTTGCGCCGGGCGATGGCGCGCTATTATGAGCGGCGTTTCGGTGTTGGGCTGGATCCGGAAACGGAAGTCGTTGCGACCATCGGCTCCAAAGAAGGCTTCGCTAACCTCGCCCAGGCGATCACCGCGCCGGGCGATATTATTTTGTCGCCCAACCCCGCATATCCGATTCACGCCTATGGCTTCATCATCGCCGGCGGAGTGATTGAAGCGATGCCAGCGTTGACGCCGGAGCAATATCTCTCCGGTCTCAGCGCAGCGATTGCCGCCAGCGCAACCAGCCCGCGCGCGATGGTCATCAACTATCCGTCAAACCCGACGGCGCAAACCGTGGAGCTTGAGTTTTACAAAGATGTGGTCGCGCTGGCGCGCAAGAATGACATCATCATCCTGTCCGACCTTGCCTATGGCGAGATATATTTTGACGCGCCGCCGCCCTCGATCCTGCAAGTAGAAAGCGCGAGGGAGATTGCAGTTGAAATCAATTCCCTGTCGAAAACCTTTGCCATGGCGGGATGGCGGATCGGCATGG
The DNA here is from genome assembly GCA_021776295.1 of Hyphococcus sp. GTDB lineage: Bacteria > Pseudomonadota > Alphaproteobacteria > Caulobacterales > Parvularculaceae > Hyphococcus. The sequence goes on from JAJFGE010000092.1 coordinate 23,512, forward strand.
CGGTCGGCAATCAGCGGCTGATCGCAGCGCTCGCTCGCGTCAAATCCTATCTCGATTACGGCGCCTTTACGCCGATCCAGGTCGCCGCCATTGCCGCGCTTGATGGGCCGACGGATTGTATTGAGGAGATCCGCCAGACCTATCGCGCCCGCCGCGACACTGTCATCGAGCACTTTGCCATGGCCGGTTGGGAGATCCCGACGCCTGACGCATCGATGTTCGCCTGGGCCGAAATACCGGAGCAATATCGCAGCCTGGGCTCGGTAGAATTTGCAAAAATGCTGATGGAAAAGGCCGATGTCGCGGTCGCGCCTGGGCTCGGCTTTGGCGAATATGGCGACGGTCATGTGCGCATTAGTTTGGTCGAGAACCAGCAGCGCATTCGCCAGGCGGCGCGCAATATCAAGCGCGCGTTTCAAAATAATTAGCCGCGTCAGATATGGTTTCTATACGACCGATCAGAAATTATATTGATCCGCTCGGGCGCCATTAGACGATTAATGCAAACTTATTGCTTCGCAATATTTTCAGTTGACGCGCCAGATAATCTGACTAAACCTCCCGGCAACTCATCAAGACCAGCTGAGGGACAGGCCCTGTGACGCTGGGGCAACCGCTGAAAAGCCAGACCGGCTTTGAGGAAAGGTGCCAATTCCTTCGAGACGCCGATTTATCGGATGGTTTCGAGAGATGAGTCGGACGAGTGACGGCGATTTTCGTCCGATTAGGTCTCTGCGAATTGCTTTTTGAGCAATGGGTCGAGTGATGCAGAGGCGTGTGATGAACAGTGCAATTCAAAAATTACCAGGCGCATATGCGCCAGCAGTGGCTGAGTTTTGCGATGTCAGCATTCTTCTGCCGGCAGATTTTGTGTTGGGCAGCTTTGAGAAGCTAAGCCGCGCCGAGCTGCGTTTGCGCATCCATGGCGATCTTGAAAAACCTGTGATAGCGGTCGCCGGCGGCGTTTCCGCGAGCCGGATTGTCGCCGATGCGGGCAGCGAGAAAGGCTGGTGGCGCGATATTGTCGCGCGCGGCGGCGCCATCGACCTTGACCAGTTTTGCGTCCTTGGTTTTGACTTTCTGCCTGGGGATAGAGAGACCGCGCGCATGATTTCGACCGCCGATCAGGCCCGCGCGCTGGCGGCGGCGCTGACTTCACTGAAGATCAAGACGCTGTTTGCTTTTGCCGGGGCGTCCTATGGCGCCATGGTGGCGCTAGCCTTTGCCGCGGCCTATCCGGCCCGCGTCAAACATCTTTGCATTGTCTCAGCGGCGGCGAAGCCGCATCCGGCGACGACGGCGATGCGCGGGGTGCAGCGGCGGATCATTGATTTTGCGCAGCGCGTTGGCGAGCCACGCGAGGGCGTGCGTCTGGCGCGCCAGTTGGCGATGATCAGCTATCGCACGCCGACGGAGTTCGAGACCCGGTTCAACCACAGGCCGGGCGCCGGCGTCGGTGATCCACATGAGGTTTGCGATTATCTGATTGCGCGCGGGCGCGCCTATCCGATGTCCGCCGAGCGCTATCTGACGCTATCGGATTCGGTTGATCGCCATTGCGTTGATCCGACAACAATTGATGCCGACAGTCTCTTGATGGCCGTTACAAGTGACCAGCTGGCGCCAGTGGACGACATGCGCAGCCTCGCGCGCGCGCTTCAAACCGCGACGCTTTATGAGATTGATTCCCTCTACGGCCACGACGCCTTCCTGAAAGAAGCCATCATCATTGGCCCTGTTATCAAAACTTTCCTTGAGGACCGCTTGCTATGAGCCACGACCTTCACGCCGAAACCCGGATTGCCTGCGCCGGCATATCGACCGACACCGCCCACAACAGCGTCTCGCCGCCGCTTCATCTGTCGGCCAATTATTATTGGAACGACCCATGCGAGAAGCCGCAATATGATTATGCGCGCTCGGGAAACCCGACACGGTCGCAGTTGGAAGAAGCGCTTGCTTCGCTGGAGGGCGCTGCAAAAGGCGTTATCACCGCATCGGGAATGGCGGCGGTTGATCTGGTGTTCAATCTCGTTAAGCCGGGCGATCTGGTTCTTGCGCCCCATGATTGTTATGGCGGCACCCACAGATTGCTGACCGCGCGTGCAAAGTGCGGACATTTTAACGTGGCGTGGGTCGATCAGACCGACCCCGTAGCGTTCAAAGCCGCTTTTGTGCGGGGCCCGAAGCTGGTTCTGATTGAAACGCCGAGCAACCCGCTATTGCGTATCACCGACATTCGCGCGGTTGTCGCTCTCGCGAAGGATTGCGGCGCCATCATCGTCGCCGACAACACATTTTTGTCACCGGCCCTGCAGCGCCCGCTGGAGCTGGGCTGCGATATTGTGGTTCATTCGACCACAAAGTTCATCAATGGCCACAGCGACGTGGTTGGCGGCGCGGTGTTGGCGCGCGAGGCAAAGCTTGGTGAGGAACTGGCCTGGTGGGCGAACTGCACCGGCGTTACCGGCGCCCCGTTTGATAGTTTTATGACCTTGCGTGGTTTGCGCACGCTGTTTCCGCGCATTGAACGTCAGCAGATGACGGCGCGCGAAATTGTTGAAGGGCTTGTTCAAGACGGTCGCGTCGCGAAGATTTTCTTCCCTGGTCTTGCATCACATCCGGGCCATGAAATAGCCAAGGCGCAGCAAATGGGCTTCGGCTCTATGTTCTCGGTGGAATTCGCCGCCGGCGTTGATGTTCTGGAGCTGCTGCGCAGGCTGAAGATTTTCACCATTGCAGAATCTCTTGGCGGGTTTGAAAGCCTGGTTTGCGTGCCGGCGGTGATGACCCATGCATCGATGACGCCGGAAGCGCGCGCAATTGCCGGTATATCTGATCGCCTGGTTCGGTTTTCCATCGGCCTAGAGCATGGCGAGGATCTCGCGCGTGATTTATTTCAGGCGCTGGAACACGCTTCAGTCAGCGGACGAGGTTTGAGGGGAGGAAGCTGTTTTGAAGAAAATGAGGATGCCCATCTGGCCGCGCCCGGCGGCAGTCAAGAATTTTCTTTGAAAAGCGCGCCGCCGCTCGCATAACATTCGACTATGGAAAAGACGGTTTCACCTGATGCAGCCCAAACGTTGCGCGCGGCAAAGCGGATTGTCGTCAAAGTCGGCTCAGCGATCCTCTGCGCCGAGGACGGCGCCGTGCGTGCGGCGTGGCTCGCCTCGCTGGCGGACGATATCGCGGCGTTGCGGGGCGACGGCTGTGAAGTGGTGGTCGTCACCTCGGGCGCGATTGCGCTGGGGCGAAAGCGCCTCGGTCTCGACCGCACCTTGCAGCTCGACGAAAAACAAGCCGCCTCCGCCGCCGGGCAGGCGGCGCTGGCGCAAGCCTGGCAGCGCGCCTTTGACCCCCATGATACGCATATCGCACAGCTATTGCTAACCCTTGACGACACCGAGAACCGCCGCCGCTATCTGAATGCGCGCGCAACTTTCCGCACACTGCTGGATTTAAAAGCGCTGCCCATGGTCAACGAGAACGACACTGTCGCCACCAGCGAAATTCGCTATGGCGACAATGATCGGCTTGCCGCCCATGCGGCTCAGATTGTTGAAAGCGATGTGTTGATCATCCTCTCCGATGTGGATGGACTTTATACGGCTGATCCGAGGAAAGACCCGGGTGCGAGGCACATTCCGGTGGTCGAGACGATAACGCCGGAGATTGAACAATCGGCGGCCGGACCGAATAAGGCGGCGGGCATTGGCTCCGGCGGCATGGCGTCGAAAATCGCCGCCGCGAAAATCGCCGGCGCCAACGGATGCGTGACGATTATTGCCGCCGGCGCGCGCCTCAATCCGATTGCGGCGATCAGGGATGGAGCAGCGGCGACGCTGTTGCGCGCAACCGGAAACCCGGAGCGGGCGCGCCGCCAATGGATCGGCGGGCGCATCAAACCGGCGGGAACGATTACGATTGACGCAGGCGCGGCGATGGCGTTGGCGGGTGGTGCAAGCCTGTTGCCGGCTGGCGTCGTTGCGGTTGCCGGAGATTTCTCGCGTGGCGACGCGGTGACGATCATTGCGCCAGGCAGTAAGGTTTTGGGCCAGGGACTGTCCGCTTATTTTTCCGACGAGATCAGAAAAATAGCTGGACGAAGGTCAGATGAACTGGAAGAAATCCTTGGCTATCGCCGCCGTCCGGCAGTGGTAGAAAAGAACGATCTGGTTTTGCGAACGGAGTAGATTTGTGAACACGCTCGATAAAAATATGTCCGTATCCGCCTATATGAATGACATCGGCGCGAAGGCGCGCGCGGCTGCGCGGGTGATGGCGTCGGTTCCGGGAGAGCACAAAACCGCTGCATTACGCGCCGCCGCACAAACCATCGGCGAGCGCAAGGATGATATTCTGGCGATCAACGCTCACGAAGTTGAAGCGGCGATCGAGCGGGGACAAAAAGCTTCCTTCGTAGACCGTATGACGCTGACGCGCGCGCGCATCGACGACATTATCAATGCGCTTGGCGAAATTGCTGCACAGGATGACCCGGTCGGCAAGGTCATCCGCAAATGGTCGCGGCCGAGCGGGCTAGACTTTGAACGCGTGCGCACGCCGATTGGCGTCATTGCGGTGATCTATGAAAGCCGCCCGAATGTAACGGTGGACGCCGCCGCGATTGCGGTCAAAGCCGGAAACGCGGTTATCTTGCGCGGCGGTTCGGAATGTATCAGCACGTCGAAAGCGCTTTTCGACTGTTTGCAAGAGGGGTTGGCTTCAAACGGTCTGCCAGAATGCGCCGCGCAATTTATTGAGACGCCTGACCGGGCGGCGGTTGGGGAGCTTCTCTCCGGTCTCGACGGACATGTGGATCTGGTTATTCCCCGCGGCGGGAAATCACTGATCGCTCGTGTCCAATCAGATGCGCGTGCGCCGGTCCTCAGCCATCTTGACGGAATTTGCCATGTCTATCTTGATCGCGATGCGGATATTCGCAAAGCCGTCGATATCACTCTCAATTCGAAGATGCGTCGCACCGGCGTTTGTGGCGCTGCGGAGACGCTGTTGATTGATCGGGCGCGCCTCGATGAAATCTGGCCGCCAGTGGCGAGCGCGTTGCGCGAGGCCGGCTGCGAGTTGCGCGGCGACGAAACGATTCAAAAAATCGATAGCAACGTAATACCCGCGAGCGAAGAAGATTGGCGAACGGAATATCTTGCGCCGATCCTGTCCGTTGCCGTGGTCGACGGCGTCGCTGGTGCGATGGCGCATATCGAGAAATATTCATCAGCGCACACAGAAGCGATCGTCACGGAAAACCAAAAGACAGCGGAAGCGTTTCTTTTCGGCGTCGACAGCGCGATCATTTTGCATAACGCCTCGACCCAATATGCCGATGGCGGTGAGTTCGGTCTCGGCGCGGAAATCGGCATCGCCACGGGCCGCTTACATGCACGCGGACCAGTCGGCGTCGAGGAGTTGACCAGCTACAAAAATATTGTGCGGGGCAGCGGACAGGTCCGGCCCTGAAGCAGCTGAAAACCAACATTAGCATAATTTGCTAATAACTTGACACATAAGCGTCTCTGGGTTGAATTAATTCCAGCAAACATGATTTTTATGTTGTTTATTAACCAGTTCCTGGTGTAAGCATTTGATGCGTTGCAACACGATGCGCGCAAAAGGAACGGAAAATGCAGTCAATTATGGCGTCAGGATCGGATGACGGGCTCACCAGCTTTGCTTTGAGCCCTTTCATGCTGTCCGGAATTCTCCTCCTTATTATGGTGGCGCTCCTTATGAGCGCCAATCAGGGAGCGGCCATGGAGCCCGCGCGCTAACGAACAGCAGCACGGACCTCGACATACCCCGCTCCCGAAAGGAAGCGGGTTTTTTTATGCGACGTAGTTTGGAAATAAACCGATGAGCAAGCAAACTTCAAAACGATCGGATGCGATCACCAAGGGGCCAGCCAAAGCGCCAGCGCGGGCGATGTTGCGCGCTGTTGGCTTTGGCGACAAGAATTTTGACCAACCTGTGGTCGCGGTCGTTAACACCTGGTCGACGATTACGCCGTGTAACATACATCTCGGCGCGCTGGCCGAACCGGTGCGTGAGGGCGTGCGCGCCGGCGGGGCGACGCCGGTTGATTTCAACACCATCGTGGTTTCCGACGGCATCACCATGGGCGGCGAGGGCATGCGCGCCTCGCTGATCTCGCGCGAGGTGATTGCCGATTCCATTGAACTGGCGGTGCGCGGCCATTCGCTTGATGCGGCGGTCATTCTGGTCGGTTGCGACAAGACCATTCCGGCCGCAGCGATGGCGCTGGCGCGCATGGATGTTCCGGGCGTCGTGCTTTATGGCGGGACGATCATGGCCGGCCATTGCAAAGGCCGCGATATTTCAATTCAGGATGTATTCGAGGCGGTCGGCGCTCATGCCAAGGGCGACATTTCCGACAGCGAGCTTGAGGAAATTGAACGCGCTGCCTGTCCCGGCGCCGGCGCTTGCGGCGGGCAGTTCACGGCCAATACAATGGCGATGGCGCTGGCTTTTCTGGGGCTTGCGCCCATGGGCGCGGGCGATCCGCCGGCGACGCATCCGGATAAGGCCGGTGAGGCCGAACGTTGCGGGCGCCTTGCCGCGGAACTCGCCGCCAAGGGCGTCGGCGCGAGGCAGTTCATTACTGAGACGTCTTTGCGCAACGCCGCAACCGCCGTGGTCGCCAGCGGCGGATCGACCAATGCGGTGCTCCACCTGCCGGCGATAGCCGCTGAAGCCGGCATAACGTTTTCGATTGATGAGTTCGACCGGCTGTCGCGCGAGACGCCGGTCATCACCGACTTGAAACCGGGCGGACAGTTTCTCGCAAAAGACCTTTTCGCCGCCGGCGGCATGCGCCTGTTCGGCGCGCGCCTGAAAGACGGCGGCATGCTGGAAGACGCGCCGACCGTGAGCGGTAAGTCATTATTTGAAGAGCTGAGCTCAGCGCAGGAGACCGCAGGCCAGAGGGTTGTTTCTTCCGTTCAAGAACCGTTCAAAAAAACTGGCGGCTTGCGTATTCTCTATGGCGATGTCGCGCCGGAGGGCGCGGTTTTAAAAACCGCCGGCTATAGCGACGGCGCCTTTGAAGGCCGTGCACGGATTTTTGAAAGCGAGGAGGCCGCGTTTGAGGCGGTTTCCAACCGCGATATCAAAGAAGGTGATGTCGTCGTCATTCGCTATGAGGGCCCAAAGGGCGGCCCGGGCATGCGCGAGATGCTGGCGGTGACGGCGGCGGTCGCTGGCCAAGGTCTTGCCGGCAAGGTTGCACTGATTACCGACGGGCGTTTTTCCGGCGCGTCGCACGGCTTTGTCATCGGTCATGTCTCGCCGGAAGCCGCCGTTGGCGGGCCGATCGGGCTGCTTGAAGAGGGCGACCTCATCACCATTGACGCCGAAGCGCGCCGCATCGACGCCGATGTTGATTGGCGTGCGCGCCGCGCCGCCTTCACGCCCAAGGCGCCAAACCGCATGGGCGGCGCTTTCGACAAATACGCAAAACTGGTTTCCTCGGCGTCCAAAGGCGCCGTCACCATCGAGACGGACTGAACATTTAACACATCAAGATAAAACCAAGGACGACGACAATGAAACTTTATACCCAGGATGATGCAAACCCCGCCGCGGTAAAATCCGGACCGGTCGCCGTCATCGGTTATGGCAGCCAGGGCCGGGCCCATGCTTTAAACCTTAAAAACTCCGGTTGCGATGTTATTGTCGGCGTCCGCCCGGGCGGGCCGAGTGCGAAACGCGCGGCGGAAGAAGGGCTTGAGGTGGCAAGCATCGCGCGTGCGGCGGCGAATGCGCGCCTGATTGCCATCCTGACACCGGATATGAGCCATGAGCAGATTTTCAACGACGAAATCGCTCCGGAGCTAAAAGACGGCGATACGCTTTTATTCGCACACGGATTCACGGTGCTTTATGAACGCGTCAAGCCGCCGCAAGGCGTTGACGTGGTTCTGGTGGCCCCAAAAGGCCCGGGAGATCTTGTGCGCCGTGAATATCAGCGCGGACGCGGCGTGCCGTGTCTGTTTGCCGTGCATCAGGATGCGAGCGGCAAGGCCAAGGAAAGAGCGCTCGCTTATGCGAGCCTGATTGGCGGCACGGCGGCGGGGGCGATTGAAACAACCTTCCGGGAAGAAACTGAAACCGACTTGTTTGGCGAGCAGGCGGTGCTGTGCGGCGGCGCGACGGAGTTGGTGCTGGCCGGATTCGAGACGCTGACCGAGGCTGGCTACAAACCCGAGGTCGCATATTACGAATGTCTGCATGAGCTGAAACTGATCGTTGACCTTCTTTATGAAGGCGGTCTTGCGAAGATGCATGAGTTCATTTCCGAAACCGCAATTTATGGCGACCTCACCTCTGGCCCACGGATTATCAATGATGAGACGCGCGCGCGTATGCGCGAAGTGCTGAGCGATATCCAGTCGGGCAAGTTCGCGCGCGACTGGGTTGCGGAAAACCAATCCGGCAAAGCGCAATATGACAAAATGCTGGCGACTGATCTTGCGCACCCAATTGAAAAAACCGGCAAGGAATTGCGTGAGCTGATGTCGTGGCTGCAGCCCGGCGCCGAGAGCAATAAAGCTTGAAAAAAAGCACGAGCCCTTGGGCCGAGCCGAACGAGGCAATAAGATGACAACGCTGTTGGAACAAACCGAAGACCTGGAGCCGGCGCAAACCGCGCCCAGCGCCGAACCGGGCGCCGCACAAAAAGCCGGCGCTGAACTGCTGCTCGACGCGCTGGAAGAGCAGGGCGTTGACGTTATTTTTGGCTATCCCGGCGGCGCGGTCCTGCCGATCTATGATGCGCTTCATCAACGCCGGACCATTCGTCATGTCATGGTGCGTCACGAACAAGGCGCGGTGCATGCGGCCGAAGGCTATGCGCGCTCCAGCGGCAAGGTCGGGGTTGTTCTGGTGACATCGGGGCCGGGCGCCACCAATGCGGTGACCGGGCTCACCGATGCGTTGCTCGATTCCATTCCGTTGGTGTGCATCACCGGACAGGTGGCGCGCGGGCTGATCGGCACGGACGCATTTCAGGAATGCGATACGATCGGCATCACCCGCGCCTGCACCAAACATAACTATCTCGTTGGCGATGCGCACAATTTGCCGGCGACTGTGCATGAAGCGTTTCATGTGGCGCGCAATGGCCGACCGGGTCCGGTGCTGATTGATATCCCCAAAGACGTGCAATTTGAAAAAGCTGATTACGTAACCCGCCGCGTCGCGCGCCAACGCAATTGCATCATCACGCCGCCGATGCGTTCAAGTGAAATTGAGCAGGCGGTTGAGCTGATGCGCCAGGCGCGTCGGCCGGTGTTTTACACCGGCGGCGGTGTTATAAACGCTGGCGTTGAAGCCAGCGCCGCGCTCCGCGCGCTGGCGCGCGAGACCGGCTTTCCGGTGACCTCGACCTTGATGGGGCTTGGCGCCTTTCCGGCGTCTGATCCGCAATGGCTTGGCATGCTCGGCATGCATGGCAGCTTTGAAGCCAATAACGCCATGCATGACTGTGATCTAATGATCGCAGTCGGCGCCCGGTTCGACGACCGCGTCACCGGCCGGCTTGATGCGTTCTCTCCAGGCTCGCGAAAAATCCAGATCGATATTGATCCGTCCTCAGTTAATAAAATCGTTAAGGTCGACTTCCCGATCATCGGCGATGCCGGCGCTATTCTGAAAGCGTTGCTGGCTGAATGGCGCCGCCGCGCGAGCGATGCGCCGGTTGAACAAACGCGACTGTCTGACTGGGTTGAACAGATTGAAACATGGCGGCGCAAGAATTCCTTTGCCTATGAGGCCTCGGATCAGGTGATCAAACCGCAATATGCGATTGAACGCCTCTACCAGTTGACCCGCGGCAAGGATGTTTATGTGACCACCGAGGTTGGCCAGCATCAGATGTGGGCCGCGCAGCAGTTTCACTTTGACGACCCCAACCGATGGATGACCTCCGGCGGTCTCGGCACCATGGGCTACGGTCTGCCGGCGGCGATTGGCGTTCAGATCGCCCATCCGGACGCTCTGGTGATAGATATCGCCGGCGATGCATCAGTGCAGATGATGATGCAGGAAATGTCGACGGCGATACAACATGATTTGCCGGTCAAAGTTTTTATTCTGAACAATGAATATCTCGGCATGGTGCGGCAATGGCAGGAGCTGCTTCATGATGGTCGTTATTCGCATACTTATTCCGAAAGTCTGCCGGATTTCGTCAAGCTCGCCGAGGCTTATGGCGGCGCCGGGCTGCGGGTGGAAAAACCGGACGAGCTTGATGACGCGATTAAAGACATGATCGCGATCGACAAGCCGGTGATCTTCGATTGCCGGGTTAGCGCTGAAGAAAATGTGTTCCCGATGATCCCTTCGGGTGCGGCGCATAATCAAATGTTGTTTGGCGGCGCTTTCACTGGCAATGAAGTCAGCCAGGAAGGGCGCGTGCAGGTTTAACATGGAAAATGCTTCCGTATATCCGGTCCCGCAAAGCGAAGCTGCTGTGGCTGAGAGCATTCTGGCGGTTATTGTCGACAATGAGCCGGGCGTGTTGTCGCGGGTGATCGGGCTGATCTCGGCGCGCGGGTATAACATTGAAAGCCTGACCGTTGCTGAGGTTGACGCCGAAAAGCATCGCTCGCGCATCACCGTGGTGACGCGCGGCACGCCGCAAAAAATTGAACAGATCAAAGCCCAGCTTGGCCGTCTCGTGCCGGTGCGCCGGGTGATCGACGTTAGTAAGGAAAGTGATGCGCTGACGCGTGAGCTGGCGCTGGTCAAGATTGTCTCAACCGGAGAGCAGCGCGTTGAAGCCATGCGGTTGGCTGAAATTTTTCGCGCCCGGCCGCTCGATACCACGCATACGTCATTTATATTTGAGCTCACCGGCGCGCGCGACAAAATCAACGCATTTCTGGACCTTTTAAAACCGCTGGGCCTGACGGAAGTCTCGCGCACTGGCGTGTTGTCGATCCGCCGCGGCTCGGAGGCTGAATAATCTTATGACCAATTGCCGCTCACAATACCTATCCACTCGACTTAGTCCCGCGCAGAATAAGATTCCGCGCAAGAGAAGCGTTTAACGGATATAAAAAGGACTAAGACGATGAGCGATGATCATGTGAGAATTTTCGACACCACTTTGCGCGACGGCGAACAGGCGCCGGGTTTTTCAATGGCGACGGACGCCAAACTGATAATCGCGCGGACGCTGTGCGATCTGAATGTCGATATTATCGAGGCGGGATTTGCCGCCGCCTCGCCGGGGGATGCGGCGGCTGTACGGGCGGTGGCGGAAGAAATTGAGGGCCCGCGCATCTGCTCACTGGCGCGCCTTAATGGGGCTGATATCGACGCTGCGGGCCGCGCGCTTGAACCTGCAAAATCAAAGCGAATTCATACCTTTATCGGGACAAGCCCACTCCATCGTGAAGCTAAGCTGAAGCTGACCAGGGGAGAAATTCTCGCGCGGATTTCCGATTTGGTGGCGCATGCCAAGTCAATCTGCGACGACGTTGAATTCTCGCCCGAAGACGCCATCCGCACCGAGCGCGACTATCTGGTTGAGACGGTTCAGGCGGCGATTGAGGCGGGCGCGACAACGATAAATATTCCCGATACGGTTGGGTATACGACGCCGGAAGAAATTGCCGACCTGTTCCGGTTTCTTCGCGCCAACGCGCCGGGCGACAGCGACGTGACATTCAGCACCCATTGTCACGATGACCTCGGCATGGCGGTTGCCAACAGCCTTGCAGCTGTGCGCGGCGGCGCACGGCAGATTGAGTGCGCTATCAACGGCATTGGCGAACGGGCGGGAAATTGCTCACTGGAAGAAGCGGTGATGGCGCTTGCCACGCGTAAGGATTTCTTCGGTGTTTCCACGCAAATTGAAACGCCTAAGATTTTCGCCGCCAGCGTTGCGCTTGCGCGTGTTACGCACAACCCAATTCCGCGCAACAAAGCCATCGTCGGGAAAAACGCCTTCGCCCATGAGGCCGGTATTCATCAGCATGGCGTGTTGGCCAACAAGCGCACCTATGAAATCATGGACGCTGAGGCCGTCGGCATGCCGTCCAACTCAATCGTGCTCGGCAAACATTCCGGCAAGCATGCGCTGCGGTCGCGCATTGAAGCGCTGGAGTTGAGCGTAACGCCGGAACGCCTTGATGAGCTGTTCGTCAAGTTTAAACGCCTGGCGGACGCCCAGCGCGAGGTTACTGACGCCGATGTCGTGCGTCTGGTCACCGGTTCGAACAAACGCCCGGGCCGGGCCGGTCCCTGGCGGTTGCGGCGGGTCGAGATGCGCGTCGAACTGGACGAAGACACGCCCCCCTATGCGCGCATCGGTCTGGAGCATGAAAATGGCGAGCGCCAGACCGTGACGTGCGAAGGCGAGGGGCCGTTTGATGCGGCCTTTAATGCGGTTTGCGCGATTGCCGGCGTTGAAGGGCGGATTTTGACGCTCGACATTCACCATGTCGCCGGCGCCGAAGAGGGGATTGTTCGCGCCGAAACGCTAATTGAAATTGGTGATCAGGAATTTCTCGGCACGGTCAGAGAAATCGATGTCGCTCATGCGGCGGTGGGTGCGTTTGTGGTGGCGATCAATCAATGCGTTTCCGGCCGCAAAGTCGTGGCGGCCTGAGTGGTGAGAAATGATAAGTGGTGAGAACTGAAATGAGCGAAGAAATGTCGCTGCGATCCTTGTTTGATAAACTCTGGGACGAGCATGTCGTTGTCGCCGAGACCCGGGAAAGTCCGGCGGTGCTTTATATCGACTTACATCTCGTCCATGAGGTGACGTCGCCACAGGCGTTTTCGGTATTGGCGGAGCGTGATTTGAACGTGCGCCGTCCCGATCTCACGATTGCAACGCTTGACCATTCCACGCCGACATCGCCGCCGAAACCCAATGGCGAGCTTGCCTATGCAACGCCGCAAGCAAAACGTCAGGTGGATCGGCTAATTAAAAATTGCGCCGAGCATAAAATCCGATTGCTCGGTCTTGGCGATCCGCGGCGCGGCATTGTTCATGTGATTGGCCCCGAACTTGGTCTCACCCAGCCGGGAAAAACCATTGTCTGCGGCGACAGTCATACATCGACCCATGGCGCTTTCGGCGCGCTCGCCTTCGGTATCGGCACGACGGAAGTCGGGCATGTGCTGGCGAGCCAATGCGTCCTCCAGCGCAAGCCAAAATCCATGCGGGTTACGTTTAAGGGCGAATTGCCCGCGGGCGTCACCGCAAAGGACATGGCGCTCTATATGATCGCCGAAATCGGCGCCAGCGGCGGGCAGGGCTATGCCATGGAGTTCGCCGGCCAAGCGGTGCGGGCGCTGTCGATGGAAGGGCGGATGACATTGTGCAACATGTCGATTGAAGCCGGCGCCAGGTTTGGCATGATCGCGCCGGATGAGACGACCACAGATTACCTGCAAAATCGCGAACAGGCGCCGCAAGGCGCGGCGTGGGACCGCGCGGTCCGACGTTGGCTATTGTTGCCGAGCGATGACGGCGCCCTGTTTGATAGGGAAATCGAAATCGATTCCTCGAAGATCCGTCCGATGATAACCTATGGCGTGTCGCCGGATGCGGCCGCCGCAGTTGATGCAGCTGCCCCGCAAGCGCAATCAGACGCTGATCGCCTGGCTCTGGACTATATGGAAATCGCGCCGGGCCGACCATTCTCCGTGACCGAAGTCGACCGCGTTTTTATCGGCAGTTGCACCAATTCGCGCCTGTCTGATTTGCGTGAGGCCGCCGAAATTATGCGCGGGCGCAAGGTCAACGACAAGGTCGTGGCGCTCATTGTGCCGGGGTCTGAGGCGATCAAGCGCGCCGCGGAAGCGGAAGGCCTCGATAAAGTCTTTATCGCAGCGGGGGCAGAGTGGCGCGAGCCGGGCTGTTCGATGTGTATCGCGATGAATGGCGATCAGGGCGCGCCGGGCGAGTTGGTTGTGTCCACTTCAAACCGAAACTTTGTCGGCCGGCAGGGCAAAGGCGTGCGCACGGTTCTCGCCAGCCCCGCAACCGCCGCCGCTTCGGCCATAGAAGGCCGCATTGCCGATCCTCGAAACTATCAACCCAACAAGATGGAGCAGGCTGATGTCGCTTGAGCCCATTCAAAAGCTCACCTCGCGCACGATTGTGATGCGGCAGGAAAATATTGACACGGACCAAATTATCCCGGCGCGGTTCCTGACCACGACCACGCGCAAAGGGCTTGGCAAGTCGGTGTTTTTTGACTGGCGTTATAATGCAGAAGGCAGGCTGCGCAATGACAGCCCGCTCGATGGGTTTAATCCGGCGGAATACAAGATTTTGGTGGCGGGATCGAATTTTGGCTGCGGTTCCTCGCGCGAACATGCGCCCTGGGCGCTCGCCGATTTTGGTTTTCGCGCGATCATAAGCTCTGACATTGCCGATATTTTCAAAAGTAACGCCCTGAAAAACGGCTTGTTGCCACTTGAGGTTGATGACAAAACCCACCGTCGGCTTTTGGCCTCGCCCGGGGAGGAAATTTCGGTCGATCTGGTGAGCCAGACGGTGCGTTTCGGCGAGGAGGGATGGCAGACCGTCTTTCAGGTTGATCCCTTTGCACGGCGCTGCATGCTCGATGGCGTTGACCCGCTGGGGCATTTGCTCAATCAGCTTGCGGTCATTGAGAAATATGAAGAGGACCGGCGTGGGCTTTAACATCACTTACCTGCCGGGCGACGGCGTTGGACCGGAAGTAGCGGGAGCAGCGCGATTGGTTGCGGAAAAGGCCGCGGAAAAGTTCGCACTTTCACTTGCCTTTCACGAATTTCCGTTTGGCGGCGCGGCGATTGATACGCATGACGATCCGTTTCCGTCCGTCACCAGGCGCGCCTGCGCCGAAGCGGATGCGGTGCTTCTGGGCGCCGTTGGCGGGCCCAAATGGGATGGCGGGCCCGTGCGGCCTGAAGCCGGGCTTTTGGACCTGCGCAAAATGCTCGGCCTTTACGCCAATCTTCGTCCGATCCGCATCATGGCGGGGATGGAGGCGTTATCGCCGCTAAAAGCGGCGCGCGCACGCGACGTTGATATTCTATTCGTCCGTGAGCTGACGGGCGGGATTTATTTTGGCAAGCGGATTGAGGGCGATGAGCATGCAAGTGATGAATGCGCCTATTCGCGTGAGGAAGTCGAGCGCGTAGCGCGGGTTGCGTTTGAGGCGGCGCATGCGCGCAAGGGCAGGCTGGCCTCGGTCGATAAAGCCAACGTCCTGGCGACCAGCCGGCTCTGGCGCAGTGTTGTGAACGCGCTTCATAAAAGCGATTACAGCGATGTTGAGCTTGAGCATGTCTTGGTCGACGCCATGGCGATGAAGCTCATCCAACAGCCGGCGGCGTTTGATGTGGTCCTGACCGAGAACATGTTCGGCGATATTTTAAGCGATGAAGCCTCGGTCATTATCGGCTCTATCGGGCTTGCGCCCTCGGCCTCGCTGGGCAGGGGCAAGGCGGGGCTTTATGAGGCGATCCACGGCTCAGCGCCTGACATAGCCGGCCAGGACAAAGCCAATCCTGCGGGCGCGATATTGAGCGCGGCGATGATGTTTCGTCATAGCTTTGACGCCGAGGCGCCAGCGCAAGCGATTGAGGAGGCCGTCGAGGCGGTTCTCGCGGCGGGCCATGGCACAGCCGACATTGGCGGCGATGATGGATGCGCGGCATTTTCTGAGCGGGTTGTCGCGCAACTGGCGAATTGAGATAGCTATCAATAAATTAATATCTGTACAGATTAATATCACTCATTCATAGTGTGTCAAAATCCACCGCATCCTTGTGGTGACAATGCTGACGGAGAGGGCTAACCTGCCGCCGGATTCGTGGACGCACACGCTTGCGGCCTGTTTGTAATATGGGAGCAAATTTTGACGGTTGTGATTATCGGCGGCGGACAAGCGGCAAGCCAGGCGGCGGCGAGCCTGCGTCAGGAGGGCTGGACGGCGCCCATCACCATTCTCGCTGAGGAAGACCGGCCGCCCTATCAGCGCCCGCCTCTGTCGAAAAAATTTCTCGAAGGCGCGCTTGAAGCTGAGCGGCTGCTGCTAAAGCCGGAACAATTTTATGTGCAAAATTCTATCGATTTGCGGCTTGGCATGCGCGCCATATCGATAGATGTCGATGGCAAATCAGTGTCGCTCGCATCGGACGAAAAGCTTGGTTACGATAAACTCATCATCGCCACCGGATCGGCGCCGCGCAAGCTGCCGATTCCCGGCGCGGATGCCGACGGTGTTTTCTACTTGCGCAGCGCGGCGGATGCGCTCGCCTTGAAGCCGCGTCTGGCGGAGGGGAAATCCATTGCAATTATTGGCGCTGGCTATGTAGGGCTTGAGGTAGCAGCGACAGCGCGCAAGGCCGGCGTCAATGTCATCATCATCGAATCCGCCCCTCGCGTGATGTCGCGTGTTACCGGAGAATTCTTATCCGGTTATTTGCAAAAACATCACGTCGCCAGGGGCGTCAAAGTATTGCTGGAAGCGATGACGGCGGGTCTTGAGACCGAAGACGGCCGTCTGGCCGCCTGCACATTCGCCAATGGTGAAAGGATTGCAATCGACACCGCTGTCATCGGCATCGGCGTTATGCCGTCTACGGATATTGCAGAGCGCGCCGGGATAAAATGCGACAATGGCGTCACCGTCGATGAATATTGCCGCACCAATATCGAGGGTATTTTCGCCGCGGGCGATTGCGCCAATCATTTCAATACCCATTACGACATGAATTTACGGCTTGAATCCGTACACAATGCCATTGAGCAGGCCAAGACCGTTGCAGCGACCATTTGCGGCAAGGACAAACCTTATCGCCAGGCGCCGTGGTTCTGGTCTGACCAGTATGATCTGAAAATCCAATCCGTCGGCGTCAGTGCAGGGCATGATGATTATTTCGTTTCCGGCAACCCGGAAGAGGATAGTTTTTCAGTGCTTTATTTCTCAGACAATCGGCTTATCGCTGCTGATTGTGTTTGCCGGCCCGCCGATTATATGGTTGTAAGAAAACTGCTTCAGGATCAAAAGTTAATTTCCATGGACGACGTTAAAGGCGCGGACGGGGATTTAAAGGCCCTGATGGCGCGGCGATAAAAGAAGGTACCCATATATGATACACATCTCTCGCCGCGCGGCGTTAAAATCATCCGCCGCGATCAGCATGCTGGCCGGCTTTGGCTGCGGACGCTCCGCGCCTTCAACGACGGATGAGCTGGCAAACTTAGATGGCATTGCAACCGCACAAGCGATCAAGAGCGGAAACATCACCGCGCTTGATGTCGTCAACGCCGCGATCGACCGGGCGGAGAAAATCAACCCGGCGATCAATGCGATTGTCACGCCTTATTATGACACAGCGCGCGAACAAGCCGCCGCCGCGCCGGCGGGCGCATGGTTCGGGGTTCCAACCTTTATTAAAGACCTCAACAATGTCATCGGACAACGTACGACCTATGGGTCGCGGGCGTTTGCAAACTATGTTGCAACCGAGCAATCGGCGCATATCTCTGCGATCTTTGCAAACGGGCTCATCAGTCTCGGCAAAAGCGCGTCGCCGGAATTTGGCCTCACCGCCACCACTGAACCAATGGTGAGCGGCGCGGCGCGTAACCCGTGGAATACCAACCATTCTACTGGTGGTTCATCAGGCGGCGCGGCGGCGCTGGTTGCCGCGCGCGTCACACCCGTCGCGCACGCATCAGACGGCGGCGGGTCAATTCGCATTCCAGCATCGTGTTGCGGTGTGGTTGGCCTTAAACCAACGCGCGCGCGGATGCCGATCCCCGATGGCGACCCGAACGCGCCGCTGGTCTTGACCGAACACGGGATTGAAAGCCGCACACTGCGCGATACCGCCGCCTATCTTGCGATGATGGAAGTGGACAATGATCTCCCGAAAGTCGGGCTGGTGAGCGGTCCGGTGTCTGCGCGTAAGAAGGTTGCCTTTTTCACCAAAGCGCCGACCGGCGTTGCGGTTGACCACGAAGTTGCCGCTGTCACCGAGGCTACCGCATACAAGCTTGAAGAACTCGGTCATGAAGTGACAGAAATTGAACCGCCTTTTGATTCCGCGGTGATACAGGATTTTGGAATCTACTGGGCGGCGCGCGTTGCTGCAGTGGTCGCGAACTGGGAAAGGGCGAGTGGACAAAAAGCCAATTACAACGCATTTGAGCCGTTCACCTTCGGCCTGATCGAATATTATGAGGCGCGTCGCGGTCTTCTGGAAACGGCGATCACGCGTCTGGTTGCTTTTGAGCGGGATTACCGCGCGGCGTTTTCGGATGTCGATCTGTTGTTGTCACCGGTTTTAGCGAAGCCGCCGCCGGAGGTCGGTTATTTATCGACAGCCTATGGCTTTGATTTGATGATGGAGCGCCTCGGCGAATATGTCGCCTTTACGCAGGTCGTCAATGTATCCGGCGGCGCGGCAATCTCTCTGCCGGTTGGCGTGTCGGCGAGCGGTTTGCCAATCGGCGCCCAGCTTGCCGCCGCACCGGGCAATGAAAAGGCAATTCTTGAAGTTGCCTATGAGTTGGAAGAAGAATTTGAATGGAGCAAACGCGCGCCAGCCCTTTCATAGTACGCCAATCTTTGGCGCGTCAGTTCGCCACGCATTAAAGGGCTGCTCATCAACTTTATGTAAAGCCTCATTAACTATGTTGAGCGTGAGCCCCGGAAAATGAAGGAGGCCAGCTCATGCCAATCATGAATTGGGACCAGACACTTGATATAGGCGTTCCAGCAATGAACGCGGATCATCGCTGCATTCTTGATGCGATGAACGAGATATTCGATGCGCATGCGGCGGGACAGGAAGGCGATAGCATAAACCGGCTTGTGACCCGATTGGGCGCTATTTGCATGCGCCATTTCGCGGATGAAGAAGTCTTCATGGAGAGTGTCGGCTATCCAGGCCTTAATTCCCACAAGCTTATTCACAAGAAACTACTGGAAGACTTTTCAGGCCATGCGGCGGCGATAAAATCTGCGGGCGGTAAAGCAAATGAAGATTTCTTCGGCTTTCTGAAACGCTGGCTCGTCGCTCATATCAAGGGCATCGACATCAAATACGCCGAACACGCAAATGACAGTCTGTCGGCCGCAAACGGTTAGCGCGCTCCTGCTCGTCAAGAATCTTTGTGCGGTGCAAAGCTACTTTTGCCCCTACGGATAAGAATTGACCGTCAGGCGTCACGGCGGGCTCGCATCAACTGCACTCCAGTTGACCGGCGATGCTGAACACGGCTTCAATGTCTGTGCACGCCAGCCACAATGGCAAGCTTACTATGAGGCCGGTTCATCGGTTCAGGCACGCGGCGATCAAAACTCTGTTACAAAATTTTATTTAACCAATAGCCATCCGGCCACAGCGTTAGCTTCGGATTTACGCTGGAGTGTGTTGGATGCATGTTGCCTTTTGCGCCTATTTAGGGCGTGCTGTTTGCCGGATTTTATTTTTGTGAAAGAGGCCGTATTTGAGTCCGCCCAGTGGACAGTGACGGCGAGAAAATGTGGGATTGTCCAAAATGGCGCGTGCGACATTCTCTTTTAGTTCTTTGAATTTATTGAAAAAAACTATGAAAAATCAGTCGCATAGATTTTCCGTTGCGCCGATGATGGACGGCACTGACCGCCATTGCCGCTATTTTTACCGGCTGCTGTCCAGACGCGCACGCCTCTACACCGAAATGATTACCGCGGATGCGATTATTCATGGCGACCGCGAGCGCCTGCTTGGTTTTGACACGCGCGAGCATCCCGTCGCCTTGCAGCTCGGCGGCGGCGATCCGGTTAAACTTGCGCAAGCGGCCAGCATTGGCGAGGCTTTTGGCTATGACGAGATTAATCTCAATGTCGGTTGTCCATCGGGCCGGGTGCAGTCGGGCGCATTTGGTGCTTGCCTGATGAAACAGCCGGCGCTGGTCGCACGTTGTGTCGCAGCGATGCGCGGTGCGGTCGATATTCCAGTGACGGTGAAATGTCGTATCGGCGTTGACGATCAGGCCCCAGAGGAGAGCCTGTTTGAATTCATTGATGCGGTTGCGCAATCAGGCTGCAATATTTTCATTGTCCATGCGCGCAAAGCCTGGCTCGACGGTTTGAGCCCAAAAGAAAACCGCACCATCCCGCCACTTGATTATGGTCTCGTGCGCCGCCTCAAGCGTGAGCGGTCGGGCCTGACCGTGGTGCTGAATGGCGGGCTTGAAAGCCTCGCCCAAGCTCGCGCTGAGCATCATGGTGTCGATGGGGTGATGCTTGGGCGCGCCGCATACGGAACGCCCTATATTTTATCGGATGTCGACCGGGAATTTTTCGGTGAAACGGCGCCGGCGCCGCTGCGCGACGATGTTGCGTGCGCGATGTCGGACTATCTAAAAGCGCAATTTGTGCAGGGCGTGCGGCCGCATTCGATTACTCGTCATATGCTCGGGCTGTTTCACGGGGCGCCCGGCGCCCGCACATGGCGACGGTTTTTATCTGAAAACGCGCCCGCATCGCGTGACGACATTTTAGATCGTGCAGCCGACGCCATGCGCAATAGATATGTGGCGGCATAGTTTTGGCCCTCATCGACCTCCTCTCCGATCACGGATTTTTAGTGCTTGGCGTAATGCTGGCCGGTATTCTTGCGGGTTTTGTCGGCGGCATGTTCGGCATAGGCGGCGGGATCATCACCGTGCCGGTTTTATATGCGGTGTTTCAGTCGCTGGGCGTGAGCGAGGAGGCGAGCCTTAAAACCGCAATCGGTACTTCACTCAGCGTCATTGTTGTCACATCAATCCGTTCCCTGATGACGCATCACCGCGCCGGTCATGTGGACGGTGAAATGCTGCGCGCCTGGGCGCCTTGGATTGCGTTGGGCGCCGCTGCCGGCGGGGTCCTTGCGCGCTGGGCGTCGGTTGAGTTGTTGACCATCATCTTTGCGGGCGGTGCGATTTATATCGGCTACCGGCGGATATTTCCGAAGAACCGGACGACGGTGGCAGACGTCAACCTCATGCGCAAGCGCCTGAAAATACCGCTCGGCGCCGGGACCGGGCTGTTCTCCAGCCTGATGGGGCTCGGCGGCGGCGCGGTCGGCGTGTTGGTGATGACGCTGGCGGGCCGGCCGATGCATCAGGCGATTGCGACATCGGCGGGCTTCGGCATTGCCGTCGCGGTTCCCGGCGTGATCGGATTTGTGATTTCCGGCTGGGATGCGCCGGGCCTGCCGGCGGCCTCGTTCGGCTTCGTTAATGCGGCGGCGTTTGCGGCGATGGCGGCGATGGCGGCGCTTACCGCGCCGATGGGCGCTCGCCTCGCGCATCGTCTCAATGGCGCCCTCCTGTCGAGGATGTTCGGGCTTTATGTCTTCATCGCGGCGGCGGGCCTGGTTTGGGATGTTTTTCACCCATAAGGTGTTGCGCAGAAAATGTTGCAACGCGAAAATTTTTGTTTCCATCGCGCCTGCGCCCTGATAAGCTTTTTTGAGCATGAAGCAGCGAGTACTGTCGACCATGGAAACGATTATTTCAGGCGTCGGCAGTTATCTGCCCGAAAATGCCGTCACCAATAGTGAACTCGCCAAACGCATTGACACGTCGGATGAGTGGATTCGCTCGCGCAGCGGCATCGGCCAGCGCCATTTCGCCGCCGACGATCAGGCGACATCGGACATGGCGCGCGAAGCGGCGTGGAAAGCGCTGGAGCAGGCCGGTCTCAAACCAACCGATATCGGGCTGATTATCGTCGCAACGGTGACGCCGGACAAAACCTTTCCATCAACTGCTGTTTATGTTCAGGAAAAGCTTGGCGTGCCGCCTTGTATCGCTTTTGATGTGTCGGCTGCCTGCGCCGGGTTCATCTATGCGATGAATGTCGCCCATAGCTTCATCACTACGGGACAAGTCAAGCACGCGTTGATTATTGGCGCGGAGAAACTCTCGTGTTTTCTCGACTGGGAGGATCGCGCAACTTGTGTCCTGTTTGGCGACGGCGCGGGTGCGGCTATCTTAAGCGGCGTCCCGGCGCGTACTGCAGCGCGGCCAAGAGGTATTCTGGCGACATACCTCGCGGCAGATGGGCGCCTTGCAAAACATCTTTACGCCGATGGCGGCCCATCGACCACCGGCACGGTCGGCCAAGTGCGGATGAACGGCAAGGAAGTTTTCCGCAATGCAGTTCAGGAAATTGCCGGTGCAGTTTTTGAGGTGACAGAACGCGCCAAGGTCAGCCGCCACGATATCGACTGGTTCGTGCCGCATCAGGCCAATATCCGGATCATTCATTCCTGCGCCAAGAAGCTGGAGCTGGACGAGAGCAAGGTCATCGTCACCATCGACAAACACGCCAACACATCCTCGGCGTCCATACCGCTGGCGCTCGATGTCGGCATTCGCGACGGGCGGATCAAACGTGGCGATCTCCTGGTCTTCGCCGCCCTCGGCGGCGGCCTCGCCTGGGGCTCGGCCCTAGTGCGGTATTAACCACAGGCGCTTGATGGCGATCGATAGCGCGGCCTGTTTTAAAGGTAAATTTCTGCAATGAGTGAACAAGCTTTGAACGCACGCATTGAAAAGCTTGAAGAGCGCGCGGCTTTTCAGGAAGCCGCCATTGAAGAGCTGTCCGATGCGGTTACCGATCAATGGAAACTGATCGATGCGTTGAAACGCGACACCCAGCGCCTTGGTGATGAGCTTAAAGAGGTTGAAGGAAACCTCGTGCCGGGCGAACAGGGTGAGCCGCCGCCGCCGCATTATTAAACATCAAATCTTCTGATTATAAGCGCCGATTTCCGGGTGCTGTTTAATCACCGCGTCCAGTTCTGCGAACATCGCTTTCATATTATCTTGCGAGGTCGGGCTTTCGACCACGACCACAAGCTCGGGCTTGTTGGAGGATGCGCGCACCAGTCCCCAGGTGCCGTCTTCGGCAGTTATCCTGACGCCATTGATGGTGACGACATCGCGAATTTTCTGGCCGATGATCTCGCCGCCCGCTCCTTCACGGTCGACAAAGCTTTTGACGATTTTATCGACCACGCCATATTTGGTTTCATCCGCGCAATGCGGCGACATGGTCGGCGACTGATAAGTTTTAGCGAGCGATTTACGCATGTCGGAGAGTTTTTTGTCCGGATTGCGGTCGAGCATTTGTAACAGCGCAATCGCAGCGACAAGCCCGTCATCATAGCCGCGGCCAATCGGTTCGTTAAAAAAGAAGTGCCCGGATTTTTCAAACCCTGCCAGCGCGCCCATCTCATGGCTCTTGCGTTTAATGTAAGAATGGCCGGTTTTCCAATATTTGGTTTTTGCGCCATTCGCCTGCAATATTGGGTCGGTGACGAACAAGCCGGTTGATTTAACATCAACCACGAATTGCGCGTTTTCATGAAGCGCGGAGAGATCGCGTGCGAGCAGAACGCCGATTTTGTCGGCGAAAATCTCCTCGCCTTCATCATCGACGACGCCGCAGCGGTCGCCGTCGCCGTCAAAGCCGAGGGCGATATCGGCGCCATGTTCCCGAACCGCATCGCGCATGGCGTGCAGCATTTCCATATCTTCCGGGTTCGGATTATAGCGCGGAAAACTGTGGTCGAGTTCGGCGTCCATGGGTACGACATCAAGGCCAAGCCGCTCCAGCGTTTCCGGTGCAAAGGCGCCGGCGGTGCCGTTGCCGCAGGCGGCGACGACTTTCATTTTGCGTTTGAAGGAAACGCCTTCGACGAGATCCGCAATATAGCGCTCGCGCAGGCCCTCGACATATTTATAGGCGCCGCCGTCAAATTGTTTGTACGCGCCTTTAAGAACAATTTCCTTCAGCCGGCTCATTTCATCGGGACCGAAGGTGAGGGGACGGGCCGCGCCCATTTTAACCCCGGTCCAGCCATTTTCATTGTGGCTTGCCGTCACCATCGCGACGCAGTCAATTTCGAGATCGAACTGCGCAAAATAGGCGACCGGCGACAAAGCGAGGCCGATATCGTTGACTTCAATCCCGGCCGTCATCAGCCCGACGGTCAGCGCCTGTTTGATGGAAATCGAATAGCTGCGAAAATCATGGCCGACGACAATGCGCGGCGGCTTGCCCATTTCGCGGATCAGCGTGCCGAGCCCCTGGCCCAGCGCCTGGATGCCGAGCAGGTTAATTTCCTTTTCAAACACCCAGCGCGCGTCATATTCGCGAAACCCCGTCGGTTTGACCAGCGGGGTCACCTCATAGGCGAGAGTGTTGGATTTTATGTCGGCGCGCGGGCTCGGCAGCATGGAACTCGTCCTTTGATGTGGAATTGCGGCGCACCATAGAGCGCCGGGCGAAAAAGTGGAAACCGGTTTTTCACACCCGACCGCGAAGGCGGTCAAGTCATGGTTAGCGCGCCTTCGCGCGCGAACCGGCGTGCAGTAAATAATCTAACGTATCGGGTGATTAACAGAAATCACCCGATACGCTAGGGCCGCCGGCGTTATATACAACACTGAGGCCTGCGGGAAAGAATCACACCTAATACAGTGACATTGTGGCGTTTTTTGACCATAGTCCCGCCTCTTCAAACCGTCGCTCAGACGGGGATCACAGCTGCGCGTCGGCGGGGGGCGAGAAAACGAAGGTAGGGGTTCATGGATTTGCCGCCTGATATCAGCGACGTTCGATTGCGTTGCACGGCTATCATGACGCCTGTTGCGTAGCAGAATTTCACTTCAGTCTATCAAAGAGGGTGACGAATGGGCGCGAAAACTATTGAAATGCTAGAGGGCCGTTTTGTCGGTCTCATCGGCGTCTTTGTGATCATCCTGATCGCGGTGATATTTTCACGCAACCGCAGGGCCATTAACCTCAGGATTGTGTTGAGCGCCTTTGGTTTGCAACTCGCTGTCGCTTTTTTTGCGCTTTATTCGACCGCTGGAAAAAACACCATCGGCGCCATGTCGCAAGGGGTGACGAACATTCTTGGATACGCCAATGCCGGGATTGAGATGGTGTTCGGACAACTTGCCGGCGACAGCTTTGGCACGGTCTTCGCCATTCATGTCTTGCCAATCATCATATTCTTTTCCGCGCTGATGTCGGTGCTTTATCATTTGCGCGTCATGCAGGTGATTGTCGCCGGGGTTGGCGGCTTTTTACAAATCATTATCGGCACCCGTCCGGTCGAGTCGCTAAACGCCGCAGCAAATGTATTTGTCGGCCAGACCGAAGCCCCGCTTGCGATCAAGCCATTCCTTGGCCGGGTCACGGGCCCGCAATTATTCGCCATCATGGTGTCGGGCCTTGCCTCCGTCGCCGGCACGGTGCTCGCTGCCTATGCGCAAATCGGCATTGAGCTTAAATACTTGCTGGCCGCCAGCTTGATGGCCGCGCCAGGCGGGTTGCTGATGGCGAAATTGATTATTCCCGATGATGACGAGGAAGAAGACGAAAGCAAACTGACCGTGGTGGCGATCACCAAGGAGCGCTCGCCTCACACCAATGTTGTGATGGCCGCAGCGGTTGGCGCGCAGGACGGCTTGAAGCTGGCGCTGACCATTGGCGCTATGTTGATTGCCTTTGTCGGGTTGATCGCGCTGGTCAACGGTTTGCTTGGCGGCATTGGCGGGCTTTTCGGCATGGAAGATCTGTCCGCGCAAATGATTTTGGGCTGGATTTTTGCACCATTGATGTATTTGTTAAGCATCCCCTGGGCCGAAGCGCAGACGGCCGGTGCGATCTTTGGCGAGAAGCTGATCTTAAATGAATTTGTCGCCTATTTCAGCCTGATTGCACAGGCCGACACGTTGAGCCCGAAGACTGTTGCGATTGTCACCTTTGCGCTTTGTGGTTTCGCCAATGTTTCTTCAATTGCAATTCTTCTGGGTGGGTTAGGCTCGCTGATCCCGGACCGGATGGAAGAAATTGCAAAATATGGCGTATACGCAGTGTTGGCGGGATCATTATCGAATCTGATGAGCGCGGCGCTGGCTGGTTTGATTTTGCCGTGAGCTAAGGCGGTTTCCCGACGGCGCCAACAGATTATCGACTTGTGTAAATGAAAGTAAGATGGCGCCATCGCTGACAACACTGCTGAAGCATATTCGCGGCTGCGATATTTGCGTTGAAGCGCCGCTAAAAGCGCCGCTGCCGCATACGCCGCGGCCGGTTGTGCAGGCGTCGAAAAATGCGCGGCTCGGTGTCTTCGGTCAGGCCCCCGGAAACCTCGTTCACCAATCCGGCGTGCCGTTCAACGATCCGTCCGGCGAGCGGTTGCGCGACTGGATGGGAGTGACGCGTGAAGAGTTTTACGATGACCGCCGCATCGCCATCATCCCGATGGGGTTTTGTTTTCCGGGCAATGACGCCAAGGGCGGCGACCTGCCGCCGCGCAAGGAATGTGCGCCGGCGTGGCGCGAGCCGCTGATGGACGCCTTGCCGAACATTGAAACCGCCATTCTCGTTGGCGGCTATGCGCAGAAATGGCACCTTGGCAAAGGCGCGAAGAAAACGCTGACCGAGACAGTGGCGGATTGGCGAGATTTTACGCCGTCATTCTTCCCAACGCCGCATCCGTCATGGCGCAATACTGGATGGCTGAAGAAAAATCCGTGGTTCGAAACCGAACTCTTGCCGGTTCTGAAGCGCCGGGTGCGGAGGTTGCTCGGCTAGCGTCGGAAGTTGCGCCAGTCGTCAAACCGGGCGTAGATGACGAACAAAGCAGACAGAACAATCAACACTAATAGCGCAAATTGGATTTGCGCCTCGACTGCATGGACTTCGTGTTTGGACGGACGATCGACTTGCATTTCGGTCATTTGACTGGTTTGCGTGTCGGTTTCGCCGCCGATCACCGGATTGCCATCCTCATCGACGCCGACCGTTATATCGCCGTCTTTGGTCGGCTTATGTTCGGTCATACTATGACCGCTCTCTATATTGGCTTCAGTCTGTCTAAGCTCTTTTACGCTGTCGCTGCCGAGGGTTGAGGCGGCAGCGCCGGCGCCGCCGGCGACGGTTGCGCCCTGCACGGTTCGGCTCTGGGCGACATTGCCGCGCCGCGGCGAGTCTTCTATCGGTGTGATACGCGAGTTTTCGTTGATCTTTTTAGGATCGCGCACGATCGGCGGATTAGAGGGTTCAAGAAATAGCGCGCGTTCCGCAGCGCGTCGCCGCGTCAGGCCAAGCACTTCGCGCAACACGCCGCCGACGGTCGCCTTGTTCCACCAGGTCAGTGCGTCAGCCGCGCCGATACGGTCGCCGCGGTTAAGGCGTTTGCGCGCGGTTGAGCCGCCAAATGCTGCCGCGCCAACATTGTAGACGAACGATACCAGCGCATCGAATTCATTTTGACTAAGGGAAATCGAAGCAAAACGGTCAACCGCATCTTCGCGCGGTTTTAAATCTTTGCGTAGCAGGGCTTCAGCTTCGCGCTCGCTAATACGCATGCCCGGCTCAACATCGTCGCCAGTATGCCCGTAGCCGATGGTCCAGATCCCGGCGATGTCTTGATAGGCCTCAAGCTCCAGGCCTTCAAAACTCTTCAGTAAATTTATGCCCCGTTCGGATATTCTCACAATACTGCTCCACCCCCATACTCAAGGACATCTTAGACGGAATTGTGGCGTAAGGGTAGGAGTGTGAGACACAGATGCGTGAGCGCTTGCATGGGCGGCCACAGCTGATAGGCTCCGGCCTTCATGATAGGCGATATCTGAGGGAATTATGTCCAATCTGTTGAATTTTAAGACTATTCTCGCGGCGGCGTCATTGGTTGCAATATTAACTGGTGCGGCGACCGCACAGTCGGCCGCAAACAATCAACTGCAATCCAGCAGCGCCAAACATCACTTCAGCGCTGGCGAGGTGTCGGCCATATTGGCGGAATTTGCGATTACATCAGCGCTTGCGCCTTATGATGGCAACGGCTCTGCGACCCTTCTCGCCCAGACATCAGGCGATGCCAATTTTGTAGTCTCGCTGTTTGGTTGCGAAAATCCAGCTGATGGATCGCGATGCGTGGGCGCGGTCATCTATACCGCGACGTCTAACGCCGGGATCGCTTATGATGATATCAATAGATTTAACGCGTCCACCAATGTCACCATCGCGGTCAACGTTGCGGAACAGAATATCATCCTGTTCGGACGTCAGTTGTTCTTTGCCGGCGGGGTCGGCCGTGATAATTTCAAATATATCACCGCGCTGTTTTTGCGCGACATGCAGAATTTTATGGATGCGCGGGTTGCTGCGGGAACATCGGTGTCTCTTCAGGCAGCTCCTGCGACTAAAGGCAAAACCGATAATCTTGCAGGTGCTGGCGATACGATCACATTCGTCGCGAAATCGATCTCGATTGGCGATGTGCATGCGCTTTCCGCCGCTATCGCCAATACCTGGCAAGTGTCGTTTGACCCGCCAAGCACGTTAACGGACGAATAGCTAAACCTGCGCCGGGGTATGTTGCGGCGCAGCGAGCCTAAGCCATTTCGATCTGAGGACGATATAATTAACGGATTTTGCCGAGGAAATGTGCTGCCTGCCCGTATCCTCGCGCCAGACTGAGCGATTTATCCATGTCTGAGCAACTGAAAATCAATAATTCATTTCTATAGAAGGGCAGCGACGGGAGGGGCGCAAATCAGCTCTTGAGCCTTGCTAGTCTCGCCGTTATACAGGCCGCGCTGCGGCTGTGGCGCCTGATGAGCGACGGTGCGTAATCGGAGAGTAGAATATGTCGGCGAGTGAATTAGACGAATACCGTCCGTCCGCAGATGAACCGTTTATGAATGCCCGCCAAAAAGACTATTTTCGGCGCAAGCTCATGGACTGGAAACAAGAAATCATCCGCGAGAGCCAGGGCACGTTGAACAATCTCCAGGAAGCAGACAATCAGCTGCCCGATGTTTCTGATCGCGCCTCAAGCGAGACGGAAAAAGCGCTGGAGCTTCGCACGCGCGACCGCCAGCGTAAGCTGACATCGAAAATAGATGCTGCGTTGCGCCGCATTGAAACCGGTGACTATGGTTATTGTGAAGAAACCGGCGAGCCGATTAGCTTGCGCCGGCTGGATGCGCGGCCGGTCGCGACCTTGTCGCTGGAAGCGCAGGAACGCCATGAACGCAATGAAAAAGTTTATTGCGAAGATTGAGGGTATCTCTGCGCGCCAGGCGCGCTCTAAATCTCGAATTATGTATCCTGACGCAGGACTAACGCAGTTGTAATCACTGCCGCCGCTAGAACAACAGCGGCGCTGAGTTGCGTCGCCGTATCGACGCTGACCGTGTAGGACGGCAGGACCTCAGCCAAATATGGAGCCGCCAGACGGCCAAGATCGGCAAATTGTGACGCCGAAAAAGCCGCGCCGAGACCGCCGGCAAGACCGATAACGCCAAGTCTGGCCCGGCTTCTCGCGGTTAACCTGAGCAGAAGTCGCTTTTCAAACCGGTCATGTTCTAATCGACGGGCAAGATCGTCAAAGTCGGCTTGCAGAAGTATTTCGATATCATCAGATGGCATAAATCACTCCCTTGTGGGTGGGGGATGTCTCGGTTTTGGGGGGACGATTGTCTGAGATATCGCTCAACGCCGCGCGCATCTTTTTTCGGCCGCGCGCAATATAGGTCTTCACCGACCCAAGCGGCGCATTGAGCACGCGCGCCGCCTCGCCATGAGAGAGCCCGGCGGCGTCACACAACAACAGCGCCGCGCGCTCGCTCTCTTCAAGGTCCAATAGCGCCCGGCGCAAATCTATCGACAAGCCGTCTTCAATGCCGCCGCCGGTGGTCTCGATTTTGACGACATCATTTTTGAACGCCTCTTTAACACGCGCCACAGCCTTCGCGCGGCGCCGGTCCTGAAGGAATTCACGATAGGCTATAGCGTAAAGCCAACTTCTAAACGACGCGCCGCCGCGGAATTTCACCAGGCCCTCATAAGCCTTGATGAAAGTCTCCTGGGCAATATCGTCGGCGAGGTGGTCGCTGCCGCACAGCCGGCGTAAAAACGCCCGTAAGCGCGCCTGATGTCTGCGCACCAGCTTGGCGAAAGCGACGCCATCTTGCGCAACCTTTGCCAATGCGACCAGCTCAATGTCGTTCGGACCCATGTTGCGGCCTCCCGCCAGAGCCGTAGTCTAGACGGTCGGCTCTCTCGGGGCAAAGAAGTGGAACGCCACATAGGCAAGGCCAATCAGCCCGGGAAATGAGGCGACGCCTATCATTGGCCCAATGGCCTCCGCATCATCAATCATATTGCCCAAAAAGACGAAGGCGAGGCCAACGGAGATGAGAATGATGCCTTTTCTGAGATCGGCATTGGCGCCGACATTATCGCGCAGGATCGATTCGACCAGCGTGCCGTCAACCGCCCCGGTTTTTTCAATCGATAGCCGGATGGTCTCGTGGATGGCCTGGCGTTTTTTGTAGCTAAAATGGAACGCCGCAACGAGAATGGTCGCCAGCGATGCAAACACGATAAACGGGATTAAAATATCTTCGGTCATGGGTATTCCTTTTCTTGAAGCCGCGGGCGCTCTGGCCCGTTTGTAATGACCGTTAGATGCATCCAAGGCCTGGTTTGGATGTAAGGCGAGGAAAAGTTTTTGAAAAATGACGGCAGGCAGCCTGCAAAGCCAGCAACGCCGCCATTTTCCGGTTTCCTGCGCCTTGCGCTGCACCGCCGAATAAATCCCGCTTGTCAGGCCGCCAGACTCCGCTATGAAGGCCCATGAAGCGAGGCAAATCTTCCAAGCCGCCCAAACGGGCCGCGCCGGCGAAAAAGCGCCAGCGGAAATCCAATATCGCAAAAACTGCGCTTGGAGCGGAACCGGAAAAGCGTGTCCGCAACAAGGCCGCGCCGATGCGGGGCGAGGCCCAGCCGCGGGCGCTGAAGGTCAATGTCAAAACCGCCAAGGACCGTGAGATTGGCTCGACGTTATGGCTGCGCCGCCAGCTCAACGACCCTTATGTACGCCGCGCCAAGGCCGAAGGCTGGCGCTCGCGCGCGGCCTTTAAGCTGTTGGAACTCGATGAGAAATTTGGACTGTTAAAGCCGCGTGCGAGGATCGTCGATCTGGGCTGCGCGCCGGGCGGCTGGCTCCAGGTCTCGGTCAAGGCGACGGGCAAAAAGGGCCATGTGGTCGGGATTGACTATCTGAATGTCCCGGCGGTGCCTGGCGCCGACATTTTGGAGATGGATTTTCTGGACGAGGGCGCGCCTGAGCGCCTGAAAGCCATGCTTGGCGGCAAGGCGGACCTGGTTCTTTCCGATATGGCGGCGCCGACCACCGGGCATAAGTCGACCGATCACTTGCGCATTGTCGCGCTGGCGGAAGCCGCGCTCGATTTTGCCGAGGACGTGCTGGCGCCCGGCGGCGCGTTTGTCTGCAAAGTTTTCGCCGGCGGCGCTGAGGGCGAATTGCTGAACCGGCTGAAACTAAATTTTGAATTCGTCAAACACGCCAAACCAAAGGCGAGCCGTTCGGGTTCGGCGGAGAAATATGTCGTGGCGATGGGCTTTAGGGGGGGAGGGTGATGCGCGCATCAAATTCCACGTCATCCCGGATGCGCTGCAATATGCAATATTGCTGCGCGGGTCCGGGATCGCCAAAGGCGCCTTTGGTGAGTGCGGTAAGCGATCGCGTATCTGCATCGCATTATCAAAGATACTGCCATGCGCACGCGATGACGGCGCGCTATTTTAATGAGGGCGCAACATGACCATTCTCACCGTCATTGATGATGCTGCGAGCGATGTCGTCTGGCTCGGTTCAAACGGCCGCGCGACGTTGGGCAGTCTGGTGGGCCCGTCAGTGGACAAGAAATGGCTGGCGCTTGGCGGGTGGCTGATCGGGATTACCGGAACCGGCCCCAAGATTGAGGCCATTAAAGCGCATACGGATGAGTTTCCAAAAGACTCGGCGCATCCGTTTGAGGTTTTGCAGTTCCTCAAAGCCGCATATGAAAAGTTTGATATTGGCGAGACCGAAGAAGGGCTGAAGCGCTATTGCGGCAGCGGGTTCCTTATCCATAAGGACGGCGCGATTTGGGATTTCGACAACAGCTTCTGCCTTTCGGAAGTGCCCCGCGGCGCCTATTGGGCGCGCGGCTCGGGCATGGACCTTGCCATTGGCGCGGCTGCTGGGCTCAAACCCTTTATGCGTTCTGCAAAAGACCTCACCCGCCGGGCGCTTGAAATCACCATCGCCATGGATGTCGATTGTCCCGGCGAAGTCCTGGTGCAGACATTTGACCGCGAAGGCGTTCTATCGGACCCCATAGCCTAGAGCCGATTGTCGTGAGACAAACGGCTCTAGGGTTTTTGTATTATCGCGTTTTTATAACGGAAAACCGGACCCACTTTTCCTAAAAACGCTTGAGAAGGAGACCAGCCAATGCAAATTCGTGAAGCGCTGACATTTGACGATGTGCTGCTGGAGCCGGGCCCGTCCGAGGTGATGCCGTCTGAGGTTGACGTCAAGGCGCGGCTGACCAATCAGATCACACTGAACATCCCGATTCTCGCCTCGGCGATGGACACGGTCACCGAAGCGGAAATGGCGATTGCGATGGCGCAAAATGGCGGCATCGGCGTTCTCCACCGCAATCTGTCGATTGCCGAGCAGGCCGAACATGTCCGCCGGGTCAAACGCTTTGAAAGCGGCATGGTGGTCAACCCGCTAACCCTGACGCCGGATGCGACGCTCGCCGAGGCGCGGTTGATAATGGATCAACGCAAAATTTCAGGCTTTCCGGTGGTTGAAGACCGCGACGCCAATGGCGTCGGCAAGCTGGTCGGCGTCCTCACCAATCGCGACATGCGCTTTGCCGACGACCCGAATCAGCAAGTCAGCGAGCTGATGACCAAGGAAAATCTGGTGACGGTGCGTCCAGGGACAACCAGCGAGGCGGTGGCGCGGCTGGTGCATCAGCATCGTATTGAGCGGGTCGTTGTGGTCGACGAGGGCTATCATTGTGTCGGCCTGATCACGGTCAAGGATATGGAAAAAGCGCGCGCCTATCCGATGGCGGCAAAAGACGCCGAGGGTCGATTGCTTGTCGCTGCCGCCTCGACGGTTGGCGAGGCGGGCTTTGAACGGGCCCTGGCGCTGGTCGAGGCCGGCGTCGATGTGGTGGTCATCGACACTGCGCACGGCCATTCGGCCAAAGTTATCGAACAGGTAGCCCGCATCAAACGCGATCTGCCCACAGCGCAAGTCATCGCCGGTAATATTGCAACCTATGACGGCGCTAAAGCGCTGGCTGATGTTGGCGTTGATGCGGTCAAGGTTGGCATCGGGCCGGGGTCGATCTGTACAACCCGCATTGTCGCCGGCGTTGGCGTGCCGCAGCTGACCGCCGTATCAGACGCGGCGCGCGCCTGCCGCGAGGCGGGCATTCCGGTGATCGCCGATGGCGGGATTAAATTTTCCGGCGATGCGGCCAAGGCGATTGCAGCCGGCGCCGACTGCGTGATGATCGGCTCGTTATTGGCTGGCGCCGATGAAGCCCCGGGCGAGGTGTTCCTCTATCAGGGCCGCTCCTACAAATCCTATCGCGGCATGGGCTCGATCACGGCGATGGCGCGCGGCTCTGCGGACCGCTATTTTCAGGCCGATGTCACCGAGCAAATCAAACTGGTGCCGGAGGGGATTGAGGGACGCATCCCTTACAAAGGCGCCATCGGTCCAATTCTGCACCAGCTAGTCGGCGGCGTCAGAGCCTCCATGGGCTATGTCGGCGCGCCAACCATCACTGAGATGCAGGCCCGCGCCAAGTTCGTCAAAATCACCAATGCCGGGCTCAAAGAAAGCCACGTCCACGACGTCGCCATCACCCGCGAAGCGCCGAATTATCCGACTGCGAATTAATGACCTATGAAGACTACAATGCGTTTTGCAAATCACTGCCGAAAACGACGCATGTTGTGCAATGGGGCGGGGCGCATGTGTGGAAGGTTGGCGGTAAGATGTTCGCGGTTGGCGGCTGGAACGATGACGGCGTGACCGGCGTGACATTTAAAGTGTCTGAGATCGCCTTTGAAGTTCTGAAGGACCGCCCGGGTCTGCGTCCCGCGCCTTATTTGGCGTCGCGTGGGATGAAATGGATCCAGCATTACGCCAAGCCCGGCCTATCCGATAAGGATTTGCGCGCGCATCTTAGCGAAAGTCACCGCATCGTGTCGTTGGGCCTGACAAAGAAATTGCAAAAACAGCTTGGCCTCAATCAGGATGCGTCATGAAAACTGCAGGCCGGCTTACAGCGGCGATTGAAATTCTGACCGACTTCAACAGTCGCCGTGTGCCGCTGAAAACAGCGATGGCGGACTGGGCGCGCGGCAACCGTTATGCCGGCGCTAAGGACCGGGCGTGGATATCGGGCCTGTGTCTTGATGTGTTGCGCAAGAAAAATTCCCTGACTGCGGCAATGGGCGACGACAACCCGCGTGCTCTGGCGCTTGGCGCGATACGGTTTTTGTGGCGCATGCCGGTTGGGGAACTTGGTGAAGTTGCTGCAGAAGAACCGCATGGCGCCGGGGCGTTGAGTGACGATGAGATTCAATCCTTGTCGACTTCTCTTCCGCTCTTTCCCGCGGAAGCGGGAATCCAGCCGCAAGAAGAACTGGATTCCCTCCCGACCGCAAAGCGGTCAGACCATAAACAGCGCGCGTTCGCGCGCGGGGATGAGAGGGAATTGGAAACAGCGCCTCATATATCGGGCGACTTCCCCGAATGGCTTACGCCCCACATCACCCGCGCCTTGGGCGATGAGGCGGCGACGATCATGTCGGCCTTCGCAGCCCGCGCCGATGTCGATTTGCGCCTCAATACATTAAAAGCCGAACCGGAAAAATCGCTAAAGGCATTAAAGAGTGTTCAGAGTGAGGCCGTTCCCATACTGACGACATCCGCGCGCATTGTCGCGCCGGACCCGGCGGAGCGCGCGCCGGCGGTCACCATCATTCCGGCCTATAATAAAGGCTGGCTTGAGGTGCAGGATCTTGGCAGTCAGATCGCCGCGGCGGCTGCGGGCGCGATCAAAGGCGCGCAGGTTTTGGACTATTGCGCCGGCGGCGGCGGCAAGACGCTGGCGCTGGCGGCGCTGATGGGAAACACCGGCCAACTCTACGCTTATGACAATGATGCACGGCGATTAAAGCCGCTGTTTCATCGCGCCAAGCGTGCAGGGCTCAGAAACCTGCAAATACGCTCGCCCGCGGCCGGGGAGGGGCTGGACGATCTTGAAGACAAGATGGACGTCGTCTTTGTCGATGCACCTTGCTCCGGCGCCGGCACATGGCGGCGTCACCCGGACACAAAATGGCGCCTTACGCAAGCGCAACTCACCCGGCGCATGGACGAACAGGACAAAGTGCTGGGCGAGGCGGCGCGGTACTGCAAGCCCGGCGGAGGCATGGTGTGGGTGACATGCTCATTTTTGAAGGAAGAAAACGAGGATCGCATCGAGGCTTTCCTTGCCGAGCATTCAGATTTCGCCACATCATCCGTAATCGAACAAATTACCGCCAGCGGGATCATCACTGAAGAAGGCCGGGCGGTGCTGGCCCCGTGCATCACGCCCGACGGCGCGCTGCGCCTGACGCCGGACAAACTCCGCGCCGACGGATTTTTTGTTGCGGTGCTGACGAGGGTGTAGCGGGGGAGTTGAACCTGTGCATGCCGATTTCTATGGTTCTCCAGAGCGCCCCCTTCGACCGCTTCGCGGCCACTTCCCCCATAAATGGGGGAAGACAAGAGGCAGCCTATAGCTCAACCTTATTCCTCCCCCGTTTACGGGGGAGGTGTCACCGAAGGTGACGGAGGGGGCTCTTGAGCCCAAAAGAAAGCGGCGCAAATCCAAACAACTACAACACGAATTGAATCTTCGATTTTGCAACCCAGAGAGGGTAGTTGGCCATCAAACCTATATTTGGTGAAAAGTTATCCTCACCGATTCCAGCGGCCCTATACTCCTTTACACGGATATGGAGAGGTGTGGTCGTCACATTTCTTCAACATCCACAATTGCGGCCAAAGGAGCAAACCAGATGCAACGCATCGAGATGCAGCGCATAAAGATAGCCCGGCGACAGGCGGCGCCAGCGCTATCACTGAAGCGGGCGATCGCGACAGAAAAATGTTGGACCAGATTCGGCTGCAGGCCCCGTGGTTGCTGGGCTCATAAAAGACGCGAGTCCCCTAGTGACGGCGGGAGAAGACTCCCTTATGCGAAGGCGCCATGACCATTGACCCTCATGCCACGACCCACGAACGCGCCCTGATAGTCGATTTTGGCAGCCAGGTGACGCAGCTGATCGCCCGGCGACTGCGCGAGAGCGGGGTTTATTGTGAAATTCATCCGTTCAACCGTGTCGATGCGGCATTTCTGGACGCATATGCGCCGAAGGCGGTGATCCTTTCCGGCGGACCGTCAAGCGTGAAAAGCGCAACCAGTCCGCGGGCGGCGCAGGAAATCTTCGAGATTGGCGTGCCGGTATTGGCGATTTGTTATGGTCAGCAGGCCATGGCTGTCCAGCTTGGCGGCGAAGTTGAACCGAGCGACGAACGCGAATTCGGACGCGCTGATGTTGAAATTCACCAGACAAGCCCGCTGTTCGAAGGCATTTGGGAGGTTGGCAAGAAATACCCCGTATGGATGAGCCATGGCGATCGGGTCACCAGATTGGCCGATGGGTTTAAGGTCATTGGAACCTCGCCAAACGCACCCTTCGCGATTGCGGTTGACGAGGCGCGCCGGTTTTACAGCGTGATGTTTCACCCGGAGGTGATGCACACGCCCGACGGCGCCAAACTGCTCAGGAATTTCACCCACAACATCGCCGGGCTTTCCGGCGACTGGACCATGGCGGCGTTCCGTGACGAGGCGGTTGCGGCGATCCGCGAACAGGTCGGCGACGCTCGGGTGATTTGTGGGCTATCCGGCGGCGTTGATTCCTCCGTCGCCGCAGTTTTGATCCATGAGGCGATCGGTGAGCAGCTGACTTGTGTTTTCGTCGATACCGGTTTGATGCGCCAAAATATTGACGGTGTTGGCGAGGGCGAGGAGGTCGTGCGCCTGTTTCGCGACAGCTACAATATTCCGCTTGTTCATGTGGAGGCCGAAGCGCTGTTTTTAGACAAACTGGCGGGCGTCGATGATCCGGAACAAAAGCGCAAGATTATCGGCGCGACCTTCATCGATATTTTCGACGAGGAAGCCGGCAAGATTGAGAATGTCGAATTTCTGGCGCAGGGAACGCTCTACCCGGATGTGATTGAAAGCGTCTCGTTCGACGGCGGGCCGTCCGTGACGATTAAGTCGCACCACAATGTTGGCGGGCTACCGGAGCGCATGAATTTGAAACTGGTCGAGCCGTTGCGCGAGCTTTTCAAAGACGAAGTGCGTGCGTTGGGGCGGGAGCTAGGACTGCCGGATCATTTTGTCGCCCGCCACCCGTTTCCGGGGCCGGGCCTGGCGATCCGAATTCCCGGCGCGGTGACGAAAGAAAAGGCCGATATATTGCGCAAGGCGGATGCGATCTATCTCGATGAGATTGCCAAAGCCGGACTTTATGACGATATTTGGCAGGCTTTCGCGATTTTACTCCCGGTACGGACGGTTGGTGTTATGGGCGATGGGCGCACTTATGATTATGTACTGGTGCTGCGCGCCGTCACCTCAACCGACGGCATGACGGCGGATTATTATCCGTTCAGCCATGAGTTTCTCAGCGCCTGTGCAACCCGCATCATCAACCAGGTCCGCGGCGTTAATCGGGTTGTTTATGACGTGACATCAAAACCACCGGGGACGATCGAGTGGGAATGATCCGGGACAGGTACAGTCTTATGCGGACCATATTTCTTCAGCGCACCGCGCCATGGGAAAGCGGAAAATATGGCTCGATCCGTGACAGCTGTTTGTTCGATAACCAGATTAATTCGCTCATTGCAAAGTCTCCTTTGCTATGCGTGAATTTTGAATGTTTTAACCGCATCCCGCCATCGTAGATGTTTTAAACATCTGGGACAGCTCGTTGAATTTTTTCTAAATGCGAGACAAGATGCCGTTGGAAATCTAACGCCAGCTAACACTCGTCATTGCCCATGAAAGACAATGCCGTATCGGCATTTGCTCGATTTGGCCCGTGGTAAAATACACCAAGAATTTTGTGCCCGGTCACTTAACATTTCCCGGGAAGATGATAGCGATTACTAGACCCGGCTCTTGGTTTTTCAACGTCACCCGGCCCCCATGCCGGATCGCGACGGCTTGTACAAAACGCAGACCAAAACCGTAACCGGCGACGGGGCCGCGCGCACCGCGTGCTATCAGCTCGCCGATATCGTCCGTATCCGTTCCTGCTCCGTTGTCGGCAACGCTTAACGTAACGGCGCCATCATCGGTCCTGATCGTCACTGTCACCGCGCCGCCTCGTGGCGTGTGTTTCAAGGCATTGTTCAATAAATTGGCGATCATGTTGGTGATCAACGGCGCCCGTCCAAGGATTGTCACGTCTGGGCTGGAGGTTGGTGCGGTCAGCGAAACGCCCTTGTCTTCATAGGCGTCCTTATAGAGCGTAATCGCTTCATCTACGCAGTCACCTAGATTTATGAGCTGCATCTCATAGCCGGGCGCCGATTTAATCCGCGCTAGCTCCAGAATTTCACGCAATAAGGCGAGCAACGCACCGGCTGCGCTTTTCATTTTTTGATCGCCCGCTTCAGCCGCCAGTTGTTGCAGGCGCTCTACCTCTTTGTTCAACTCGTGCGCGGCGGTCTGGCTGACCGCATCAAGACCTTTCATTAGCCGCGCAATTTCATCAAGGGCAGCGTTAATCTCGGCGCCGAGTTGCGCTAGCTCATCGCCTTGCTTCAGTGATGCGTTCGAGACCCGCGCATCAACAGCGCCGCTGCGAACTTCGCGGAAGACTCCATTCAGCGCGCCGACACGGGCATTGAAACTACGCGCAAAAAGACTGGTGAAAAAGGCGGACACCGCCGCCATAGCGAGCGCGATGATGACCATAGCGGGGATAAACCCCCGATAGAGCGCATCATAGGCCGCCAGCCGGCGCCCAACGATCAGTGTGAAGCGCTTATTGTGGACGGATTTAACTTTCGCGATAATGGCGCCGGGCACGGCGCCGGCCGCGGCGCCGTCAAAGCGGCTCCATCCAGTTTTATATGAGACGCCGTCCGGCCATGTTGCCAGATTGCCGACAACAAGCGACTGATCCTTGCGAATGAGCAGATAGACAAATAGTGAAGGCTTTTCGCCCTCTTCCGGCATGAGGCGAAAGTCGAGAGACCTTTCATCTTCATCCGGAAGGATACGAAAGCTGATGGCCTTCGCATAACCGAATCCCTCATGGGGTAGTTTCCCCTGATTCATTTGTCCATGCTGATCGAGAGTATGAATTTCCGCCTCGATGTCGGCGCGCGCCGATGCCTCCACCGCTTTTCCAACAGCGAAAAACGCCGCCGCGACGGCCGCACCCGCCAGCAACAGCGACAAGGTCAGGTTAAGAAGCAAAACCTGCCGGAATAAAGGTCGACGGATATTTCCTGAAGATGGCATATGTGATGGCTGGTCTTTTACATCAGACATGTTCGCTCATTCCTTGATGACAAGCCGATAGCCAAGGTCTTCGCTTACGATTTCGATGCAGCCTGTTGCTTTATTCAAACCCGTCCGTAGACGGTTAATCGCCGTATTGATAACCGGGTCTTGCGGTGGCAGGTTTTTATTCTCCGGCCAAACTGCGCGCCACAGCGCCTCGCGGCTGACATAGTCGCCCTTGTGAAGGGCGAGCGCATGTAAGACTTTGAACGATTGCGGACGCAGTTCGATCGTGCCGCCGTTCCATAAGGCGCGCTCATTAAGGGTACGAAGTTCCAGATCGCCCCAGATCAGAACCGTTTTCGGCGATCGTGTCGCGTCTACCCGGCGCGCCAGCGCTTTCAGCCTTGCCGCCAGTTCACGCATCTCGAACGGTTTGTTGATATAATCGTCGGCGCCAAGCTCCAGCCCGCGAATATGATCATCCGTCGTAGACAAGCGGCTGGCGACAAGCACGCCGGGCGCCGGCGCCTCCAGCGCTTTGAACCAGGAGAGCAACGCCAGCCCATCTTCACTGTCGGCGAGCATCCGGTCGAGGATGATGAGATCAACATCATTCTCCGCATAAAGCGCGCGAGCGCCCTGAACAGTATCCGCATGGAGACCACGCGCACCGAGCGCCGCGATTTCGGCAAGGGCATCTTGCGCCATCG
>JAJFGE010000093.1 GCA_021776295.1 Hyphococcus sp.
GCTCATTGATTTTGTTGAAGGATTACACAGTTGCGCGATGCGACGCGGAGCCCGCTGAGCACAAACCAACGCCAAAGGCCGTGCCAATTGGGCGCGAGGGGAAGGCTTTAATTGCGCCGGGCTATAACGAAGCTCATTACGCCAAGGACAGAATTGACGGCGATAAAACTGATTAATGCGATTTCTATAACGCCCATGGTCTCTCTCCTTACCGGTGGCGTGGGCAAGCCTCGCCGCCAATGAAGGAGGATTTAGGGCTGAATTAAGAAATTCCAAGGGCCAATGCGGTCACGCCCGTTCACAAACCGATGAGACAGGCTGGCGGTCCAGACCTGTTGCCGGTCTCCCGGCGCAGCCTATTTTGAGCCCGGGGTCATGGCTTTTAAGGCGACCCGCCCGAAATCGGCGGCCATCACCAGCAAGCCTATAACCACGCCGCGATGGATCTGTCCCGTAAGCTGGTGCTTGTCCCAGGCATAATAAACCACCGCAGCAAAAATAATAATTCGCACAAAGAATGTTATTGAATAATTAACGGTCTTGGCTGCAAGGCGACGTTTGTGTGCTTCTGGCGTTTCGTCGACCATATTGGTTTTACGAATGCGCGAAATATCCGGTCCAAGCATAACCGGCCTTACCGGACGCACGTCCACTGGTTCGGCTATTTCAACCACGCCGCCAGCAACCGCAGCCAACCTGTCCAGACTGATCTGCGCTACCGGTTTTTTATCACCGAATCCCATCGCACGCCTCGCCATTTTGCCCAGGTTAACTCAAGACAAGACCTTTTGAGATCGCATGAAGGACATGGTTCAAATTTTAACAATCTTCTGGCTCGGCGATCATAAACGGACGGTCCGAAGACCGTCCGTTTTGGTCCCCGCTTAGATCCTTTCAGATGCGCTGGCAATTAGAAGAGCTAAAGCGGCGCCGGCTACGCGGCGTTTCTGGCGCCCCTGGCGGCTGGCGAACGCATGCGCTGAGCGCTCAGCACGATGACCGCACGAGTGCCAAGGCCGACGGTAGAGTTCACTTTAAGCTGCGCGCCATGGGCGCGCGCGATCGCTCCAGCGAGCGGCAGGCCGAGGCCCAACCCCTGTTCGGAACGTGTCAGCGACATATCCGACTGCGTAAACGGCGCCAAAACCTGTTTCAACCGGTCTGGCGCCATCCCCGGGCCGGTATCCTTCACCAATAGCGCAAGGTCGCCCTTTTTGGTCAGCGCCGCGCCGATAATGATTTTTGCGCCGCGCGGCGAGAATTTCGCGGCATTCTCAATCAGCTTTGAAAGCGCCCGCGCCAGCAGTCGCCGGTCACAGTTGATGGTGAGGTTAGCGTCCTGAACTGTCTCAACGACTTGCGTTTGGGCGGTCGCGACAACAGCGGCGGAAATGGTTCTGGCGGCGGCGATGATATCGCCAACTGTCGTGTCCGCCTCTGCAATGGCAATCGGTCCGGATCCGGCGTCAGAGGCAAGCAACATATCCGATATGGTGTTGAGAAGCCGCTTGCCGCCATCGATGATATAGTCTGCATATTCTTTATGAAGAGGGTCGTTTTGCTGGGCGAAGCGCTCGCCCAAAAGCTGGCCAAAACCGATAATGGCGTTGAGCGGCGTTCTAAGCTCATGGCTCATAACCGACATCAGCCCATCTTTATATTTGGCGCCCGCCTCAGCCTGGTCACGCGCCAAGCGCAAAGCGCGTTGATCATTGCTCGCGCGTAACACAAATTTTACTGCCTGGTTGAACAAAGTCCAGTTCATCGGTTTTGCCAGAAATGACGTAGCGCCAGCGGCAAAAGCACGATCCACCGCGTCAGCGTGATCACTTGCCGTGATAACGATAACCGGAATTTGGGCGATGGCGCGCTCGGCGCGAATAGCCTGGGTGAGTCCAAACCCGTCCATAAGCGGCATTTCAAGATCAGAAATGACCAGATCGGCGCCGTCGCTTTTCAAGATAGAAAGTGCGTCTACGCCATTTTCTGCTGTCAATACCCGATAATGCGCAGCAGTGAGCTTTTCATACGCCAGCTCGCGCATGATGGGATCGTCATCAACCAGTAAAACCCTAGGCGCTGAGGACACAAACAAGCCCCTTTTCATAGGCAAAGATCTCGGCATTCGGCCTGCGACGCCATTAGTTAAGCAAAGGTTCCTTAAAAAGTGATTGCTGTCGCCCGCGGGAAAGTAAATAGCAAGCAATTTAAGCAATTACTTGTCGCAGAAGAAGGCATTCTTGGCGTCCGATTAGCGGGGCAAGGAACTTAGGTGAAAAAGCGTATTATTTCGCTGCGCAGCCGGCTTACTGCGCTGGTCATCGTTGCTATATTCGGAACGGTTGCGATCGTTGCCTTGTCTTCCGTCTTGCGCGAGGCAAAACAACATGGCGGCGGCGAGCGTGACGCGTTTGATGCGACCGCAAAAATTCTTGCGTCCGCGATCTCAGAGCCTATGGCGACTGGTGACCGGCCGGGGACTTTGAGCGCGGTTACAACGATTGCCGGAATCGCGACAATAGATTTTGTCCGTATAGACAATATGAGCGGTGACGCCATTATCGAGTATGGCGTCGAAAAACCGCTGGTCGGCGATGACGCAACGTATATGCGTTTTGCCAAGCTTGCCAGCTTTCTTGCCGCAAAGCCTGTCATCTCAGTCGCGCCAATAACCCATAGCGGCGAGAAGATTGGTGTACTTACTATTCATGCGGCAACGCCTGGACTAAATCAAAGATTCGGCGCGCTGATTTACGATGCGCTCCTGGCCGGCATCTTTGCCGGCGGCATCGGGTTATTGATCGCCTTGAAAATGCAGCGGTCGATCACCGATCCCATTCTCGCGCTTGCAGAAGTGATGGGCGAGGTGCGCAAAAGCGGTGATTTTTCGATGCGCGCCGCGCCCAGCGAAAACAATGACGAGCCCGGGCAATTGATTGACGCATTTAACGATATGTTGGACCAGCTTCAGCAACGTGATGGTGAACTTCAGGTTCACCAGCGCAACCTGAAGAAAATCGTCCACCGTCGAACCCGCGAGTTACAAACCGCGAAGGAAGTTGCGGAAGCGGCCGGCATCGCCAAGTCTGAATTTTTGGCGACCATGAGCCATGAAATCCGCACGCCTATGAATGGCATGATGGTGATGGCCGAGCTGTTGAGCAAAACCCAACTGCCGCCGCGGCAAAAACGCTATGCGGACGTCATCTCAAAATCTGGCCAAAGCCTTCTGGCGATCATCAACGACATTCTTGACCTTTCCAAAATTGAGGCCGGCAAACTTGACCTGGAGGAAATCCCGCTGCGGCCGGTCGAGATTATCGACGATGTTGTGGCGCTTTTCTGGGAGAGGGCGACCAGCAAGGGCATCGATCTATCCGCTTATGTTGCGCCGTCAACGCCTGAATTGATTACCGGCGATCCGGTCCGGATCAGCCAAATTCTTTCCAATCTCGTTAACAATGCGCTGAAATTTACTGAACAGGGCCATGTGGTGGTTTCCGCAAAACGCCTGCCGGCCGATAGCGGCGAATGCATGATCGAATTTTCAGTTTCCGATAGCGGCGTTGGCATCGCTGAGGATAAGCAAAAGGCAATTTTCGAAGCGTTCTCGCAGGCCGACCAGTCAACAACGCGCAAATTTGGCGGCACCGGCCTCGGTCTTGCTATTAGCCGCCGGCTGGTTGAAGCGATGAACGGATCGATTGGCGTTTCCAGCCGGGAAAAAAAAGGCTCGCATTTCTACTTCCGTTTTCCAGCCGAGATCTTGGCGGCGCCGATGCGGCCGCGTCGCGCAGAGGACGACAGACGTGCGATCATCGCCATAGACGGCACCACAACCCCGACAGTGTTGTCGCGTTATCTGGAAGAGGCGCGCATTTCGGCGAAGGTCATCGATCGCAACAGCCCGATCGGTGCGGACTTTGCCTATGTGGACATGATTTTTGCCGACCCGGTGTTTCTTGATGCGTTCCAAAAAGCCGCCAAAGGCGGGCCCAATCAATGGGCGCCGGCGCGCATTTGCGTCAGCGAGCTTGGAGATGCAGCGCCCGACCGGCTATTGGCGAGCAGCGTTGCGGAGGATCTCTTGATCGCACCGCTATCGCGCCGCGAGGTCATGGATCAGATCGGCCGGATATTTGATAATAAGCTACGCGGTAAAGCCGCCCTCAGCTACGCAGAAGAACCGAGCGGGATTGCCGCTATCTTCAACCGTGAACGTGTCCTTGCTGCTGACGACAGCGCGGTAAACCGTGAGGTGGTCAAGGAAGCGCTGACCCGTCTTAACCTGGTTCCGACATTGGTTGCTGACGGCCGCGAAGCTGTCACGGCGACGCGGGAGATCGCTTTTGATCTGATTTTGATGGACTGCTCGATGCCGGAAATGGACGGTTTTGAAGCCACAAGGGCGATCCGAAAAATCGAGACGCAAGCCAAGCGCATGGCGGCCCCTATAGTCGCCCTTACCGCCGATGTCGCCGGCGCCGACGGCGGCTGGCGCGAAGCCGGCATGACTGACTATCTGACCAAACCCTTCACCATTGAAGCGCTATCTGATCTCATTCAAAAACATCTTAATCCGTTATCGGATGGCGCCGG
Organism: Hyphococcus sp.; assembly: GCA_021776295.1. GTDB lineage: Bacteria > Pseudomonadota > Alphaproteobacteria > Caulobacterales > Parvularculaceae > Hyphococcus. The sequence continues at coordinate 4,600 of JAJFGE010000093.1, forward strand.
GCGGCCGCTGTCGCCGGACCCGGCTACGGCTCGCGGAGAACGCCGCACCGGGCCGTTTGATCGCGCTGTGCTTGACCAGCTGGCGGCGATGCAGTCGAGCGGCTCCAACTTGCCTGAACGCGCGCTCAAACTGTTCCAGAAGCATTCGCGCGAGGCTATGGCGCGGCTCAATGATAGTACGCAAACGGACCGTTCCGGAATTGCAAAGGCCGCCCATGCGTTGAAATCCATGAGCGTGAATGTCGGGGCTGTGAGGTTAGCGCAGGCTTGCGCTGATATCGAAGAAAACGCGATAGCCGGGGCCGCGTTCGGCGAGATTGCAACCCTCGTCAATATGGCCGGGCAGCGGTTTCGCGAAGCACAAGCGCATCTCCCTGAGATGCTTGATTTTTATGCGCGTAACGCCGCTTGACCAGCGTCTGGCGCTTCGAATTTATATTAGAGCGCCGGGCGAAAAAGCGGGCCCTTCGGCAGGCTCAGGATGAGGCCGGTTTTTCGTCCCCGACCGCGAAGGCGGTCAGGTAATAATCTGCGCCCCTTCGGGCGCGGGACCGCGAAGGCGGTCAGGTAATAACCTGCGCCCCTTCGGGCGCGGGACCGCGCGTGACAAAGCATCTGGAGCATCGGGCGATTCCTGTTAATCGCCCGATGCTCTAGGCGCATTTAGCTGCTGTGGTTGCGCGCTTCCGATGGTGAGTAGTGACCGAATAGTCTGCTCCTTTATTCATATATGTTTGGCAAGGGCTGTCGTAATGGTGTTTTTGTTACGGCTGGCTTCATAAAATTCTCCCGCTTTGTCCGTCCGATCCCTATGACGCCGGCGCAAAACTTGCTTTAACCAAACGGCTTAAGGTTTGGAGAAAGTGATGCGGCTATTGGTGACCGGCGGGGCCGGGTTTATTGGATCGGCCGTGGTGCGCCAGGCGATTGCCGACGGCCACGATGTTCTCAATGTCGACAAGCTCACCTATGCGGCCAATCCGGATAACGTCGCCAGCGTCGCCGGCCATGAGCGCTATCAATTTGCGCAAAAAGACATCTGCGACCAGCCCGCAATGGCGACGCTGTTTGCCGCGTTCAAGCCCGACACGGTGATGCATCTGGCGGCCGAGACGCATGTCGATCGCTCGATTGACGGGCCGCGCACGTTCATCGACACCAACATCATCGGCACTTATAGCCTGCTGGAGGCGGCGCGCGGTTATATGGCAGCCGGCGCGGCGCCGGCAGGGTTTCGCTTTCACCATATTTCAACCGACGAGGTATACGGATCACTGGGACCGACCGGCGCGTTTACTGAAAGCTCGCCCTACCAGCCCAACTCGCCCTACTCAGCCGCCAAGGCCTCCTCGGACATGCTGGCCCGCGCCTGGGCTGAAACTTTTGGCGTTCCCGTTGTCGTCACCAATTGCTCGAACAATTACGGCGCGCATCAGTTTCCTGAAAAACTCATTCCAGTGGTCATCATCAATGCGCTGGAGGGTAAGGATATTCCGGTCTACGGCAAGGGCGATAATGTCCGTGACTGGCTGCATGTGGGCGATCACGCGGACGCGTTGTTGCTGGTCGCGCAAAAGGGGGCGCCGGGCGAGACTTACAATATTGGCGGGCGGGCGGAACGCACAAATCTGGAACTGGTAAAGATGATATGCGCCATCCTTGACGAAGAGCTGGCGGGCGCGCGCACCGTGCCTCATGACAATCTGATTAAATTTGTCACGGACCGTCCGGGTCATGATCATCGCTATGCGATTAACTGCGACAAAATTGAACGTGCGCTCGGCTGGACGCCGTCGGTCACCATCGAGGAGGGCATGCACCAGACCGTGCGCTGGTATCTCGACAACAAAGACTGGTGGACGAAAATTCGCGCCGGCGGTTTTGACGTGACAGCGCGTCAGGGCTTGAAATAATAGGCCTTTAGAAAGGCAGCAATACTATGCGCATTCTTCTTTTCGGGCATAACGGCCAGGTTGCGCGTTGCCTGCAGGAAGAAGCCGGCGACGAATTGGTTGCGCTGGGCCGCGACGCGGCTGACCTGATGCAAGAGGGCGCCACACAAAAAGCTATCACCGCACATCAGCCCGACATGGTGATAAACGCGGCCGCCTACACTGCCGTCGACAAAGCGGAAGAGGAACAAAACGCGGCAGCGCAAGTGAATGCAAACGCACCGGGTGAAATGGCGCTTGCCGCAAAAACCGCCGGCGCGCAATTCATTCACCTGTCGAGTGATTATGTTTTCGACGGCAAGTCGGAGGCGCCTTATGCGGAAACCGACGCTGCAAATCCACTTAACGTTTATGCGCAAACAAAACTTGCCGGCGAACAGGCCGTGCTTTCAGCAAATCCGCAAGCAATTATAATGCGCACCTCCTGGGTGTTTTCAGAATTTGGCGATAATTTCGTCAAGACCATGCTGCGGCTTGGCGCTGAACGTGACAGCCTTTCTGTTGTCGCCGACCAGACCGGCGGGCCGACGCCGGCGCGCGATATTGCAAAAGCGCTTCTGGCGATTGCCGCCAAGAAACATCGCGGCGCGCCTGGCGAGGGACTTTATCATTATCAGGGCGCGCCGACGACCAGCTGGGCGGAATTCGCCGACAAGATATTTGACTATGCGGACCTATCAGTCGCCGTTGCCCCGATAGCCACCGCGCAATATCCGACACCTGCCGAGCGGCCGCTCAACACCCATCTCAACTGCGGCAAAATCGAGCGGGATTTTGGCGTCGCCATGCCCGATTGGCGGGTTCGGCTGCGCCAAATCATTGATACGCTGAGCAGAAAATAGGCTGCAGCGGCGATCTTCTAAAAGCCGCTCAATTTATCTCCGCAACAAACCTGACCGCAGGGGTTGCCTATTCCGCCTCGCCCGCTCTATGAAACTGAGGGGCCGAAAAACTAGACCACGTTCACAAATTATTGAATCATAGAACATGGCCTAGATTATTTAGTGGGCGCGCATTCGAACCCAAAAACCGCACACACTTTTTGTGAATGCGCTCGGATATTATACAGCGCGGTATGGAGATAGTTATGAAAATCCTGGTTATCGGGGGCGACGGATTTTGCGGTTGGCCGACATCGCTGCATCTTTCCAATCTTGGCCACGGCGTTACTATAATCGACGACTTGTCGCGCCGAAAAATCGATGTCGAACTTGAAGTGGAATCGCTAACGCCGATCAAGCCTATTTCAGTGCGCCTTGGCGCCTGGAAAGAAGTTTCCAGCAAGGACATCCGGTTTGAAAATATCAATGTTGCGAAAAATTATGCGCGGCTGTTGCATCTCCTCGAAGAAGAAAAACCGGACGCCATCATCCATTTCGCCGAGCAGCGCGCGGCGCCCTATTCGATGAAATCCTCCTACCACAAACGATATACGGTCGATAACAATATCAACGCCACCAACAATGTGCTGGCGGCTATTGTCGAGTCCGGCATCGACGCCCATCTCGTCCATCTCGGCACCATGGGCGTTTACGGTTACGGCACCGCCGGCATGAAAATTCCTGAAGGTTATCTGCCGATAAAAATTGAGACCGATGACGGCCGCGAAATTCACCAGGAAATTTTGTACCCGGCAAATCCCGGCTCAATCTATCACATGACCAAAACCCAAGACCAGCTCCTGTTTGCGTTCTATAACAAAAATGACGGGCTGAAAGTTACCGACCTGCATCAGGGCATTGTCTGGGGCACGCAAACCGCCGAGACCCGAAAAGACGAAAGACTGATCAACCGGTTCGATTATGACGGCGATTACGGCACGGTTCTAAACCGCTTCTTGATGCAGTCCGCTGTTGGCCACCCTTTGACGGTGCATGGCACGGGCGGACAGACGCGGGCGTTCATTCATATTCAGGACACGGTCAAATGCATCCAGCTTGCGGTTGAAAACCCGCCGCAACATGGCGAGCGCGTGCAGATCCTCAATCAGATGACCGAGACCCACCGGGTGCGCGATCTTGCGAAAATGATCGCCGATAAAACCGGCGCGAAAATCACCAACGTCAACAATCCGCGCAATGAGGCGGCGGAAAATGACCTCGACGTCGAAAACCAACGCCTGTTGGGGCTTGGCCTTGACCCGATCACGCTTGAGGCCGGGCTGATGGACGAGGTTTCCGAAATCGCCCGGAAATACGCCGATCGCTGCGACAAGACAAAAATTCCATGCGTTTCTTACTGGACCGATACGCAAAAGAGCAGCGGCGCTTGAGTTTTTAATCTTTATACGATTTATTTACGCCAATTTTCGTTGATCCTGACACAGACAACAAAATATATATCTACCTCTTCCCATCGGGCTAAGGGATTTAGACATATCATTTAGCCCCTTAAGGAAAACGAAACGCCAACACATAATGCAACGCCGCAGCCCCCATCCCCGGCTTCGCCGGTACTTCCCCCATAAATGGGGGAAGAAAAAAACGCCGCAAGATCATAGCCTTTCCTCCCCGGTTTACGGGGGGTCAAAAGTATACTTTTGACGGTCCGAAGGACCGGAGGGGGTGCCTCGCAGCTAGATGGTAGAGTAGCTTAACGTTACTTCCTCACCGAACCGGCGAGCGCTTTGATCGATCGATCTCAAGCGTAAAGATATCCGGCCGCGCGTAATGTCCGGCGACGTCGAAATCCATTTTCCCGCGCGCAATCTCCTCAGGATTTAAATCCGCAAACAAAATCGTCTCCTCGCCAAAGGTCGGCCCGGCCAAAACCTCGCCCAGTGGTGAAAAAATAACGCTGCCGCCATTGATCAATATCGCGTCCGGGTCGTCGCCCTGGATCGGTTTGAAATCATCGGGCGCATCGTCGCGGGTCATGAACTGGTTGGCGGACAGCACAAAACAGCGCCCTTCCAGCGCGACCACGCGCATCAGCGACGTCCAGGCCTCACGGTCATCGACCGTTGGCGCGCAGTAAATTTCAACGCCTTGCGCATATTGGCTCATGCGCGTCATCGGCATGAGGTTTTCCCAGCAGATGACAGCGCCAATCCGCCCGCTACGCGCATCAAACGCATCCAGCGTCGAGCCGTCGCCCATGCCCCAGATCACCCGTTCGGCGGCCGTCGGCATCAGCTTTCGGCGCTTGCCGAGCAATGCGCCGCCGGCGTTATAACACAACGCCGTGCAATAAAGCGTCCCGCCGCCTTCGTTTGCAGATGCACGCTCGATCACGCCGACGACAATGTCGAGTTTCAGATCGCCGGCAATCTCGCCCATGCGTTTGACTTCCGCCCCCGGAACTTCAATCGCGCCATCAAAATATCGCCGGAAAAGATCGCGGCCCTCGGGCGAGCGCGAACCGACCGAGGCGCCAAAATCGACGCCCTTGGGATAGCCGCCGATAAACGCTTCGGGAAAGACGCAAAGCCCCGCGCCGGCGGATGCCGCCTCGCGCGCGAGACGTTCAAACTTCTCAAGCGTTGCGGCGGTGTCGAATAGCGTCGAGCCGGCCTGAATGACAGCGGCTTTGACTGGCCTCATCTCTTACCGCCTTCGCTAAAATACGCCGCCAGACGCATCGCCGCCTCGGTTAAAACCTCCTCGCGTTTGCAAAAACAAAACCGCACATAATTGCGCGGCGCGTCGGTGATCGACGGATGGTAAAACGCCGATAGCGGCACCGCGGCGACTTTTGCGTGTTCGGTTATCTCGCGGCAGAACGTGGCGTCATCATCGCGCCCGACCGAGGTGATATCGACGGTGATGAAATAAGTCCCGGCGCAGGGCAACACGTCAAAACCCGCCGCGCGGAGCCCCTCGGCCAGGAGATCGCGCTTGGCTTGCATGTCCGCGACGAATTTCGCGTAATATTCGTCGCCGAGCGCAAGCCCGAATGCTACCGCCTGTTGCAATGGCGCCGGCGAGGTATAGGCGAGATGTTGATGCGCCTTCATCACTCCGGTGATGAGGTCCGCCGGGCCGGTGACATAACCGATGCGAAAACCGGTCACCGAAAATGTCTTGCCCGCCGAGCCAATGCGTATCGTACGCTCAAACATATCCGGCAAGCTCATCAGCGCAATGTGCTCTGCGCCGTCGAACACCAAATGTTCGTAGACTTCGTCGCACACCACAATCAGATCGTGACGGCGCGCAGCATCGGCGACAATCTCCAGCTCCTCGCGGCCCATCACCTTGCCGAGCGGATTGTGCGGCGTGTTGATAACGATGAGCTTGGTCTTAGCGGTAATCGCGCGCTCCAGCGCCTCGGCGTTAAGGCGCCATTGCGGCGGCTCAAGCGTCACAAACCGGATCGACGCGCCCGCCGCCTCGATTTGCGGCGCGTAACATTCATAAAACGGCGCCAGCAACACCGCCTCGTCGCCGGGCTCAAGGAAGCCCAAAAACGCCGCCGCCAGCGCTTCGGTGGCGCCCGATGTCACCAGCGTCTCGGTTTGCGCATCAATATCGAGCCCGTAAAATCGCTTATTGTCCGTCGCCACCGCTTCACGCAATTGCGCGATGCCTTCGACCGGCGCATATTGGTTCGGCCCTTCTGCAATCGCCCGCGCGGCAAGGTCACGGATTTCCTGCGGCCCGTCTTGGTCGGGAAAACCCTGGCCCAGATTGATCGCATCATGAGCGCGCGCCAGCGCCGACATGGTCGGGAATATCGACTGCGGGCGATTAGCGAAGACGGGATTTAATCTGCTTGGCGTCATTGAAGCGCGCTAATTTCGTGGCTGATTTCCCAGCGCATGCCGTCCGGGTCGATGAAAAACACCGCGGTTATCTCGCCTTTGAAAATTTGCGGCTCGGGAACCGTAAAACCTTTGGCGGCGAACGCATCGCGCACCGCCAGCACCGCATCAGCGTCTTCAACGCGCAGCCCGATATGGTTGAGGCCGGCGTTGTAGCGGCCGTAAGGCTCGGCGCTATCGCTCGCCGCACGCAAATCCACCACCCAATCGTCCGGGCTCAGATAAACATGCGCACGGGTTTTGCGAAAACCCAGAACGCCCAGAAAAGCATCATACCAGGCGGCGCTGGCGGCAAGATCGCCAGCCAGCAGCACAATATGATCGATAAGCGCACGCGTCGTCACAATAACAATCCTTTCAACCTGACTTCTTCAACGAAGCGCATCATAGGGCGCCCCGAATCGGTGAGGATAACTTTTCACCAAATATAGGTTTTAGGGAAGACTACCCTCCTGAGGTTGTATTTTTTGCACCTGCGAATTCCAATAGGTTGTACGGATTTACGCGGTTTTTCCGGTCGCACCTCTTATCTACGCTCGTCATCCCGGATGCATTGCGTCACGAAGTGATGCACTGCTGGTCCGGGATATGTTGCAGCTGGGTCCGCATTAGCCGAGAGAGATCCCGGACCAGCGCAGCAATACTACGTATTGCAACGCATCCAGGATGACGGAGAAGGTAAAGCCCCCGTCCCGCGCCCTAAAACAGCGCCAGCGCCCGGATGATAAGAATGACCGAGAGCAGCGCGCCCGTAAGATAAGTGCCGGCGGCGCCGATCTTTTTCAGCGCATTCGCCTCGTGCACGCTTCCGCCCGTCATAATACCAATCGCATGGATATAGCGGGACGCCACCGCGGCAAGCATCAGCCCGGCGATCCACCCCGGCAGCAGCGGCAGGCGCAAACCCAAAGCGAGGATCATCAAGGACAGCATCGGCACATATTCAATGCAATTGCCATGAGCGCGGATCGCCCGGCGCAAAGCACTTTTGGGGTCAGCCTCCGCCTCATGCTGGGTCACCGTCAGCGACCGGCGCTCTCGCGAAACATTCGCGCCGAGAAGAAAAACGAGCAGGCCCAATAGGCCGACGGAAAGGAGTGCGACTGCCATGGCGGGGTCCTTTTGTTGATGATGGTCTGGAGGTAAGAGGGTTTGGAGAGAGGGGCAAGCAACCCCCTTCGACCGCTTCGCGGCCACTTCCCCCACCCGACCGCGAAGGCGGTCGAATCATCGTTTGCGCGCGTTCGCGCGCGGGCCGGGGGAAGAAAGAGCGCGCCGCAAGCTCGACCTAATTCCTCCCCCGTTTACGGGGGAGGTGTCACGAAGTGACGGAGGGGGTATGGTGCAAAACATGCCCATCCGAAAGCCCCACAAAAACGCCCGCAAACTCCGCAAAGATATGCCGTCAGCGGAACAACGGCTGTGGTATTTCATTCGCCGCAAACAACTGGGCGGATTTCGCTTCCGCCGGCAACATACAATCGGCCCCTATATCGCGGACTTTGTGTGTATTGAGGCAAAGCTGGTCATTGAACTTGACGGCGAGCAGCACGGACTTGGCGGCGCGCCTGCGCATGATGAACAACGCAACGCCTTTATGGAAAGCGAAGAGTGGGCCGTGGTCCGTTTCTGGAACAACGAAGTCTACGACAATATCGACGATGTTCTGGAAACGATTCTAGATGCCGCCGGGAATTCAGTTCGTGCACTGGAAATAGAAAAATCTCGAAAAGACAAAACACAGTAACCCCCTTCCCCGGCTCCGCCGGTACTTCCCCCGTAAACGGGGGAAGAAAGAGCCTGCCTCAATGTTGCTCACCAACCTCACGGTAAAGCACAACCTATTCCTCCCCCGTTCACGGGGGAGGTGTCACGAAGTGACGGAGGGGGCCACGAACTCACGACTATTTTGGCAAGCTAAAGCTCTTAAGCTGTGTACATTTTGGAAAATACTTTGGTAACGCCTTCGCTAGCTCATCGCCAGTTTTTCTCGCGTCACCATATGCTCCCGTCGTCAATTCCAACAAACCCGCAACAAGATCATTCCCCATGTAAATTTTGCCCATTAACTCAGGGTTTTCTGCCCTACTTATATCCAACCTCAATCGACGCACTCCATTCTGCATTATGAATTCGCCGACCGAAGGAAGGGTTTCATCTAAGTCCCTTTTCATTTCATTATATCTTGCGATTAATTTTACTGCTATGTTCCTTGCACGAATTACTTTAATAATTTCCATAACCAGTTCGTTATCTTCATTGCGATGCAATAGGCTCAGCTCCAGAGCGCAATAATCAAGGAGAACGTCTGAACCGCCCAAGATTTGTTGCGTACTTTCAAAGTATTTATCCTTTTCAATAAAATTTCCATTACCGTCAGAAACACTCTTCAGGATATGCTCATGTATTTTATGAAGATCTTCGCTAGCCCCCATTACGCGAAAAATAAGTGAGCTTGCCAAGGATTTTTTTGTTTTCAACTCATGCCGTAGTTGAAAATAAAATGTTGTTGCCAATGATATCGCACCGCCAACAACCGTACCGAATAAAGCAATCCAAAATTCCATCTGACAAAACCCTCACAACCCCTCATTCGCCTTCTTCACCACATCCGCCTCCAGATAAAGCTCCGAGCCCATCGCTTTATATTTTGCACTCATCTGCTTCATGCCTTTTTCCGACATGTCGGCGAGGTCTTTCTTCTCATTATCCGACAGCCCATCCGCATAGTCCCTCACGTCCTGCGTGATTTTCATGGAACAAAATTTCGGCCCGCACATGGAACAAAAATGCGCGACTTTGTGGGCTTCTTTGGGCAGGGT
>JAJFGE010000094.1 GCA_021776295.1 Hyphococcus sp.
GCCATCAACGCTACAGACGGATCCGGCGGCAATTGCCACATGTCGAGCCTTGGCGTTTGCGCAATCCTGACGCGCGCCGGTTATTCCCCGATCATTCAGGCCTCCTGCCGTGACCGCAACCGCATCGCCATCCAGGGCGACTTGCTTGGCGCGGCGACGCTTGGCGTTTGTAATGTCCTCTGTCTGACGGGCGACGATGTCAGCGCTGGCGATCACCCGGAAGCCAAATCCGTTTTCGACCTCGACAGTATATCCCTGCTGCAAACCGTGAAAATCCTGCGCGACGAGTCACGGTTTTTAAGCGGGCGCACCCTCGACACGCCGCCGCGGCTCCTCTTGGGCGCCACGATCAATCCTTTTGTACCGCCGATTGACAACCGGGTTAATCAATTCGCAAAGAAGGTCGCCGCCGGCGCCGAATTCGTGCAATCGCAATATTGCTTTGATATGGACATGCTGAAAACCTTCATGGCGCGTGCGGTCGATATAGGGCTGACGGAGCGGTGTTTTACATTGATCGGCGTCGGCGTTTTAGGTTCCGTGAAAACTGCAAAATGGTTGCGGGCGTCCGTGCCGGGCGTTCATATTCCCGACGCCGTCATAAAACGCCTCGAAGCGGCAAAAAACCAAAAACAGGAAGGTCGCAAGATTTGCGTGGAATTGATGCAGGAAATCAAAGAACTCCCTGGCGTCAATGGCATTCATCTGATGGCCTACAAACAGGAAAAATGGGTTGGCGAAATCGTCCGGGATTCTGGCGTGCTTGGCGCGCGCAGGCCCTGGGCGCCAACGCCGGGCGAAACCTCAATTGGCGTCGTCGCGCAACCGGATTCCGTTATAGCGAATGTTGAAAATTAGCTCGTGGAGAAAATTCAATGACAAAAACGGTTCTCAGTTCGGCAAGTAAGGAAGTTATAATCGGCTTTGATCAACCGTTCGTGATGATTGGTGAGCGGATTAACCCGACAGGCCGAAAACTCCTGGCGGAAGAAATGAAGAATGGCGACTATTCGCGTGTTGAAAAGGATGCTTTGGCGCAGATCGAAGCGGGTGCTCAGATGCTCGATGTCAATGCCGGCATCCCATTGGCTGATGAGCCGAAAATCCTGGCGGAAGCAATTCAACTGGTTCAATCGCTCACCGACGCGCCGCTATCGATTGACTCATCCATCATTGAAGCTCTTGAGGCAGGCCTTTCCGTTTACAAGGGCAAGGCGCTCGTTAATTCGACCACAGCCGAAGAGGAGGTGATGGAACGGGTGCTGCCGCTGGTAAAAAAATACGGCGCAGCGGTGGTCGCTATTTCAAACGATGAGACCGGTATCTCCGAGGATCCGGATGAGCGGTATAAGATCGCCAAACTTATTGTCGAACGCGCCGCAGATCATGGTATCAAAAAGGAAGATGTTATCGTTGACCCGCTGGTGATGCCGATCGGCGCCATCAACTCTGCAGGGAAGGACGTATTTCACCTTGTTCGCCGACTAAGAACAGAATTGAAAGTCAATACGACATGCGGCGCCTCGAATGTCGGTTTCGGCCTGCCAAACAGGCACGCAATCAACACCTCGTTTTTACCAATGGTGGCGCAGGCTGGGATGACCTCGGCGATTCTTAATCCGCTGCATGTAGGATTGGTGCCGGCAATCAAAGCCGCTGATGTTTTGAACGGCGTTGATCCAAACTGTGCGAATTGGATCAAGCAGTATCGTGAGCAGCCAGCCGAGGGGGAAAGCGAAGGCCGGGGAGGGCGACGCCGTGGCCGCCGCAGAGCCTAAAACCTACTCCGGAAAATGCTATTGCGGAGCCGTCCGATTTGATGCCCGCGGCCTCAAGGACATCTGGTATTGTCACTGCACGCAGTGCCGTAGTCTAACGGGGCACTACATGGCTGCTTGCCGTGCGCTTCGAGATGATGTTCGCATTGGTGGTGATGTTAAATGGATTGCGGTTTCGGAAAATTCCGAACACGGGTTTTGTGCAGCGTGTTGCAGTCCGCTTTTTTGGCGGAACAACACTAGGGATACGATCAGCATCCTTCCGGGCAATCTCGACAATACTGGTGGGTTGAAAACGAAAGGCCACGTCTACGTTTCGGAGAAGGGTGATTATTATGAGGTTACTGACGGCCTGCCGCAATTCGAAGCCTTTCCGGAGAGTGGAATCTAGGTACGAAATTCAGAGATGACGAAACAGCACACGGTCATATTCACGCCTTCGGGCATTCGGGCCCTCGCCGAACACGGCGAGCGGGTTTATGATGTGGCATTGCGCACAGGTGTGGATATTCAATCTATCTGCGGCGGCAAAGGATTGTGCAATCGTTGTCAAATTGAACTGGCGTCGGGCAAGCATGCTAAATTTGGGGTTGATGTCGCCGAAGCCCATTTGTCGCCACTGACGGCGACGGAAAAAAAAGCGATTGCCGATGGTGATCTTGCCGCACCGCGCAGGCTCTCGTGTCGGACGAAATTATTCGGCGACGCCGTCATCGAGATTCCTGATGACGCCCGCGAATATGAATCGAGCATCCGCAAGGAAAGCGTGGAGGTCACGACCGGACTAAACCCGGCGACAACACTCTATATGTGTCAGCTGCCAACACCGACCCTCGACGACAACCCAAGTGATGGTGAAGCGCTGAGCGAAGCGCTTGCAGCTTTCGGCATTGATGCAAAGCCCGTGCATAGGGTTCTGAAGAAATTGCAATCTGTTCTCGCAGACAATAACCGTACGCTCATCGCTGTTGTGCGCGATGATACTGAGATCATCGATGTCTGGCCACCATCGCCGTTTCACGTCTATGGCGCGGCGCTGGATATCGGTTCAACGTCGATTGCGCTTTACGTATACGATCTGACGCTCGGGGCGCTCGCTTATGAAAAAGCAACAATGAACCCGCAGATTCGCTATGGCGAAGATCTGATGAGCCGCGTCTCTTACATCATGCTCAATAAGGGTGGGGAACATCGCCTTACCGATGAAATACGAAAGCATGTGGCGAAGATGCTTGCGCAGGCCTGTAAAGAGCTGGAGATGGGGCCAAACCAGCTTCTTGAAGTCGTGATTGTCGGCAACCCGATCATGCATCATCTGTTTCTTGGCATTTCACCGGTTGAACTTGGTCAGGCGCCTTTCACCCTTGCGGTTAAGGATTGGTTCGAGGCGCCGGCCCACAATTTCGACCTCGGGATTTCGGATGCGGCGCGGATTTCCTTCTTCCCGCTGATCGGCGGGCATGTGGGCGCCGATACGACGGGTGCCTATCTCACCCAACTCGACGCGATGAAAGGCCGCTCGGTGCTGCTGGTCGACATCGGCACCAATGCGGAAATCGTGTTGAGCCACAATGGGCGCATCGCCGCCGCGTCGTCTCCCACGGGCCCCGCCTTTGAAGGCGCTGAGATCAGTTCTGGCGTTCGCGCCAGTCGCGGCGCTATCGAACGGGTGCGGATCGATAGTGAGACGAAAGAGCCGGCGTTCAAGATAATCGGACATGATGACTGGCTGTCGGATGCGCCGGGCGATCTATCCAATCATTGTGTCATCGGCATTTGCGGATCCGGCATCTTCGAAGTGATGGTTGAGCTCGCAAGCGCGGGACTGATTGATGAGAGTGGTCTTTTCGTTCCTGAGCGTGCACCTGAAAGGTTCACCGAAGAGGGCAAAAGCTGGAAGTATCTCCTGGTCAATAAGCCGGTCAATCCGATCTACATCAAACAAACAGACGTTCGCGCCGTCCAGCTCGCCAAGGCGGCGCTGTCGGCGGGGGTCAGTCTGTTAGCGGAATATCTCGATTGTGATAATTTAGACGAAATACTGCTGGCCGGCGCCTTCGGAACGCATCTCGATTCAAGATATGTGGCGGATATTGGCATCATTCCAAATGCGCCGGCGGAGAAAATCCGCTCTATCGGCAACGCAGCCGGTATGGGCGCGGCGATGGCGTTGATGAATGTGGATGAAAAGCGCCGGATTATTGAGGCGGCCAAGTATGTCGAGAAACTCGAAACAGCTACGGAACCAAAGTTTCAGGAATATTTTGTAGGCGCGATGAAGTTTCCAACGGCGCCGAAGGCTACGGAAAAGACTGCACGTGCTCGGCGCCAACGCCGCCGTGCGCGCAACGATAGTTGAACGATCACGGATAGGGAGCATTTGTTATGGCGAGACGAGGCAGAACGGGGGGGCGGCGTGGGCGTGCGGAAGCGAATGCAGAGGTAGTTCCAAAAGCGCCACCATACATTACGCGAAAAATACCACCCTATGAAATTTTGGGGGATGCAGATCTTTCAATCATCGAAGCCAATGCTGACACGATCCTTGAAGAAATAGGTATCGAAATCAAGGATGATCCAGAAAGCGTAGAAACATTTGTCAAAGCGGGCGCTAGAGCGGACGGCGAACGCGTCAGGTTTCCTCGCGGTATGTGCCGGGAGATTATTCAAAAGTCGGCGCCAAGTTCTTTCACGCAACATGCACGCAATAAAGAGCGCAGCGTTGTGATCGGCGGTGACAATACAGTACTTGTGCCCGCTTATGGGCCGCCCTTTGTCTACAGCCGCGAAGAAGGCCGGCGCTATGCGACGATTGAGGATTTCCGTAATTTCGTGAAACTCGCTTACATGTCGCCAAGTCTGCATCATTCCGGCGGCACGATCTGCGAGCCTGTGGACTTGCCGGTAAACAAGCGCCACTACGATATGATCTATTCCCATATCAAATATTCAGATAAGGCGTTTATGGGGTCGGTGACCGCGCCGCAGCGCGCGGAAGACTCAGTCTCGATGGCGAAAATTTTATTCGGTGACGATTTCGTTGAAGAAAATTGCGTTCTTGTAAACCTGGTTAACGCCAACTCGCCGATGACGTTCGATAATGTCATGCTCGGCGCGCTCAAAGTCTATGCACGCAACAATCAAGCGGCGATGGTTAGCCCCTTCATCGTAGCCGGCGCTATGTCGCCGGTGACAGTCGCCGCAGTCGCCGCGCAATCGCTCGCCGAGGGGTTATGCGGCATGACGCTCGCGCAATTAACGCGGCCAGGCGCACCGGTTATCTACGGCAACTTTGTCAGCTCGATGTCGATGCAGTCTGGCGCGCCGACATTCGGTTCGCCGGAAGCATCCTTGGCGATCAATGTCGGCGCTTCGCTCGCCCGGCGTCTCGGCGTTCCCTTCCGCAGCGCCGGGGGGTTCACGGCCTCGAAAGTGCCGGATGCGCAGGCGGCATATGAAGCGGCAAATACGATGCAGGCTGGGCTTCTGGCCGGTGTTAACTTCATGTTGCACACGGCTGGATGGCTCGAAGGCGGTCTGGCAATGGGATACGAAAAATTTGTGATGGATGCGGATCAGGCAGGCATGCTTGCGGTTTATGCTAATGGTGTCGATATGTCAGAAAACGGCCAAGCCCTCAATGCCATCCGTGAGGTCGGGCCGGGGCAGCACTTCCTTGGCTGTTCCCACACACAGGAAAATTTCAAAACAGCGTTTTACCGTTCATCGATCGCTGACAACAATTCATTCGAGCAATGGACAGAAGATGGCGCCCACACAGCGGAGATGCGAGCGGAGAAAGTTTACAAACAAATGCTCGCTGAATATCACCCACCGGAACTCGATCCGGAAATTGACGCAAAACTGATTGCTTTTATCGAAGAGAATAAATCCAGTTTTCCAGATTCGAATATTAGTTAGTGAAAAAATAAAATGCGGCGGAAACGATGGCCACTGGCGCGTCTTCCTGCATAAGATGGCCGGCATTAGGGATTTCTCGAAATAAGCAATCCGGGGATGTTTGCGCGGGTTTCTGTCCTTGTTCGATCAGCTGTTGCCCCTACCGTTTATTCGATTCTCGCATATTCATGATGCAACCCACCAAGATGTGGCGTTGATTTGATTGCACCATAAGTACGCTAGAATCGAATAAACGGTAGGAACAACCTGAATTTGACCATAACTCATTTATTGAGTTGCACTCAAATACATACTATAAAGATGTATAAAGAACGATCATTGGCAGGGCGCAGCGCCGCCAAATGCGTCGATGATGGATGCGATTGAGAGTATGATGGGTCAAATGAAGCAAAAAGCTGCCATAGCCGGCGTCGGCCATACTGCATTTGGCCGACTGCCTGATCGCACGGCGTTCGATCTGGAAGTGGAAGCCTCAAAATTGGCGATTGAGGACGCAGGGCTCAGTCCTGATGACATTGACGGGTTGATCACTGATCCGGGACCGAACCAGGGCATCCTTGACGGGATCACGCCCCACTATCTGGCGCTTGGCCATTATCTCGGACTTGATCCAGATTATACAGGCTCTGACATTCTTGGCGGCGCCAGTAGCGCGGCGATCATTCAACGGGCTGTGTTGGCGGTTGAGGCTGGATTGTGTTCGGTATGCCTGTGCGTTTACGGTGACAGTGCACTCTCAACACCGGGATCGTTTGGTTATGGCCGCGGTGATGATGCTGCGTTCGGACTATTTGGCGCGGTTGGCATTCACGCACTCGCTTTACAACGGCACATGCATAAATGGGGCACGCGGCCTGAACAGTTGGCGGAAGTCGCAATCGCTGCGCGCGCTCACGCTGCGCGGACCCCGCACGCCCAGAAGCGCGAACCGTTGACATTGGCGCAGTATATGGCGTCAGACTTTATCGTTGAACCCTTACGAAAACTTGATTGCTGTTTGATGTCTGACGGCGCGGCGGCGGTGGTAGTAACATCTGCTGACCGGGCGGCGGATTTGCGTCAGTCGCCAATAAAAATTCTCGGGCACGGTCAGGCCGGCAGCCTTTCAACCTGGGCCTCTCCCGATCATTTCGACAATTTGCCGGCGGCTAGATGTGGCCCGGAGACATTCAGACGCGCCGGGTTGACTCCAGATGATATCGATCTGGCCCTACTTTATGACTGCTTCACCATTGTCGTCATGATGCAGCTTGAAGATTATGGATTTTGTGAAAGAGGTGAGGCCGGCGCGTTTGTTGAGGGCGGCCGGATCGGGCCGTCCGGAAACCTGCCGGTGAATACCAGCGGCGGTTTACTGGCCGAAGGCTATGGCGGCGGCATGCTGCACGTGATTGAGGCGGTGCGCCAACTACGCGGTGCGGCGGAGGGCCGCCAGGTTAAAAATGCCGAGGTCGCTTTGGTAAGCGGGCACGGGCTTGGCATGAATGTTCATTCGACATTGATCCTTGGAAAGTAGCGGACAACGCATGAGTACGACCGATCGAAAAGCTTATCCTCTGCCACAGCCAACGGTATTTACCGAGCCATTCTGGAGTGCGTGCCAGGACCAGAAATTGACCGTGAGGGCGTGTGAAGATTGCGGCCATCTCTTCTTGCCAGGAGGCCCTGCCTGCCCAAAATGTTGGTCTGCAAATCTTATCTCCAAACCTGTTTCAGGTCACGGCGAAGTGTTCAGCTTCGTTATCTATCGACGAACCTATCATCCGGCGATCCCGGCGCCCTATGTGGTTGCATTGATTGCGTTGCATGAGGGACCGCGCCTTATCTCCAATGTCGTCGGCTGTATGCCAGAAGACGTGCGCATCGACATGCCCGTACAAGTTAAGTTTGAGGCGGAAGATGGATTCATATTGCCGCGATTCACGCCGTTAAATTCAACTCCCGTAAGCGAGGTGTAACCATGTCAAACGATAAATCAAAACCAGCCAAACATCATGTTGGCCAATATGTCGCCTCGGGTGACTGGAGTGAGTACTGGACGACAAAGATCAGTCAGGCTCGACAAGGTCGCATTCATGTGCGTGGCTATCCGGTCGAGGAGTTGATTGAGGGCCTCACCTATACGCAGTCCGCTTTTTTGTTACTGACAGGAGAGCTGCCCGATGAACGCGAGACCGCCCTGTTTGATTTGGTTATGCGCAGTGGCATGGACCAGCAGTTTATCAATGCGGCAGTTGGCGCTGCGCGCTTTACCGCGTCCGCCAATCCCGACAGCGCCATCCCGGCACTAGCCAGCGGTATGCTGGCGAGCGGAAGCGTGACCGGTTCGCCGCAGCAGCCAGCGGAAATGCTGATTGAGGCGGTCTCCTGGGGCATGCGCACACAAGACGCCGCAAGGCGAGCGGTTGATCTCTGGCTGACGCGCGGCGGCGTGGTTCCCGGCTTCGGCCACCCCATGCACAAGCAAGCCGAACCGCGCGTCATCACAGTGCGCCGCATTGCACGCGAACTTGACGGCTGGCGCGCGCATGGCCAATTGCTCGACGCTATTGAAGCGGAAATTGAAACCCGCAAAGGTAAGCGCATTCCCATAAATCTTGCTGGCGCGCTTGGCGCTGTGACGGCGGATTTAAAGTTTGATCCGCTGATTATCGGCGGCCTTGGCGCGCTTACCTATGGCATGGCGATGCTGGCGCATATCACCGAGGAAATCCGAGAGGGCGTTCCCTTGCGGATAATTCCCGATGCGCTCGGCGCTCATTATGCGGGGCCGCCGGAACGCCACCTGAAAGATCCGGGTGATGGGGCATGATTCATCCTTATGCCCACTACCCTGCCCGCGCAGCCCGGCACTGGCCTGACAATATCGCCCTTGTTGAGGGCGCGCGGTCTGTCACCTATGCCGCGCTCGACAGGCAAGGCACAATGGTCGCCCGCGCCTTGTTGAAACTTGGTATTGCGCCGGGGGACCGTGTCGCGGTTCTCCAGCAAAATTGCATTGAATATGTTGAATCAGTGATTGGCGTCGCGCGGGCGGGCGGCGCGATTGTCCCGCTGCTGGGCGCTCTTACACAAACAGAGCACGCCTTTATCCTGAAAGATTCAGGTGCGCGCTATGTCATTGCCCTGTCGCATGAACGCGTTGCACATATACGGACCGCCGCCGGAGATGGGGTGACGGTGCTGGCTTTTGGCGATGTAAAGGGCGCTGTCAATCTGGTGGAGACCGCCGGAGCAGCATCAGATAGTCCGATCATCGTTGACCGGCCGCCCTCCGGGCTGGCGCAAATTCTCTATACGTCGGGAACCACGGGCAAGCCCAAAGGCGTAACGCACAGCTATGCGAGCGTCGCGGCGGCGATGAATTTTTGGGCAACGACATTTGATCTGACGCCGCAAGACAGGCTTCTTGGGCAACTCGCACTCAGCCACTTTTGTGGGCGCGCGATGGATTCAAGCTGGGTTGCAGGCGCACGGCTGGTCATATTGCCGGAGGCCGATCCGGCCTCTGTTCTGCACGCCATCGACGAGCACAAAATCACAATGATGCTGGTCGTGCCCACTTTGCTGCGCATGCTGCTTGATCACCCGGATGCGGCCGGCGCTGATCTCCGTAGCTTGCGGGCCGTCGTCTATGCGGCGTCGCCTGCGGCGCCGTCATTGGTTGAACGCGCCGGTAAAAAATTCGGGCCAGTGCTTTATACAGGGTTTGGCCAGACCGAGGCTTACGGGCTTAACACCTTCATGGGGCCGGAAGAACACGAACAGGCTCTTGCCGCTGGCGGCGCCCGGTTAACTTCTGTGGGTCGTGAGGTCGCATCCGCTCAGGTGAGAATTCGTTCCGAGCAGGGCGAAGACGCCCCGACCGGCGAAGTCGGAGAGATATGGATTTGTGCGCCATGGACAACGCCCGGATTCTGGAAGCGGCCCGAACTTGACGAACAGCGATTGACCAATGGTTGGCTGCGCACCGGCGATTTGGGTCGCATCGAGGCGGACGGGTATTTCTATCTGGCCGATCGCAAGGAAGACATGATTATCACCGGCGGGTTCAATGTTTATCCGGCTGAAGTTGAGAATATTTTGATGGCCCATGCGGCGGTGGCCGAATGCGGCGTTTATTCCGTGCCGGACGCGAAATGGGGCGAAGCAATTAACGCCTCCGTGGTCCTGCGCGAAGGTCATGACGCAACGCCGGAGGAGCTGATTGCATTCGCCAAAGAGAAACTGGCGCGTTTCAAGGCGCCAAAAGTCGTTCGGATCGTTGATGAACTTCCTAAAACGCCGGTCGGCAAGATCCTGCGGCGCGTGCTCCGCGAACCGTTCTGGCGGAGACAGAGCCGGGACGTGCATGGCGTTGAGTGATCGACGTTCGGTTCAGAGTTTTTCTTCACGGTAAACCGTGCCGAACACCAGATCACAAATCGGATAAGTAATATTGAAATTGTACCGGCTCATCAGCCGCTGGTCATGGTGCAGCGTATGATGACGGCGCAGGGCCTTCATGAAGGGCAGCCTTGCGATACGGCCATCTGGATCAAGATGATAGGCGAGATGCAACAGCTCATAATTGAGGAAATAAAGCGTTGAGGTAATGACTAACAAAAAAGCAACGTTTGGAGACAGCAGGAAATAGACCAGAACGCCGACCGGCAGCGCGAAGCATCCAAAAAAGAAAAGCAGCATAATGGGCGGAAACATGATCGCCTTGAAATCTTTCGCGCTTTGTATGGTTGTGGCGTCCTGCGTGAAGAAAGAGTGATGCTCAAGCGTGTGGCGCTCATAGATCAGGCGAAGAAAACGGGTTGGATGGTGCATTGGGCCTTTGTGCCCGAGATACTCTGACAAGTTGGCATAAAGAAAAACCACTGGAACCGTCGACCATTCCAGAGCCGTGACATGATCGAGCATCGCTCCGCAAAAGCCGACAACGCTCACCGTGACGACGAGCGTCGCCACGAGATGCAGGCTACCGGAATAATTTTCGGTATTGTGGTCTTTGTGAAATTTCTCTCTCGCCTGACGAACCTTTTCGGGGATCATTTTGTCTTCCTCCAATACGTAAATTGATTACGCCCGGTCATGAGCCATGTTATCTTCGACATACATAGTTTCAATAAACGCCTTATGCTGTGCAGCAAAGACGTCACGTTTCAGTTTCATAGTCGGCGTCAGGGCATCGTCACCAGGCTTTAGCGGCGCATCGAGTATGCGAAACTTCTTGATCTGTTCAACGCGCGAAAATTTTTCATTAACACGGGATATTTCATTTTCAATTTCGGAGAATATCTGCGGATTCCTGCTAAGGTCGGCAAAATCCTCATGGAAGATATCATTTTTCGCCGCATATTCTTCTGCGTTAACCGGGTCCAGCATGATCAGGCAAGTCAGATATTTTCGGCCATCGCCAATCACCATGCTGTCGGCGATGAGCGAATGAAACTTCAATTCATTTTCGATTTGCGCCGGTGAAATGTTCTTTCCGCCGGAAGTGATTATGATATCTTTCTTGCGCCCTGTGATAAACAAGAACCCTTCATCATCAAAGCGGCCCAGATCGCCGGTATGCAGCCAGCCATGTTTGAGCGTTTCGCATGTGGCGTCGGGCTTGTTGATATATCCGGCGAAGACGTGGTCGCCCTTGATCACAATCTCTCCGTCATCGGCAACCTTGATTTCGCTGTCCAGAGGCGCGAGACCGACCGAACCGAGTTTGCGCTTGCTGAGCGGGGCGATTGCCGCAACGCTGCCATTTTCTGTCAGGCCATAGGTCTCGCGCACATCAAGCCCGATCGCCGCCATCCACATCAACAGATCCGGCGATACGGGGGCGGCGCCGCAGATGACGAAATGCGCGCGGCCCATGCCGATTTTTGCACGCACCCGCTGCATGACAATCCGGTCGGTGATGCTATGTATCCCGGCAAGAAAGATCGGAACTTTGCGGGCGTTGTATTTGTACCGGGCCGCACGAATGCCAATCCCAAGAGCCGTATGATAGCTCCAGCGCTGGAATGGAGAGACTTTGTCCATGGCGGCTGCGATGGCCGCATGAAACTTCTCCCAGAGGCGCGGTACGGCAAAAAATACATGCGGCGACACATCCCTGATTTCACCCGCCAGTTTTTCCGGACCTTCGGAAAACGTCACCCTGGCGCCATGCATCATCGGGCGCAGAGATGTCAGCATGCGCTCGGCGATATGGCTAAGCGGCAGAAATGAGATCAGATCATCGCCTTCAGTGATATGCAGAAATTTGTCGTGGACTGCGACCTCAAACATGAGATTGCGATGCGTCAGCATAGCCCCTTTGGGCGGGCCTGTTGTGCCGGAAGTGTATATGATTACGGCAAGGTCATCACGTGTGACGCTGCTGGCGAGTTCATTGAAAGCGTTCTTGTCGCCTTCGTTCGCCTTGCGGCCTATATCAGCCAGTGCACGGAAGGTAAGTACATTAGAAGTTTCGGATGTGGTCTTTATCGTTTCATCAAAAACGATGATTTTTTCAAGATGCGAAAGCGGTTCGCGAACACTGAGGACTTTGTCGAGCAGGTCCTGATTGCTGACGAAGATATATCTGGCGCCGCAATCGCTAAGAAAATATTCAATCTGTTCCGGAGAACTCGTCGGGTAGATGCCGACCGAGGCGCCGCCGGCACACATGATCGCCATATCGGCGTAGATCCAGTGCGCACTGTTCTCGCCCATGATGCAAACACGGTCGCCTCTGTGCAATCCGAGAGCGGCCAGACCAAGGCTTGCATGCCTTACTTGCCGGGCATAGTCGGTCCATGTTGCGGTCTGCCATGTGTTCCCTTGTTTTTCCCGAATGGCGGGCCGCTCGGCAAACCGCGTTGCCGCCGCAATGAAAACTTCAGGGATGGTGTGTTCCCGCCAATACTCACAGCAGCCATATTGCGTCATCAGCTGCTCTCCTTATGGTTCAACAACGACCCGCACGACGCCGACATCCTTACTCGCCAGGTGTTGCAGCGCGTCATTGGCGCGTTCGAGGGGGTAGCGCGCAGAAACGGAGCCCGACAAATCGAGGCGTCCTGACGCGACTAGTTCAAGCAAGTCAGCAATGTCGCTC
>JAJFGE010000095.1 GCA_021776295.1 Hyphococcus sp.
TGGAAGATCAATCTTATTGAAACAATGAACCCCGATTGGGATGATCTATTTGATACGCTGAATCATTGAACGGCATCATCCCGGACATGTTTTCACTGGTTCGAGAATGCGGCAAGCGATCCCGTGCTAGCAGTGCATCACTACGTGCTGCACGGCACACGGGATGACGGCGAACGAAAACCCCAGCAAATCCAAACAACCCTGACACGAATCGAATCTCCAAAAATACAACCCTGAGAGGGTCGTTGGCCATAAAACCTATATTTGGTGAAAAGTTATCCTCACCGATTCCAGCGGCATTATACTCCTTCGCAATCCGGATAGGGAGATGTGCTGTCGTGGCCATTTTTCTAAGACCGGCAATTGCGACCACAGGAGCAAACCAGATGCCATGCATCTTGATGCAGCGAACAAAGACATCTCGGCGCCAGGCGGCGACGCCAAGTGAAAATGTTGGACCACATTCCGCTGCAGACCGCGTGGTTACGGGGCTTGCAAAAGGCGCGAAGGCCATCCAACAGCGCCAAATGCTAAATGCTCAAGCATACCTACGGGCAGGGGTTCTGGATGGCGCCATGCAGCTCATTGACCGCGCGCTCCATCTCATCGGTCCACTTCACCTCAAGCGAGGAGAAAATAATCTCAAGCTGGTCGATGCCATGGGCGCCGAAAATAGTCGATGTCGTAAACGGCCGGGTGGTGACGAATTGCATCGCCAAAGCCGCCGGGTGAACGCCAAATTTTTCAGCAAGCGCCACATATCTGCGGATCGCTTGTTCCGCTTGCGGCGTTTCGTACCGGTTCATGCGATTGAACAATTCACCGCGCGAGCCTTTGGGCAACGCGCCGTCAAGATATTTGCCGGTAAGCGCGCCTTGCGCAATCGGCGAATAGGCAAGCAGGCTCACCTGTTCTTCCAGCGCGATTTCCGCAAGACCGCTCTCAAAGGTGCGGTTAATGAGGTTATAGGCGTTCTGGATCGAGGCGATGCGCGGTTGGTCGTGGGTTTGCGCGTCGCGCAGAAAAGACATCACGCCAAAGGGGCTTTCGTTGGAAACGCCGATATGGCGAATTTTTCCGGCTTTGACGAGTTCATCGAGAGCGGCGAGGGTCTCGATGAACGGCACGCCTTTGTCTTGGTAATGAATATAGCCCGTGCGGATGCCGCCAAAGTTTTGCAAACCCCGTTCGGGCCAGTGCAACTGGTAAAGGTCGATATAATCGGTTTGCAGATTTTTAAGACTGCGGTCGACCGCATGAAATATCTGCTCGCGAGTGAGGCGGGTTTCTATTCCATCGCGTATCCACGTCATTGGCGAGCGGCCAGTGACCTTTGTGGCGATAGTCATATCAGAGCGATTTTGTTTTGCCGCCATCCAACGCCCAACAATGCGTTCGGACAGGCCTTGCGTCTCCGGCTTTGGCGGCACGGTGTAAAGCTCGGCGGTGTCGAAGAAATTGACCCCGCGATCAACACACGCGTCCATCTGCGCAAATCCGTCGGCCTCGGAAATCTGATCGCCAAACATCATCGTTCCGAGGCAGAGCGCCGGAACCTCCAGATCGGTGCGCCCAAGGCGGCGTTTTTCCATGTTTGGCTCCGAGTAATATTGAGCCGCTGTAATGGCGCGGGCGGGCGCGAAAGACAATCTGTTGAAAATATAGCCCGCGCGCACCATCTGTTTGACAAAGCAGCTTGAGGAGTAGCAATGGAAACCACGCGCAAGGCAAAGGCGGCGATGCTGGCGGCAGGATCGTTGCTCGCATCTGTTGCCGCATTGGCGCCGGCGCATGCGGGTGATTTCGACGCGGCCGCCTATCCAGCGGTGGTCGAAGCTTCCATTACCGCAGCCGCGGTCGATCATGGCGATAGTCAGGCGATGAGCCCGGCGCGCCGTATCGCCTGGATCGCCGCCGCGGCAGCTGTGCTGGCAGGGTTAATCAAACTCATCGGCGCCAAGAAAATCGTCCGCGCCGCCAGACAGACCGCGACCAAGGCCGCGGAAGTCACCAGCGGTGCGGTGAAAGCAGCGGCGCGGGCGGTCGCCTCGCCCTTACGGTTTGGCGCGCTCATCGCCGGGCTTGCTTTATTCGCGCTGACCGGCGTCGGGCTCTACGATATTGAGTGGATTGGCGGGCTTATCGCCGGCGCGGCCATTGCCGGGGTTAGCGCCTATGGCCTGATGAAAGCGCGTATGTCCTTGAAAAAAAAGCCCGCACGGGTTCGTGGCGAGGATTTGGTAAACAGAAATTAATCAATACTATCATGTAATTAAGGTTATTTTCGAGGGTTTTGTCTTATTTCCGCCCCATTCGCCCGCTATCTAAGAACCCACATAAGAGACGCAAAGTTTCGGTTACCATTTTTCGTCCCCGCACTGTCCCTTGCACGACGCCTCCTGAATAAACCCCGCCTTCGGGCGGGGTTTATTCTTTTCAAATTTATGGTGATTTCATCGCCCTGATTCTTGCGCATGAAAGCCGCATCACGATACGTCTGTCGCATGAACCCTTTGCGTATTGCCCCGTCCATTCTCGCCGCCGATTTTGCCCGCCTCGGCGCCGAAATTGAGGCGGTCACAGCCGCCGGCGCCGATTTTATCCATATCGATGTGATGGACGGGCATTTTACGCCCAACCTCACCATCGGACCGGCGGTGGTGGCGGCGATCCGCCCGGCGACCAAACTGCCCTTTGATGTGCATTTGATGCTGTCGCCGGCGGACCCCTATATCGAGGCGTTTGCCGAGGCTGGCGCGAATATTTTGACCGTGCACCCGGAAGCCGGCCCGCATCTCCACCGCACGCTTCAGCGCATCAAAGCGACGGGCGCCAAAGCTGGCGCCGCGCTTAATCCGGCGACCCCGGCGTCAGTTCTGGAGCCGGTGCTTGAGGCGTTAGACTTGGTGCTGGTGATGTCGGTCAATCCGGGTTTTGGCGGCCAGAAATTTATTTCCTCGCAGCTTAAAAAAATAGAAGTGCTCCGGGAGCTGATTAACCGCAGCGGTAAAGATATTATGCTTGAGGTTGACGGCGGCGTTGACCCGCAGACCGCGCCGCAGGCAATCGCGGCGGGCGCTGATGTGCTGGTCGCCGGATCGGCGGTGTTTCATGGCGGGGCGGATAGTTACGCCGCCAACATTCGCGCTTTACGGGGGCCAGCCTAAGTCGATGGCAAGCGCATCAAAATCCCGTAACGCAATAGCCAATAGCGGCCCCCGCGATGTGCTCGACCGGGTTCAGAAGGCGTGGGGCGAGAGCCCCTTCTATCAGGCGCGGCTGCGCGGACCGGCGCCGGACCGGCTATTGTTTCAGGCCGATGATCCGTTCACGCCGGATAAAGATTTTGCGCTGTCTTTCACCCGCGGACGGCTCGCGCTGGGCGATGAGGTGGTCGACTGCGAGGGCGAACTTGAAACGATTTGGACATTGGCGCGGCGCGACGGACCGCTCGACGCGTTCCTGCAGGAATTTGCCTGGCTG
The DNA here is from genome assembly GCA_021776295.1 of Hyphococcus sp. Lineage (GTDB taxonomy): Bacteria > Pseudomonadota > Alphaproteobacteria > Caulobacterales > Parvularculaceae > Hyphococcus. Next base: position 3,484 of record JAJFGE010000095.1, read on the forward strand.
CGCCATCTCGAAGCACTGGGCGAGGCGGGAGGACCGATGGCGCGCCTGCTGGTGAAAGCCTGGCTCGACAATTATGAAAAATGGTCGGCCTATGCATGGGACCCGTATTCTGTGTCTGAACGGCTGGTGCAAATGTGCGCGCATCACCCGTTATTGCTGGCTCAGCGTGATGCTTTGTGGCGCAGCCGGGTGCTGTCGGCGATGGCGCGCCAGACCCGCCATCTTGCTCATACCGCACACCGGGCCGAGACCGGCTTTGACCGGTTGATGACCGCGTTGGGGCTTTGCGTTGCCGGCTATTGCCTGCCCGGATGTGAAGGCCCGGCCGAGCGCGGCGTTGAAATGGCGCGCCGGGAATTGCGCCTGCAACTGCGCGCCGATGGCGGCCATATCAGCCGTAACCCTTCACGCCAGTTAAAACTCGCGGTGCGCTTGCAGACAGTAATTAAAGCAATTGAAACACGCGGGTTTCAACCGCCGGGATTTTTGCGGCATACGGTTCTGCGCGCCAATGCGATGGCGGCGTTTTTTCGCTGCGCCGATGGGCGGCTTGCAGTGTTTAATGGCGGATACGAAGATGACGGTCGCGCCGTGCTGGCGATTCACAAAGCGGTTAACCCGGAAGTCGCGCCGGCCAGTTTTGCCCGCCACTCCGGCTACCACAAATTGCTGGCCGGGCGGACGATGGTGATTGTCGATACTGGCGATGATAGCGGCGCGCAGCGTTATAAGAGCGCGGGCTCGTTTCATTTCTCTTCCGGGCGCAGCCGGATTTTTGTTAATTGCGGCAATGGCGGCCATCGCGCGGCGCAATGGCGCAAGGCGCTGGAAAAGCGTGCGGCGCATTCGGCGCTCTCCTTCGAGGACGGCTTTACGGCGCCAACTTTCGGGCCGACGGCGCACCGCCGGGCAGAGGACGCCAGAGGGCAGCTGCTCGAATGCGAGCGGCAATTTATCGTCGCTGAGGCGGCCAATGCGCGTTACATGCGCCGGCTTTATCTTGTCGCCGGCGGCGCCGATTTGCGTGGTGAGGAATTCCTCGCCAACCTGCCGCAAGATGTCCTGGCGGCGGCGGTATGGCGGTTTCACCTGCATCCATCGATACGCGCCTCGCTCGCCCGCGATAAGCGTTCGGTGATTTTGCTGGCGCCAAACAAGGAAGGTTGGCGGTTTAAATCGAATTGCAGCGGCTTAGAGCTGGACAAAGGCGCTTATTGCGGTGATGGCGGCGCACCGGTATCGACTGAGCAAATCATCATTCGTGGCGCACGGTTTAAGCCGCAGGCGTGCAGTCTTTCGGTCAAATGGGGATTGCGGCGGCAAGATGCAGTTTGAGGCTGGCCTTGGCGGGATACGTTGGCTAACCTCCGGCGGTCGGGCAATTGTTCATGGGTACCGGGATGGCGAATATTTTTAACGGTTTTGCTGAACTTTTGCGCAAGCGCGATAACAAGCAGACGCCAAGAAAAGCAGCTGCAAATGCTGACCTGTCCTATCTATTGCCGCGCCCGCCGCGCAAGATTGACCAGCGCGCCGCACGTAAGTTGATTGCCGGCCGCCGGGTTCTGGTGACCGGCGCGGGCGGCACCATCGGCTCGGAGCTGGCGCGCCAGATTGCAGCTTTTGGCCCGGCCCATCTCGCGCTTATCGATAATTGCGAGTTCGCGCTTTATCAGATAGATCTGGAGTTGCGCGAAGCCGGCTATGGGCCGTTGATTTCTTCCTCGCTCACCGACATCTGCAACACCCACCATCTGCACCGCGTGTTCGAACATCATGCGCCGGAATTTGTTGTTCATGCGGCGGCTTTTAAACATGTTCCCATCGTTGAAGAAAACCGTTGCGCCGGTGCGCTAACCAATGTGTTCGGCGCCCGAAGCGTGTTTGATGCAGCGATGGAGAACGGCGCCGCCACCGTTGTCTTTATTTCCACCGACAAGGCGGTTAACCCGACGAGCTTTATGGGCGCGACCAAGCGCATCGCCGAACTTTATGCGCAAGCCCTTGATGTGGCGCAAAACGACACCCGTTTCGTGACCGTCCGGTTCGGCAATGTGCTGGGTTCAACCGGATCGGTGGCGCCGTTATTCACGCGGCAAATTGAGCGTGGCGGTCCGGTTACGGTCACCCATCCTGAGATTTTGCGGTATTTTATGATCACCAGTGAAGCGGTGCAGCTGGTGTTGCGGGCGGCGAGCCTTGATGTTGCGGAAAAAACTATCGTCACCCATGACGGGCGCATATTTGTTCTCGACATGGGCGATCCGGTGAAAATTCTCGACCTCGCCAAAGGCATGATTGAAGCACATGGTCTGAAAGTCGGAACCGATATTGAAATCAAGTTCACAGGACTTCGCCCCGGCGAGAAGCTGTTTGAGGAAATCTTTCTCGATACCGATAAGCTGATAAAAACCGGCGCCGACGGCGTTCTGCTTGCATCACCGGCGATGATTGATCTTCCGCTTTTGACGCCGCGGCTTGAAGATGTCATCAAATTTGCGCGAAGCGGAGATCAAGATGCGCTTGACGACGCCGTCCACCATCTGGTGCCGGAATTTAACGCGCCGACTTCCAATTCCGCGCATGCTGGCAATCAATCGAGCAAATGACATTGCTGCGAATCGATTAAAACGCATTACGAAAATGGTGACCATATGACCGAGCATACTCCCGTTCGACGGGCGCTGTTGTCTGTCTCCGACAAGACTGGACTGGCGGAATTTGCCCGCCGGCTGTCGGCAGCCGGTATCGAACTCATCTCAACTGGCGGCACGGCGGCAGCGTTGCGTGATGCGGGGCTTGAGGTGCGCGAGGTCTCGGCGCTTACCGATTTTCCGGAGATGATGGACGGTCGCATCAAGACACTGCACCCGCGCGTGCATGGCGGGTTACTGGCGCTGCGCGACAATGCAGATCACCGCCAATCGATGGGGGAACATGCGATTGAAGCCATCGATCTTCTGGTGGTTAATCTGTATCCATTTGAGCAAACCGTTCGCGGCGGCGGCGGATATGAGGATTGCGTTGAGAATATCGACATTGGCGGCCCAGCGATGATCCGCGCGGCGGCGAAGAACCACCGCTTTGTCGGCGTCGTTACAGATCCTGCCGATTACGACCGCGCCGCTGGCGAAATAGAATCCCAGAACGGCCTGAGTGAGGCGACAAAAAAGAGTTTTGCACTGAAGGCCTTCGCCATGACCGCCGCCTATGATAGCGCGATAGCAGCGTGGTTTCGCGACCAGACCAGCGATGTCTATACGCGCCATTTCTCCGTCGGCGGCGCGCTCGCCAATGCGTTGCGCTATGGCGAGAACCCGCACCAAACAGCGGCTTTGTATAAAACCGGCGATCCCCGTCCGGGGGTTGCGACCGCGCGCCAGCTCCAGGGCAAGGCGTTGTCCTATAACAACCTCAACGATACCGATGCGGCCTATGAGCTGATTGCGGAATTTGATCCGCAAATGCCGACAGTTGCAATCATCAAACATGCAAACCCTTGCGGGGTCGCCACCGCGCCCGATCTTTTGTCGGCCTATGAAAGCGCGTTGCGTTGCGATCCGGTTTCCGCCTTTGGCGGCATCGTCGCGGTCAACCAGACGCTGACACAGGCGCTGGCGACAAAAATCATTGAGGTGTTTACCGAAGTGGTAATTGCGCCCGATGCGGATGAGGGCGCGATTGAGGTTTTTTCGAAGAAGAAAAACCTGCGTCTGCTGCTTGCCGGCGATGTGCCGGATGGTAAGGCCGGCGGCATGATTATAAAACCGATTGCCGGCGGGCTTTTGGTTCAGTCAAAGGACACTGCCTGCACAGCGCGCGGCGACCTTAAGGTGGTTACAAAACGCATGCCGACCGATCAGGAAATCGATGATATGCTGGTTGCCTTCCGGATTGCAAAACATGTGAAGTCAAACGCGATTGTCTACGTAAAAGACGGCGCGGCGGTGGGGATTGGCGCGGGGCAAATGAGCCGCCTCGATTCAAGCCGGATTGCGGCGCGCAAGGCGATGGATGCGGCGGAGGCTTGCGGCGCGTCTGAGCCATTGACACAAGGCTCGGTTGTCGCCTCGGACGCCTTCTTTCCATTTGCGGATGGGTTGCTGAGCGCCGCTGAGGCTGGCGCCACCGCCGTCATTCAGCCCGGCGGCTCCATGCGTGACGACGAAGTCATTGCCGCCGCCGACGAAGCCGGATTGGCGATGGTGTTTACCGGCACGCGCCATTTCAGGCATTAAGCGCGCAATATTAAGCCTGAGTTTGCGCAATCAATTCATCGACTTTGCGGGCAAAGAGCGAAAATTTGCCAACGCTGACTGGCCCTGAAAGATCGAGCTCAGCCGATACATCGTGAAACTGGCTGGCGGGCGCATCAAAGGTTTCTTCCCATTGGGCGAGCAGCTTGTGGGTCCATTCGGCCGGTGCGGTTTTCGGTTCAGAATGTGTGAACGTAATGATCGATTTCGTCAGCTCACGCTGCTTTGTGGCCAGGTCTTCGGTAATCTGGCGAATGGCGATGTTGTCATAGTGATCAACCGGGGGCGCCTTTCTGGCTTTCTCACGCAGCGCATCGAAACCGAACGCCCGACCGACGGCGAAGTAAACGCAACCGGCGCTAGGGTTAGACCACCCGGTTTCTTCTGCAAGATCGATAATATCGAGCGCATATTCCATCGCCGGCAACGCCGCTGCCTGCCGGGCGATGGTTTTTGGCGCGCCCTCTCTGACCCAATAGTCAATGCGGTCTTCAAGCGCCTTTGTCGCCTCTGCTGATAAGATGTCAGGCAACGCTTTTCTGAACTGCGCGACCGGCGCTTGGTATTTCGCCGCCGCCTCTTCGATGCTGGGATTAGGGTTGTCGTCTATCGACCGGTGTGGGCTCAATAGTTGAAAAACCTGTTCGCGAAGCAGCGTTGAAATTTCAATATAAAGTGCGGTCTGCACTTTTGCTGGTGTCTTGTTGTCGAGGGCGTTTATGGCGCTTGCAAAACTATCAAGCTTATAAATCCGTCGCGCGGCCTCATAGGCGAGGGCGACGGCGGCGAAATCAACGCCAATGGTGTCGATGACGCGTTGCGTAAAAGTGATCCCGCATGTGTTGACGATTTCATTGGAGAGCCTGGTGGCGATAATCTCCCGGCGCAGTTGATGGGTGACAATCGGTTTTGTGAAATGATGAAGCGGCTCTGGAAAATACGCAAACAGTTCAGCTTCAAAGGCGGGATCGTCTGGCGCTTCGGATGCAAGCAATTCGTCAAACAGCCACATTTTGGCATAGGCCAGCATCACTGAAAGTTCAGGCCGGCTGAGACCGGTCTGTTGCTGTCGCAGCGTAATGATGTCGTCTTGGGACGGAAGATATTCAAGCGCCCGGTTGAGCCGGCCATTGCGTTCCAGCGTCGTCATTAGCCGCGCATGCACATCGAGATCGGTCGCCGCCTTCGCCTCCATCTGCGTGACGGCGCGGGTTTGCTCGTAATTATGACGCAGGACATGATCGGCGACATCATCCGTCATTGAGGCCAGAAGGTCATTGCGGTCTTTTTGTTTCAATTCACTCTGTTCAATCGCCGACGATAGCAGGATTTTTATGTTGACCTCGTGGTCTGATGAATCAACGCCGGCAGAGTTGTCGATCGCGTCGGTATTGATGCGTCCGCCGGTGCGTGCAAACTCAATGCGCGCCAGCTGGGTAAGGCCGAGATTGGCGCCTTCACCGATGACTTTGGCGCCGCTTTGGCTGGCGTTAATCCGCACCGCATCATTGGCCCGGTCGCCAACCCGCAAGTTTTCTTCGCCCTCGGCTTTGAAATACGTCCCGATCCCGCCAAGCCAGAACAGCTCAACCGGGGCTTTGAGAATGGCGGTGATCAATTCGTTCGGCGTCAGCTTTGCAGCGTCAATACCGAGTAGAATCTTTATCTCCGGCGTCAGCGAAATCGATTTTGCGGATCGCGAAAAGACGCCGCCGCCTTTGGAAACCAGCTTGCTGTCATAGTCCTGCCAGGAGCTGCGGGGCAGATCGAACAGGCGCGCGCGTTCTGCGTATGATTTTGCCGGGTTCGGGTCGGGGTCGATAAAGATATCGCGGTGATCAAACGCTGCTGTCAGCCTGGTTTGTTTGGACAGCAGCATACCGTTGCCAAACACATCGCCGGACATGTCGCCAACCCCGGCGGCGGTGAAGGGTTCGGTTTGAATATCCTTGCCGAGTTCTCGAAAATGGCGTTTTACCGCTTCCCATGCGCCGCGCGCGGTGATGCCCATGACTTTGTGGTCGTAGCCGACAGAGCCGCCGGATGCGAATGCGTCCCCCAGCCAGAAGCCATATTCGTCTGAAATTGCATTGGCGGTGTCGGAAAATTGCGCCGTGCCCTTGTCGGCGGCGACCACGAGATAGGGGTCAGGCTCATCCCACAGCACAGTATCGGCCGGCGGTTTGATTTTTCCGCGAATAATATTGTCGGTCAGATCGAGCAGACCGCGAATAAACAGTTTATACGCCTCGCGGCCAGCTTCAAAAATTGCCGTTCGGTCGCCGGTTTGCGGCAATTGTTTTGGATAGAACCCGCCTTTTGACCCATTCGGAACGATAACCGCGTTTTTAACTTTCTGGGCTTTAACGAGCCCGAGCACTTCGGTGCGGAAATCCTCGCGCCGGTCCGACCAGCGCAAACCGCCTCGGGCGACAGCGCCGAAACGCAAATGCACGCCATCGACAACCGGGCCGGAAACAAAAATCTCGCGATAGGGGCGCGGTTCGGGAAGTTCGTCGAGCTTGTGGCTGTCAATCTTGAACGAGATATAGGGTTTGGGGTTTTCGCCCTCGGCTGTCTGGTAGTAATTGGTTCGCGTGATGGCGGAAAAAAGATTGAGGAAACGCCGGAAGATTCTGTCTTCAGCAAGGCTTTCAACGGCGTTGAGGCTTTCTAAAACTACGCCATCGGCTTTTTGAGCATCGACCGCCCGCTTGGCGGCGTCGCGCGCGCCTGCGGGATTAAACCTTGTGTGGAAAGCAGCCACCAAATCCCGCGCGATGGCCGGGTTGTTGGAAAGCGCCTCTTCCATATAGGCTTGCGAATAGGCAAAGCCTGCTTGCACATGATGCTTGGCGGCGGCGCGCAAAATCCACGCCTCACGCCAGTTAATGCCAGCGGTCAGCACTAGCGCATTGAACCGGTCGTCTTCGCTGCGCCCTTCAAGCACGGCCAGCATCGTGTCTTCGAACGCCTGTTTAACCTCGCTCAGGTCAATCGGCTGGTTTTTATGTTGCTCGGTGTGGAAGTCATGAATCCACATATCGCCGTCAGCACCATCCGTTTTCGCGGCGACCCGGTAGCCGGCCTCTTGTATGACGTTGAGGCCAAGGTTTTCGATTGTCGGGATTAACTTCGACAGCGGCAGCGGTCCGCCGCGTCGATAGATTTTGAGCCGTACAACTTCGTGGCCGTCGTTTTCAAAACGAAAGGCGCGCAGGACATTTGGCTGCGTGTCGAGGGCTTCCAGGCAGGCGATATCTTGCAACGTCTCGCTTAAGTCTGAGCGTTCCTTATAGCCGGCGCCAAAGGCTTTTTCGTATTTCTGAAACAACGCCGCCGGTGCTGCGCCATCTTGTGCGGACCGCATCGCCTCAAGCAAGTCGTCGCTCCAGTCGCGGCAAATTTCGCGAATCTGTTGCGTTAGCTCGCCAACGCCAGGGCCTTCTGGCGCGCCGGGACCGATGCTGATGATGAAATGCACCCGCACCAGCGCCGCGTCGCCAAAGGACGGCGCAAAGCTCATAATATGCCCGCCATAGGTCGTGGCCAGCAATGCGCCAATCGCCTCGCGGGTGTTAGAATTGAAGCGGTCTCGCGGAATGAAAACCAGCGCGGAAACGAACCGGTCAAACCTGTCCCGGCGCAAGAAAAGTTTGGCGCGCGGTCTTTTGAAAAGCCTGAGAATACCGAGACTGACTTCGCGAAGCGCGTCGATGTCAATCTGGAAGAGTTCGTTGCGTGGATAGGTTTCTAAAATATTGACCAGGGCTTTTTCATTGTGGCCGCCGGGATGGAATGCAACCGTGTCAAGGACGGCCTGCACTTTGGCGCGAATAAGGGGAATGTCTGTCGCTGGCCGATTGTAAGCGTCGGCTGTAAACAGGCCGATAAACCATTGTTCGCCGGTTACGCTTCCATCCAGCGCGTAGGTCTTTACGCCAACATAATCCATTTGAACGCGTCGGTGCACGAAAGATTTCGTATTGGACTTTGCAACAATCAACGGTTCGTTTGATTTTAAGAAAGCCTCAGCCGGCGGAGAAAGCTCGCCTGATGGCAGGAATGTCGATTTGAGAATCGCGCGTGTCGGATCCTTCAAAATCCCTAAATCTTGAGACGGATCATGCACAAGAGTGAGATCGTCGCCCAAGCTTGCGCTGTTAAACCGGCGCACGCCGAGAAAAGCAAAGCGGTTGTCCCAAAGCCATTTCAGGAATTCTATCGCCTCTTTTTGGTCTTCTTTTTTTACGCCCGAAAGTCGTGATTTTTCAAATTGCGCGATACAGCTGGCCAGCTGCGCGCGCATTGGCTCCCAGTCGGCGACGGCAATGGCGACGTCATCAAGAACGCATTGAATGTCTACCCGCAAGTCGTCGATTTCGCATTCGCCGACGGGCGGGTCCATTTCCGCATGGATCATCGATTCCCGCACGGTCTGCCCTTCGCCGCCAGAGTCGCCTGATATGCGCGCGCCTTGAGCGTCGCGGGTAATGTCGATGACAGCGTTGGAAAAGAAAGAAAGTGGTTTGCCGGCTTCCGATAAGGCTGCTGAAATGGAATCGACCAGGAACGGTTTGTCATCGGTGACGATATCCAAAACCAGGCGCTTGCCGTTCCAGCCCTTTCCATCCTCGATCCGTATTGAGACGTTATCGCCCTCAGACTTACGCGTCGCCGCCAGCGCCCAGCTTGCGCTTGCGCGCGTTAACAGCGCCTCCGGCTTCGACCAGATGGTGTCCTCGCCAGTGGCGTAACAGACCAGCTGATCGACATAGCTGACAAAAGCTTTGGTAAGTTCCCCGTCTTCTCCGAAATCACCGGTTTTGGTCTTTTTCGCGCGGTCGATGACCTTTTGAAGAATTTCATGGTCTATATCGGTCAGGAAGCCCTCTGGCATGATCTTTCCTCGCCCACTTTATGGCTGCATAGGCCCTCGGGCAATTCCTGTTAATCGCCCGATGGCCTAGATTCTCTGTTGCGCGCCAGCCCGCGCGCGAAGGCGCGCTAACTCAGGACTCGACCGCCTTCACGGTCGGCTGCGAAAAACCGGTTCCCACCTTTTCACCTGGCGCTATAGTCGTCTTAACGTGAAGAGTTTGGGAAAGTCTAACGATTTGAGGCTACGCTACAGAGAAATTTGCGTATGCGAGCAATGTCACAAAAAGCCGGCTAAATTGCGCTTTTTGAGGCCGTTTGCACTGGAGTGTTCTCAGCATAACGCCCAGCGGGGCCTATCTCGCGGCGCACAAATCGCGTCCGCGGATTACGCCGGCCGGCATTGCGGGCGATTGTCCGAGAAAGTGCGAATACGACCAATAATCCGGCCACAGAAGTCGCCGCCAGGGCCGACATCAAAATTACATCACCGCCACGAATGGCCGCCAGCATGGGCATGAGAGCGCCCGGAACCGCAAAGGCGGCGGCGCTGGTCGGGTGTGCGGCGTGAAACAACGCCGCGCCGAACCCGCCAAACATCACTAGCACGATCACCTGAAGGCTTATCAGGCCCGGCGCGTCTTGTGGCGTCAGCAATATCGGGGCGCTGGCGAAAACTACGCCGAGAACGCTGAGGCAAGACGTATAGGAGGCGCGCCAACGAAACGGGCGCGCGGCAATCGCTGCGCCTGCGCGAAACTGCGCGCGCAAGCGCCGGCAGACCCAGACTGCGCAGATTAACAAAGTAGTCCATGCGAGCGCGCGTGCGGGAAAGTCGCGTCCGGCAATGATAGCCAGATAGACGGTGATACCGGCGATGAGCGCGAGACCGGCGGCGCTCCAGCGGGACAGTAGGTCGATCATTTCCAGCAAGGCGGCGCGAGAACGGGTTTTGGCTCGCACAGGCTTGAATGACCGCGAAGTTTCCTCCGCGAGGCGCTGTAGCGCTCTGGCGTCTTTAACTTCCATCGCATGCGCCATAGGCCGGGTTCTCATCTTCCGCTTCAAGAGTTGATGGAACGTTGCAATCCTTAACCAACCGTTAACGGCGCCTTTGCGGTGATTTCTTTTGAATGTCGATAAGAAAAAATTGGGACCGCCGACAAGCTGCGGGCGAGATCGGCGGCCCCACGCGCTAAATCCAAGCGCGCCAGGCGAAATGAGAAGGGGGACCTAAGACATCTCGCCTGAACCGGTGTCGAGAACTGTTGAAAAAATACTCAAACAAACCCTCGCTGGCCGGACGATAGTCTTTGTTTGAGCTAATGTCCGCCCGCTCGGTGTTCACACTGTCGTGACCGAAACTTATTTTCCAAGTTTATTTTTTTCAGGGGGATCGTCATAGTAAACGTCAATGGCGACGCCAGTCTGCTGGATTTCACCGCGCAGCACCAGGGCGCCGATATTGGTCGGCTCAAGCGTCAGCGCCTCAACCACGTCGTCAGCGGCGGCGACATAATCGCCAAGTGCAATATGGGCGCGCCCGCTCAACACATAGGTATCGGCTGAAACAAATCCGGATTGGGTTGCGGTTTGCACGGTGGCGACAACTTGTAGCCATTTTTCTTGAGCGGCATAGACTTTTGCGGCGGTGAGATAAAGCTCGCCGGCGCCTGGCGCCAGTTCAAACGCGGCGTTGATTGCCGCTTGCGCCAAATCCACCTCGCCAACTTCAAGCCATGCACTGGCCGCCTGCGAAAGCAGACGTGCGCGAATGAAATCATCGCCGGCGTCTTTGCGTTGTGCAATCTGCTCAAGCCGCGATGCGCCGAGCTTGGCGAAACCCGCCGCGATATCGGCGATCGCCAGACAATGTTGTGCGTTAGCGCCGCCGCCTTCGTCAGCCCATTGCTGTGCGGCGGCTCTGCCACGGTCAATATCGGTTTCAACCAGGGCGATGCAATCTTGATAGCGCTGGCTCGACGGCGCTAAGACGACGGCGGCAAGCGCAAAAAGAGTGGCGGTAATGCTCATGGCCCAAGCTTAAACAAGAAAATGACGGCGCAATAGAGGCGCTGCGGCTTGTGGCTAAATTATTCCGCCGCCCGCGGCGCTGCAGCCTTGGCGCGCCGTTTTCTGGGGGTTTTGGCTTTGGTCGTCTTCTTGGCCGCCGGCTTTGTCTGGCGCGGCGGCTTTTTTGTCGCCTCGGTTGGGGGCGCGTTTGCGGATTGTGGCGCTGCTGTCTCCGGCAGATAACAGGTGACCCTGGCGCCTTCGCCCTCCTCGGAGTCCATTCGGGTCCAACCGCCATGCAGGCTGACGAAACGCTCCACCAGGGAAAGCCCAAGTCCGGCGCCGGCGCTTGGGCCGCGGCTGACAAATGCATCGAATACTTTAGCGCCGTCTTCGGGAGATATGCCGCGTCCGGTATCTTCAACCCACAGTTTGACCACGCCGTCGCTGCGGGTGGCGCCCAGGGTCACGCCGCCGGCGGCGCCGGTATAGGCGAAGGCGTTCGACAACAGGTTGAACAGCACCTGTTTGATGCGCCGCTCATCGATATTGGCGGCGCCAATATTTTTCGGGCAATCGACGGTGAGCGCTATCTGGGTGTCTTCTGCTTTTAACGCGGCAAAGGTAGCTGCATTTTCCAACAGGGCGCGAATATCGGTTTTGCGCCGGTCGAGCTCAAGCTTGCCAGCGTCGATGGCGGCCAGGTCGATGACGTCATTGATGAGGTCGCGCAAATGATAAGACGCAGACAAGACGCTGGCGACATAGTCTTTCTGCCGGTCGTTCAAAACTCCAAACATCTGCCCGTCGAGCATTTCTGAAAAGCCGATGATGGTCGAAAGCGGCGTGCGCAGTTGGTAGGAGACATGGTCAACAAATTTGGATTTCAGCCGGTCGGCGTTTTCAAGAATGGCGTTGCGCTCTTTGAGTTCCTTCTCGCGCTCTTTGGAATCGGTAATGTTGAGGAAATGCGCTAGCGTTGCGCCATCGGGCAGTGGCTCTGTTCCAAAGGCGATGGTGCGCCCGTCGCGCAGGGAAATTTCAACGCCGGATACGGGTTTGCGGTCTTCCGGTAGTTTTGAAGTGACGGCGCGGCGAATGAGCGCCAGCTTTTCGTCGCCGTCCAGCGCCTTGGCTATAAAACTCGATGCGATGGCGTCAACATGGGGTTTTTTATCAAGCGCTTTAGCGTTGAGCCGCCATAGCTGCCGGAAGGCTTTGTTATAAAGCCTGAGCGAGCCGTCGGCGCCAAACACCGCGACCGCTTCGGTGAGGTTGTTCAACGTCGCTTTCTGGACGCTGATCTGGGTGTTGTATTGCGCTTCGAGCGAGACTTTTTCGGTAATATCTTCGAACGCCGCCATGATGCCGCCGAGCGGGTGGCGCTGTTTGGCCAGCCTTATCGTGCGTCCATCGGGCAGGTGCCAGATTTCGTCAGGCGCGTCGGCGTCGCGTTCCGATCCGGGCGGGCCAACTTCTTCCGTGTAAAGCGCAAGTTGTTGGGCTTTCCATTCATCATAGTCCGCCGGTTCAGGCAGCTTGCCGTCGAAGCGGAGCTGGTCGAGGATTTCCCCATGATAGGTGCGCCCGCTCAAGGCGGCGTCTTCGATATCCCAAAGCTCCTGGAAGGCCCGGTTATGGTAGATAAGATTTTGGCTGGCGCCGAAGATTGCGACCGCGGTTTGGATCTGATCGAGCGTGCGCTGATTGGCTTCGATATGCTGGCGCAGGTCGGCTTTGGTTTTGTCGAGCTCGGTGGCGTCGATGGCGAAGCCGCCAAGCGCGGCGTCGCCGGACCCGTGCAGTGGCGATTCAATGACACGCAAGACACGGCGTTCGCCGCGCGAGTTGATGATGATGCGTCCTTCGCTCGCTTTGCGCTCGACTGCGGCGTTGCCGGCGACATTCTTGATCGACGGATCCAACTCGGTTTGCTGACGGATAACTTCAGCCGCCGACGTCGCCTCGACCGCCTCGACATAAGCGCGGTTGACCCAGACCAGCGCCAAGTCGGCATTGCGGCGCCAGGCCGGCAGGGGCGATCGCTCCAGCAATGCATGCGAGCCGTGAAGGTCGGTGGCGCGCTCGCGGAAGGCGCCGATAATGGCGCCGTCCTCTACCATCCGCACGGCAGGATCGGTGAGCCACAACGCCACCTGACCGCCGGCGACGCGGCCGTCTAGTTCGATCGACCGGCCGTCTGAGGTGACGACAGCGCCGGAGAAGGCCACGCCATGCGCACGCAAATCATTGACCTTCTCGCGCAAGGATTGGGGCTCGTTTTCACTCTCGTCTTCGATCCGCAAATCGCCGAGGGAATTTAAAAGCTGGTCGACCGGCAGTGCTGACGGGTCTTCATCAGTGTTGGAAAAAGACAGGAGCGAGGCAAGCGCTGCCGGTCCGCCGAGGATTTTAGGCTCGCCCCAACCGTCCTTGACCGCCTCATTGTCGTCTTCCCAAACCAGGACGAGGCCGGGATGGGCCGACAGCACGGCGTCGGCTTTTTCAAGCCGCGCTTCCATTTCCGCTAGCTTGTTGGACCAGCGCAAAGCCTGATGCCGGGTCGCCGCAGATACTCTGAACGCCCACAAAATCGAGGCGACCGTGAGCGCGACAGCGCCTGCGCCGGCTATAATCAAGGGGTCCAGGCCCGTAGCGGCGGCGTCAGCGACGCCGTCCTGCGCCATCAAGGCCGCCGGCGCGCCTGCCGTCAGGCAGGTAACCCAAAAAAGTCTCATCTTCCGGCGCATTCCGACAAACCCTGGTCAGCGCGGCAAACCCAAAAAATACACAGCTTAAACAACATTTTGTGCGTGCCGCGCACAATTACGCAATATGTACTGTGTTTGCGGGCGCCCGCTAGGGTTATTCTACGGAAATTCACCGCTCTTCAACTGAATTTTTCAACAGGTTTGACCGTCCGGGCGCAGCCGGCAAGCGCCGCAATTCAATCAGTTAGCTGGAAGCTGAACCGCTCGATGACGCCGTAGCGGGTAATCGGGCGGCCATTGCGATAGGCTGGGGGATATTTCCATTTCGCAACGGTTTTGCGCACCGTCCGGTTGAAGCAGGAATTGGCGGATTGAAGGATCTTGATATTGACGACGCTGCCTTCTGGCGTGACGTCGAACTGGACCAGGACACCGCCTTCAGCGGCGCGACTGCGGCAGGCTTCGGGGTATGGCGGTGCGTGCTTGATGACCGGCGTCGTGATCTGACCGCGGTCTCTTCCAAGGTCTACGGGATTGTTGTTTTGCGGTGGTCCAACCGGAACCCCTTTGGGTTTTCCCTGTGGCGGGGCTGGCGGAATGATGGTCTCGGGCAGGTCTTTGAGCAGCTCTTTTGGTTTTGTTGGCAGTGGGGCCAGGGGCGGGCGCTTTTGCGCGAGGATTTGAATTTTGGCGGCCTCTTGCGGTTCCGCCAGATCAAGGGATGGGCGTTGAATTAGTCCCGCCATGAGCATGAACAGGCCGGCCGTGATGAGGGCGGCGAAGGGGAGGCCGAAGATCCATCTGAAAAAAATCACTGGTTTGCTCCTTTGCGCATAAATTCCGCAGCAGATTTTCTGCGGCGCACAAGCACCCCCAAAGCAACGCAAGATTGCCTGTACAGCTTGGTTACACACGTAGTCTGTGTACGTATGCTACATACGTAACACGTTAGCTCAAAAACAAGGGCAATGCAAGTTCTGCATTGCCCTTGTTACGGTTGCCGCGTATTTTAGCGCCAACGACGTAGCTGTTAGTACCGATATTGATCGTTTTTGAACGGGCCATCGACCGATACGCCGATATAGTCGGCTTGTTCCTGGGTCAATTTGCTGAGCTGCGCGCCAACTTTGGCGAGATGTAGTGAAGCAACTTTCTCATCAAGATGTTTCGGCAAAACATAAACTTCGTTCTTGTACTGATCACCCTTCGCCCACAGCTCGATCTGCGCCAGCGTCTGGTTGGTAAACGACGCGGACATCACAAAGCTCGGATGGCCGGTCGCATTGCCAAGATTGAGGAGACGCCCCTGCGACAGCAGCAACATACGCTTGCCATCGGGGAAGGTGATCATGTCAACCTGGTCTTTAACATTGGCCCATTTGAAATTTTTCAGGCCATCAACCTGAATCTCATTATCGAAATGGCCGATATTGCCGACGATCGCCATGTCTTTGAGCAACCGCATGTGATCAACGGTAAGGACGTCCTTGTTGCCGGTCGCGGTAACCACAATGTCGGCGCGTTTGCAGCCTTCTTCCATGGTGACCACTTCAAATCCGTCCATCGCCGCCTGAAGCGCGCAGATCGGATCGACCTCGGCGACCATCACCCGCGCGCCAGCGCCGTGGAGCGATGCGGCCGAACCTTTGCCGACATCGCCATAGCCGCCGATAAGCGCCAATTTCCCCGCCATCATAACATCCGTACCCCGACGAATACCGTCCACCAAAGATTCCCTGCAGCCATATTTGTTGTCGAATTTCGACTTGGTGACGGAATCGTTGACGTTAATCGCCGGGAACGGAAGCGTGCCGTTTTTCTGACGTTGATAAAGCCGCAAAACGCCGGTGGTGGTTTCTTCGGTGACGCCTTGGATGTTGGCTCTTATTTTTGAATACCAGTTCGGGTCGCGCGCAAGCCGGCGTTTGATGGTCGCATAAAACGCCTCTTCTTCTTCATTTTCGGGCTTGTCGAGGATCGACGGGTTGGTCTCTGCTTCTGCGCCAAGCAGGATCAGCATCGTTGCGTCGCCGCCATCGTCGAGGATCATGTTGGCGGTCTCGCCATCGGGCCATTCAAAAATCTTGTCGGCAAGGTCCCAGTATTCCACCAGTGTCTCGCCTTTGAAGGCAAAGACCGGCGTGCCGGTCGCGGCAATCGCAGCGGCGGCCTGGTCTTGGGTTGAATAAATGTTGCACGACGCCCAGCGGACATCGGCGCCCAGCGCCTGAAGCGTCTCAATCAGCACCGCGGTCTGGATCGTCATATGCAGTGAGCCGGCAATGCGTGCGCCTTTCAGCGGTTGCGCGGCGCTAAATTCTTCCCTTGTGGCCATCAGGCCGGGCATTTCCGTCTCGGCAATTTCAATCTCGCGGCGGCCCCAATCGGCCAGGCCAATATCCTTGACGACATAATTATTGTTATTCGCTGACATTGCTGAAATCCTTTAATTCCGCC
>JAJFGE010000096.1 GCA_021776295.1 Hyphococcus sp.
CGCTATTGAGCGGCGCCAATGGTCTTGATATCGAAGGCGTTGCCACGAAGCATGGGGGAGAGCGCGCGCCCGCCGATGAGGGGTGGGCGCATTATGGCGGCGACGCCGGCGGCGGTCGCTACAGCGCCATCAAGACCATAACTCCGCAAAATGTCGGTGCGCTGGCGATCGCCTGGGAATATAAAACCGGCGACATGAACAGACCGGAAGACGCGCGCCATCGCAGCGCCACGGAGGGCACGCCGCTCCTTATTGATGGCGCCTTGATTTTTTGCACGCCGTTCAACGAAATCATCGCCCTTGACCCCGGCTCCGGCAAAGAAAAATGGCGCTTTGATCCAGAAATAAATCTTGATCAAGAACCGGCTAATCAATTTATCTGCCGCGGGGTTGCGCATTGGCGCGATCAAATGGCGCCGCCTGAAACGAAATGCACATCGCGGATATTTATGGGGACCAATGACGGCCGGCTGGTTTCGATTGACGCAAAGACAGGCGTTCCCTGTACGTCATTTGGCGCCAGCGGCTTCGTCAATATCGACCCCGGCATGGATCTTCTGTGGCCGGGTGAGTTTCAGATCACTTCGCCGCCGGTTGTCTTCAACGATATCGTGGTCGTCGGCTCGGCGATTTCCGACAATGCGCGCGTTGTCGCGCCGAGCGGGGCTGTGCGGGCCTTTGATGCGCGCAGCGGTGCTCCCATATGGACGTTCGATGCGATCCCGCGCGAGGCGGTTGCCGAAAACGCGGGCGACTGGAAAAGAAGCCAGCCGCCGGTTGAGGGCCACGCCAATGTCTGGGCGCCGATGTCGGTCGATCAAGCCCGCGGGCTAATCATTCTGCCGACGTCGAGCCCGAGCCCTGATTTCTATGGCGGCTTGCGACCCGGGGACAATCGATATGCAAACTCTGTGGTGGCGCTAGACGGTGAGACGGGCAGCGTTGTCTGGAGTTTTCAGACCGTTCATCACGATGTCTGGGATTATGATCTTCCCGCCCAGCCGGGACTATATTCCGTATGGCGCGACGGCCACAGGCATGATGTGGTGGCGCAGGTTACCAAAACCGGCCTGGTGTTTGTGCTCGACCGCGACACCGGCGAGCCGTTTTTGCCGATAACCGAGATGCCGGTTCCGCAAGGTGGCGCAGCTGGCGAGGTGTTGTCGCCGACGCAGCCGATGCCCGTCGCAACGCCGCCAATTGTTCCCAATACTCTGTCCGCAAGGGACGCGTTCGGCATCACCTGGCTCGACAAACGCTATTGCGCCAATGCAATAAAAGATGCGCGTGCGGAAGGTCTGTTTACGCCGCCATCGGAAGGCGGAACACTGATCTATCCATCCAATGCCGGCGGCGCCAATTGGGGCGGGGCGGCTTTTGATCCCGCGCGCAATTTGCTGGTCGTCAATATGAGCAACTTCGCCCATCATGTGCAGCTCATCCCGACGGATAACGTCGCGGCCTTAAAAAAGGTGATGCATGATGTGGAAATAGCGCCGCAGGCGGGCGCGCCTTTCGGTGTGAAGCGCGAAGTCCTTCTTTCGCCGTTAGGATTGCCATGCACGGCGCCGCCCTGGGGCGTGATTGCCGGCGTGGATCTGGATACCGGCGAAATCGTCTGGCGCAAGACGCTCGGCACCGTTGAAGAACTTGCCGCTGGCCTGAAAATAAAGCTCGGCACACCCAATGTCGGCGGCCCGATTATCACCGCCGGCGGGCTGGTGTTCATCGGCGCGGCCATGGACAATTATCTGCGCGCGGTTGACGTTGAGACCGGTGCGGAACTTTGGAAAGGCAAACTTCCCGCCAGCGCGCAAGCGACGCCCATGGCCTATGAATGGAAAGGCCGGCGCTATGTGGTTATTTACGCAGGTGGGCAGGCGAGAATGGGTACACAGCTTGGCGACAGTGTGGTTGCGTTTTCATTGCCCGAATAGAGTGCGCTCAATAAACTTCGAACCACACGCCGTCATCCCGTGCGCGATGCAGCATTCTAATGCTGCTTCGCAGACACGGGATCTTTAATGACAGATCCCGGATCTGCGCAGCAGCGCTCCACGCTGCAGCGCGTCCGGGATGACGATATTAGTTCTATGTTTTGTGAATCGGCTCTAGTTACAGGCCGTAAAAAAGCCGGGCGCAAGGCCCGGCCTTTTTATAAGCCTGTGATGGTTCTTTATACCGAATAATACATATCGAACTCAACCGGGTGCGGCGTTGATTCAAACCGCGAGACTTCTTCCGATTTTAGCTCGATGTAGGCGTCGATCTGGTCGTCGTTAAAGACGTTGCCTTTTTTCAGGAACGCGCGGTCCGCATCAAGCGAGGCGAGCGCATCGCGTAAGGATGCGCAAACGGTTGGAATGTCTTTGAGTTCTTCCGGCGGCAAGTCGTAAAGGTCCTTGTCCATGGGATCGCCGGGATGGATTTTATTCTCAATCCCGTCAAGTCCCGCCATCAGAAGCGCTGAGAAGGTCAGGTAAGGGTTGCCGGCCGCATCGGGGAAGCGCGTCTCAATGCGTTTTCCTTTTGGTGATGAGACCCAGGGAATACGCACCGAAGCCGAGCGATTGCGCGCTGAATAAGCCAACAGCACCGGCGCCTCAAAGCCCGGCACCAGACGCTTATAGGAGTTGGTGGTCGCATTGGCGAAGGCGTTGATGGCTCGGGCGTGTTTGATGACGCCGCCAATATAGTGCAGGCAAGTCTCAGATAGGTCAGCGTAACGGTCGCCGGCGAAAAGCGGCTGTCCGTCTTTCCAGATCGACTGGTGAACATGCATGCCGGAGCCATTGTCGCCATAAATCGGCTTGGGCATAAAGGTTGCGGTATTGCCGTAACCGGCGGCGACCTGATGGACGATATATTTGTAAATCTGCATCCGGTCGGCCATGGTCGTGAGCGATGAAAACCGCATCCCCAATTCATGCTGCGACGGCGCGACTTCATGGTGGTGTTTTTCTGGCTCAATTCCCATTTCGTTCATCACGCTCAGCATTTCCGAACGCATGTCCTGGGCGCCATCGACCGGCGGCACCGGGAAATATCCGCCCTTGGCGCCGGGACGGTGGCCCAGATTACCGCCTTCATAGTCCGTGGGCGTATTATAGGGGCCTTCTGACGAATCCACCGCAAAGCCGATGCGGTTTTGCTCGGTCGACCAGCGGACATCGTCGAAGATGAAAAATTCCGCTTCCGGGCCAAAGAACGCCGCATCGCCAATCCCGGAGGAAGCGAGATAGGCTTCGGCCGCCTTGGCGGTGGTGCGCGGATCGCGGGCGTAGGGCTGGCCGGTGGACGGCTCCAGCACATCGCAGAAAATCGCCAGCGTCGGCTGCGCAAAGAAAGGGTCCAGCACCGCGGTCGCTGCATCCGGCGCCAGCACCATGTCGGATTCATTAATCGCCTTCCAGCCATTGATCGACGAGCCGTCAAACATCGAGCCTTCGGAAAAGAAATCCTCGTCGACCATCGACTGGTCGAAGGTGACATGGTGCCATTTGCCCCTGGGGTCGGTAAATCGAAGATCGACGAATTTGATGTTTTCGTCTTTGACTTTTTTCAAAACTGCGTCTGCGCTCATCGGGGGCTTGCTCCTTAAAGGGTTCAATCGGGCGGTTGCGCCGCATTTACCATATCTCGCGGCAGTTCGCTTCGCTCACGCCTGCGATGGGGCGGGCCATCGGCGAAGGCCGAAAAACCACATGACCGGCCGGCGACCGGTCGGTCGCTTGAGGCGCTGGGCTCGAACTTTGTCTATCACCGAGCCGCATTGCGTCCGCGTTTGGTTCCCTTTGATTGACCCGGCAGCGCAGCGACCGGAATTAAGGATGCGCAAAGTTCGACCGGCGAGGCAAGCAAAAATATTGCACTGCAGCAATAAAGCATATGCTTTGACTGAATATTCTAACTTTCCG
Organism: Hyphococcus sp.; assembly: GCA_021776295.1. Taxonomy (GTDB): domain Bacteria; phylum Pseudomonadota; class Alphaproteobacteria; order Caulobacterales; family Parvularculaceae; genus Hyphococcus. Next base: position 3,918 of record JAJFGE010000096.1, read on the forward strand.
CAATATTATTGCGCGAAAGTGTTTGGTGGATATGGCTGGCTTGTTCCAGGTTGCGGCCGGCTTTATCGGATAGGAAAAAGGGAGGTGAAGTTGAATGTCGGGACTGCATCTTCTGTCGCCTCTTTAGAGGGGGTTAGAGATTCTCACTTCTCCTTTTATCGCCCAAGGAAGCACAAGCGTCACAACATGTTAAACGCCCGCACACCCCCATCGCCCCTGCGGGGCACTTGCCCCGTAAACGGGGGAAGAATAACCTCGCGGCAAGCATGGCTTATTTCCTCCTCCGCTTGCGGGGGAGGTGTTCGCGAAGCGGACGGAGGGGGCAGCGACGCTGGAAGGAAATCTATACATCTGAGCATAGGGAAGCTAGCACCCATAAAATATCTGCATGCCTCGATTTTGTGGGCCGGGCTTTGAACATCTGGGTGCTGACAGACGGCAAGATCGGCGACGACGTGCAATGCCTGGCGGTGGCTGGGGCGCTGTCGCCGGATTTTGAAAAGCGCGTGATTGCGCCGCGCTGGCCCTGGCATTGGTTGGCGCCATGGGGGCCGATGGATCCGTATGATGCGCCACACAAACAGGCGAGTCCGATCGCCCCGCCCTACCCTGACCTCCTTATCGCATCGGGTCGGCGCGCGGTCCCTTATGCTCGTGCGGTCAAGCGCGCCAGCGGCGGCAAAACCTTTGTAGTGATCATGAAGGACCCGCGGATTGCGCCGCGCCATGCGGACCTCATTTGGGCGCCCATGCATGACCGGCTGACGGGCGCGAATGTGGTCTCGACGCTAACCTCGCCGCACGGTCTTGCCGCAAAGATTGCCGCGGCGCGGGGAAATCCGGCGCCGGCAATCGCTAAGTTACCAAAACCAATGCTCGGGGTTGTGCTTGGCGGCCCCAGCGGCAGCGCGCGTTTTAGCGTTCAATCGGTGGCGGGTCTCACGCAAAAAATCCTCAGCGCAAAGAAAAACTTCGCCTCGCTGGCGGTGGTGGCGTCGCGGCGCACGCCGGCGAATTTGTTGCGCGCGGTTGGGGGGGCTGTTACTGGGCCGGATGTGTTTGTCTGGGACGGCGCCGGAGATAATCCGTATATTGATATATTGGCGAATGCGCGCGCGCTGATCATCACGGCCGATTCTCACAATATGATGAGCGAGGCGGTGGCGACGGGCGCTGCGGTCTATGCCTGGCGTCCGCCGGGGCTGGTCAAAAAACTGGGTTGGTTCATCGACCAGCTTGAGGGCCTCGGAACAGTGCGCCCGCTTGCTCGCGAGGTAGAAATCTTCGCCGCCGCACCCATCGATGCAACCGCAGAAATAGTCGCGGAGATCCGGCGGCGGCTGAAGGGCGCTTAACCCACTGAGACGGTCTGTTCCGGAAACGCCAATTGTTCGCGATCGCGCCAGTCGGCGGTGACGTAGTTCAAGATCAGGGATTTTCTGACGCCTGAAATGTCGCGCGCCTCAAAGCCGTGATAGGTATGATCGCCGGGAACGAAAGCCATCGCAAAGTTGGGTCGGAACGGGCTTCGTTTCATCCATTTCTTGTCGCCGGTATAGACGTCCGTTCCAAGATTATCGTGGCCTTCGCCATTGGACAGGTAAACCAAAACCGTCAGCCGTTTGACGCCGAGATCAGTATGCGGCTCCAGCCAAAAGCCGGTGACGTCTTGGGTATATTCGATGCGCAGGAATGTGCCCTTGAGGTCAACGCTGAAGAATTTCTCAATCGCCCCCGCCATTTCATCCGCCTGAAACGCATTGGCGAGCGCGGCGAAGGCGGGTAGCCGTGCAATGTTTTCCTGATCAACATAATGACGCTGATCATTGTGCAATTCGCGCTTGCCGGAGACGCCACCGAGAACAGGGGCCGGAAACTGCATTTTTTGCAAGTCTCCAATGATATCCTCCGGGAGCGGATGTTCGATAAACCAATGCCGGTAAGGCGCCTCAAAACTCTCCGCACGGGTAAGCGCGGCCGTGAAGCTATTAAATATCTGATCTTGCGCCAACTCACTCATGGGTTTTAAAACCGCCTCTATCGCGTCCGTTAAATTGCATCGGGTCCAGTCTCGCCGGTGCGAATGCGCAGCGCATCTTCAACCGGGATAATAAAAATCTTACCGTCGCCGATGCGACCCGAATGCGACGCATTTTTTATGGTCTCCACCGCGCGCTCGACAATCGCGTCATCGACGACAATTTCGATCTTCACCTTGGGCAGAAAATCGACGACATATTCCGCACCACGATAAAGCTCCGTGTGCCCCTTTTGCCGTCCAAAGCCGCGAATATCGGTCACGCTCATGCCCTGGAGGCCGATTTCCTGAAGCGCCTCTTTGACATCGTCGAGCTTGAACGGTTTGATAATCGCTTCAATCTTTTTCATGGCTCGCAGTCTTTTTCAATCAACATTCAATTCAATACGCTATATCACAAAGACCGACCCATATGAGGTGTCAAGCGTGACCGGATTTATTCTTCTATCGACCGAAGAGATGCGGGCAGCCGAAGCGGCCGCCATCGCCGCCGGGATTGCGTCTGCGGCGCTGATGGAGCGCGCCGGAGCCGCGGTCGGCGAGGTTGCGATGGGCGCCTGGAGCCGCCGCCCGGTCGTGGTGCTGTGCGGGCCGGGCAATAATGGCGGCGACGGATTTGTCGCAGGGCGCAAAATCGCCGAGGCCGGCTGGCCGGTAAAGCTTGGCCTGCTGGGCGAGCCGGCGGCGCTGAAAGGCGACGCCAAGATGATGGCTGGGCTTTATGAGGGCGAGGTAATGGCGGCCGCGCCGGCGCTGCTGGAGGGCGCGGGGCTGATTATCGACGCGCTGTTCGGAACCGGCCTGGCGCGGCCGATTGCGGGCGCGGGCGCGGGCCTCATCGAGGCGATGAACGCCAATCCCGCGCCGGTGCTGGCGGTCGATATCGCCTCCGGCGTTGATGCCGATACCGGAGCGGTAATGGGAGTCGCAGTTCAGGCGGCGCGCACGGTGACGTTTTTTCAAAAGAAAACCGGCCATCTCCTGTTTCCGGGACGGGCCCATTGCGGCGGCGTTGATGTCGCCGATATTGGCATTACCGCCGCGCACGCGGCGCAAATTCAGCCGGCGACATTTGAAAACCAGCCGCCGATTTGGAGCGCGCAGTACCGCCGTCCGGGCTGGCAGGCGCATAAATACGCCCGAGGCCATGTCATGGCGGCGTCGGGCGGGGCCAACCAGACCGGCGCGATCCGGCTGGCGGCGATGGGCGCGTTGCGGATTGGCGCCGGCGCTGTCACGGTCCTTGCGCCGCGCGAGGCGGCGGGCGTGCATGGCGCGCATCTCACCGCAATCATGCTGCGCGAGGCCGAGACAGCGGCGGAGATTGGCGACAATCTACAGGGTGCGGACAAATACCCGATAGCTGTCATTATCGGCCCGGCGGCGGGCGTTGGTGAACAAACCTGCGGCAAGGTGCTGGCGATTTTGGCCTCACGCGCGGCGGCGGTTCTGGACGCCGATGCGCTCACCAGTTTCGCCGCCGACCCGGCGCGGCTGTTCGCGGCGCTGCGCGAGGGCGACGTATTAACCCCGCATAGCGGCGAATTTGCACGTCTGTTCGGCGAAGGC
>JAJFGE010000097.1 GCA_021776295.1 Hyphococcus sp.
GCCACATTCACCGAAAGATGATTATCCAGAGATCGATAGCGGTGCGATAGCGCGCTGCGGCGCCAGAATTAAAGGTGGAGCGGCAACCGGGTTAAGGGGGCGGCAGCGGCTGGGATTGAGAAATGACTGGCGAGCAGATCACCCCTTCTTCGGCGCCGGTTGCGGTCTGGTGAAAATCCATTCGTCGTCGGAGGAAAGTGTTTTTGAGAATTTGTATCCGCCGACCTTGAACTTTTTGAGGTCATCAGTTTTCTCGATACGGTTTTCTACCGCCCAGCGCGCCATCATGCCGCGCGCCTGTTTGACGTATAACATAATCGCGCGCGTTTTGCCGTCTTTGACTTCTTTGAAGTTGACCATGATGAACGGTGTGGCGAGCGCTGTGCGGTCTACCGCTTTTGCGTATTCATTTGAGGCGAGGCAGACAATGGTCGGGTCGTCATGGGTTTTCACCGCCTTGTTGAGCGCGGCGGCGATGACCGGGCGCCAGAAGGCGTGAAGGTTGGCCCCGCGCGGATTTTTCACTCGCGATCCCATTTCAAGCCGATAGGGCTGGATTGCATCGAGCGGGCGCAGCAAGCCGTAAAGGCCGGACAGAATGCGCAAGTGGCTTTGCGCAAATTCGAGATCGGCAGGGTTAAGGGAATTGGCGTCGAGCCCGCGATAGACATCGCCGGCAAAGGTCAGCGCTGCTTGTTTGGCGCCGGGCGCCTTGCCGGAGGTCTTTAACGCCTGAAGTCGCTGGTAGTTCAAATCGACCAGCGCGTCAGAAATCCCCATCAGCTTTTTAAGCTCGGCGGGTTTCAGCTTCTTCGCCACCTCGGCAATCTCGCCGATATCTTTCGCCAGCGCCGGCCGCGTCGCCTTGGGCGCATCAGGGATCGGGTCGAAATTCATCATCTTCGCTGGCGACAATAACATCAGCATAGGTAGTATTTTCCTTATTTGTTAAAGCATCTTGCCGGGGTTCATAATCCCTTGCGGGTCGAGCGCGGCTTTTATCGCCCGCATCATATCAAGCTCAACCGTGCCTTTGCGTTTGGCGAGCGTTGCGCGGCGGTGGCGGCCGATGCCGTGTTCGGCGGATATCGATCCGTGGAAGCCGTCGATGATATCATAGACCGCCGTCTCGATTTCGGTACGTTTGTCGTCAAGCGCATGCTTGCCGGCGCCTTCGGGCGCGATGACATCATAATGGATGTTGCCGTCGCCAATATGGCCGAAGGCGACGATGCGGGCGCCGGGCGCGAGACGCTCAACTGCGGCGTCGGCCTTGTCCAGAAAGGCGGGGATATCGCTGGTCGCCACCGAGACGTCATGGCGCGCGCCGAGGCCCTCGCCGTTAATCGCCTCGGAAATCGAATGACGGATGCGCCACAGCATTTGCGTTTGCGTCTCGCTCTGGGCGATCATCGCGTCTTTGATGATCTCTTGTTCCAGCGCTGCCGCCAGCATCGCCTCAATCGCGCTATCCAGCGCGCCGGCCTGTCCTGACGAGAACTCCATCAGCACATACCAGCGATGAGGGCTCTCAAGCGGATCGCGCACGCCCGGAATATGTTTTAACGTCAGATCAATGCAACGCCGGCCCATCAATTCAAAACTGGTCGCGCCGCCGCCGGTCGCCGCTTGCGCATGAGCGAGCAACGCGACGGCGTCGCCCGTGCTATCAACGCCGGCGCAGGCGGTGATTTTTTCCGCCGGCCGCGGGAACAGTTTTAGCACCGCGCCGGTAACGATGCCGAGCGTGCCTTCGCCGCCTATAAACAGTTGTTTTAAATCATAACCGGTATTGTCTTTGCGCAAACGCCGCAGCCCGTTCCAGATCTCGCCATTGGGCAACACCGCTTCGAGCCCCAAAACCAACTCGCGCATATTACCGTAGCGCAACACATTGACGCCGCCGGCATTGGTCGAGATGACGCCGCCGATCTGGCACGAGCCTTCCGAGCCTATCGATAGCGGGAACAAACGGTCCGCTTCCGCCGCCGCTGCTTGCGCGGCTGTGAGCGTGACGCCGGCATCGACCGTCATGGTGTTGTTCAAAGGTTCAGTCTCGCGTACCCGGCGCATCCGCCCCAGCGCCAGCAAAATCTCGTCGCCGAACGGAATTTGCCCGCCGACAAGACCGGTATTGCCGCCTTGCGGGGTGATGGCGACATTGTTTTGCGCGCAGATTTGTACCACAGCGGAGACTTCTTCCACGCTAGCGGGCGTAACAATCAGCGCGGCTTGTCCCGGCCAGCGCCGACGCCATTCCGACAGGAACGGGGCGGCGTCATCACCCGCCACCACGCCCTTAGGCCCGACAGCGCGGCAGATAGCGTCAAGCGTTTCCGGGTCAGGTTTATTGCGTATGGGGGAGGGGCGTTTTGCTGTGGTCATGAACGACATTATGGGCCTCGCAACTGTCGGCGCCTAGGCTGGCTATAGTATTGCGTGAGCCAATATCAGGAGAGAAGCCGCCGATCGGTAGTTTTTGGCGCCGGCTTTTTGCGCACCGGCAATATTGCTGATAAAAGAACGGGCCGGCATTTCACTTGGCCCGTTTCGGGGAAAATTGAGAGAGACAATGAACCATTTTGCAACACGTAGAACTGCGCTTGTCGCTTGCGCCGCGCTTGGCTTGATGGCCTGCGCGCCAAAGGCGCAGACCGAAGCGGCCGGCACTTCTGGCGGCGAGACGGCGGCGCCAGCGCCTATGGATTATGCAGCACTAGCTGCGGCCAGCGTCGCCAACCCATCGCGCCCCGACGCAGACGTGGCCGATGATGAAATGCGCAAGCCAGCTGAGGTTTTGACTTTCATCGCAATGGAACCGGGCATGAGTGTTTTAGAATTGGAGGCGGGGACCGGTTATTACACCGAGATGTATTCGCAGATTATCGGCGAAGATGGCGAAGTGATTATGCAGAACCCGCAAGCCTTCGACAATTTCCTTGGCGATTCGGTTGATGTGCGCCTCGCCGATGACCGGCTCCCAAATGTCCGCTCCTCGCGCACCGATTTTGATGAGCTTGATGCCGCAGATGGTTCAATGGACATCGTCACCTGGATATTAGGCCCGCATGAGCTTTACTTCACGCCGGCTGGAACTGATGGCTTCGGTGACGTTGAAGCGGCCTATGGCGAAGTGATGCGGGTGCTCAAACCCGGCAAAACTTTCGTTATTCTCGATCACGCAGCGGCGCCGGGATCGCCAGAAACCACCGGCGATACGCTGCACCGGATCGATCCAGCCATCGTCAAGGGACTGGCGCAAGCTGCCGGTTTTGTGCTGATTGACGAAAGCGACATATTGGCCAACCCGGACGACATGTACGACATGGGCGTGTTCGACCCTGCGGTTCGGCGCAAGACCGACCGGTTCTTGTTGAAATATCAAAAGCCGGAATAGGACGCGGTGTAGCGCCGCTAACATCTCGGCGCCGCAGCGCGGGCAAGCCGGTCGTTGATGGCTTCACCGAGGCCTTGCATGGGAATGGGTGCGGCGGCAATTCCTTTCAGGCCATGCGTTGAGGCCATGCGATCAAGCGCGTGCAGATAGGCAAAAAGATTGGCCGCCGCTTCTGTAAGGTCGCCGCTTACGCTCAGATTAAGCGTAAAGGACTCACCCGTGCTGACCTTTCCAAAACCAAGAAACGCCTCGTCGGGCTCCGGCGCCGCCGCGTCGAGGCGCAAAGGCGCGCGTGGCGCATAATGGCTGGCGAGCATGCCGGGAGCCTGCGGGATGTCTGTATGCGGTGCGTTTGAAACAGGCCCGCCAATGATTTGCTCAATTG
>JAJFGE010000098.1 GCA_021776295.1 Hyphococcus sp.
TCGTCGAAAGACAACCTCAAATTTTACGACAATAGCGCCGGTCCAAACATGAATTTCCTGGCCAAGGCGCAGGCCCACGCAAGCGCAAAATAAACGCCGAACAGAGGATATCCCCATGAGACAAGCCGTTATCGTTTCGACCGCCCGCACGCCGATTGGCAAAGCCTATCGCGGCGCTTTTAACGCCACTACCGCGCCGGCGCTTGGCGCCCATGCGATCAAACATGCCGCCGAACGCGCCAAGGTGGATTTTGCAGAGATTGAAGACGTGATCATGGGCTGCGCCTTGCAGCAGGGGACGGCGTTTCAAAATGTCGCGCGCCAGGCCGCCTTGCGCGCCGGGTTCCCGGTCAGCGTGCCGGGCATGTCGGTTGACCGTCAGTGTGCGTCGGGGATGATGGCGATTGCGACCGCGGCAAAGCAGGTGGTGAGCGACAATATGGATGTCGTTATCGGCGCCGGCGTTGAATCGATTTCCACCAACCAGACCAACGATATGTTTGTCCGGCCCGATCCGTGGCTTATGGAAAATCTGCCGGCAACTTATATGCAGATGATTGAAACAGCGGAAATTGTCGCCGAGCGCTACGATATTTCGCGCGCCGCCCAGGACGAATATTCACTGCAATCGCAACAGCGCACCCATGCGGCGCAACAGGCGGGCAAGTTTGACGATGAAATTGTCGCCATGCCCTCGGTGATGAAATTTAAAAATAAAGAAACCGGCGAGGTCTCTGATGTTGAAACCACGCTTGAAAAAGACGAGGGCAACCGCCCGGAAACAACGCTTGAAGGCCTTTCCGGCCTGAGGCTGGTGTTTCCTGGCGGCCAGGTGGTCAAGGAAGGCAAAAACATCACCGCCGGCAACGCCTCGCAGCTTTCCGACGGCGCGAGCGCCACGGTGGTGATGGAGACACAAGAAGCCGAACGCCGCGGTCTTTCCCCGCTCGGAATTTATCGCGGCATGGCGGTCGCCGGCACCAACCCGGACGAGATGGGTATCGGTCCGGTCTTTTCTGTGCCGAAACTGCTTGAGAAAAACGGCCTGAAGATGGACGATATTGGCTTGTGGGAATTAAACGAGGCCTTCGCGGTGCAGGTGATCTATAGCCGCGACAAGCTCGGCATTCCCGATGAGCTGTTGAACGTCAATGGCGGCGCGATTTCCATCGGCCACCCTTACGGCATGTCAGGTGCACGCATGGTCGGCCACGCGCTAATCGAGGGCAAACGTCGCGGCGTAAAATATGTCGTCTGCACCATGTGCATCGGCGGCGGCATGGGCGCCGCCGGATTATTCGAAGTGGCGTAAGCGGTTGCGCCCTTAGTTGCTCCAACATTCGCAAAGATAATCTGCAGCGCATACGGCAGTCGTCGGGGTCGGAAAATTGCCAACGGGCCTGCCGACATCGCAACCCCATCCAACATAGGCTTCCGGGGTGTAGAGGCGATGTTTTTCGCATTTTGTGCGCGGCCGCCCGGCGCATTCACGACGGCACTCAGCTTCCGCCGCTTTCGCGTCAACGACTTTGTCGCACAGCTGGCTGATCAATTTCCCCGGATAAGGCCTGCATGATTGAATGGTGCGCAACTCATAGCGATGCAGGAAGAAAATTCCGCAATCATCTTTGCGGGGAAATAAAACTGAATTAAGCGCGTCAAATCCTTGTGCAAACGGAATGCTCCCAAGGTCGTCATCCTTAGTCGGAATATTGCCTTTGCCCGCGCGCTTGCCGTCGCCACGATAATGTTTGGCCCACCAACCGGGATCGTCCTTATCCGGCGGGCCGGGCGGCCAAGGCCCTTTCCAGCCCACAGGTTTCGGCGGCGGCCATTTGATGCTTGACCCTTCCGGCCACCAGTCTGGCTTGGCGACTTTTCGCTCCTCTGGTTCTTTCGGCTGCTCGACCGGTTTTTCTTCTTCGATTTTTCGTTCTTTGCCCCCGCCGTCCGGTACGCCCTGACAGGCGGCAAGACATAAACACGCGCTGAATGTCGTTATCAGCCCGGTTACGCGACGGATGGTCATCGGCGCCTCCCATGTCACGGTTGCGATGACCAAGATAGCCGAGACCGATAGAAAGAGCCAGATGGCTAGATTGATCCGGTAGATATCAGGGGAGCGTTAAATGCGCAGCCGATATGGCGCCTGCACCATGCGCATCGGCGGCGGTATGGACGCGGCAGGGTTGTTTGAGGTTGTGTAAGGGGAATGCTTTGAGCAGCATCCGGCCATGCCTTGCACAATCTGCTTGAGTCAGCATCGAAGCACGCGCTAAGACCTTAGGGCATGACAGACCCACTTCCAGACCGCTTAAGCGTTAATCCGAAGAGCCCTCATTATGATGAGGCGCTGCTTGAGCATGGCATCGGCGTGCGCTTTAAGGGCGAGGAGAAAACCAACGTCGAAGAATACTGCATATCGGAAGGCTGGATTCGCGTGCCCGCCGGCAAGGCGGTGGACCGCAAGGGCAACCCGATGACCATTCTTCTAAAAGGGCCGGTTGAGGTGTGGATTAAGGAACTTTGATCTTGCGGGCGCCGCCTCGAAAGGTCGGCTCGTGACCTATGATTACAACCTCATCTATGCGCTTATCAAAGAAGTGCCCAAGCGCCAGGTTGCAAGCTACGGGATGATTGCCAGCCTGTTGCCGGGGGTGACGGCGCGGATGGTCGGGCGGGCGCTGTCGCATCTACCTGGCGGCTCGACAACGCCGTGGCATCGGATTGTGCATGCAGCGGGCGCGATCGCGTCGCGCGCTTCCGCCGGTGAGCATCGGCGGCGGCTCTTGGCGGAGGGTGTTGCGTTTGGTAAAACCGGCAATGTCGATATCGGCAAGTATCGTTGGCGCGGACCGTCGCCGGTATGGATCGCAAAAACCGGCGCCGACCCGGTCGAGGTGATGGAAATTATCGCCAGCTGGCGACGTTAACGCTGGTAATGGGTGATATTAAAGGCTATTTCCGCGGCCTCTCATGTTTCTAACGAATATGTTATGTCGCCGGTCAAGATTTCGCCCTATAGATTGGGGATATTGGCAGCCAATACCGCCATTAAAAAATTTGCGCTGCGGCGACATAAGGAGACCTTAACCATGAACACTGCAATTATACCGCGTATTGCGGTTGCTTTATTTGCTGCTCTGATTTTTGTGATGGCGCCAGCTGCGGCGGCCTCGAAAGCAAAGATAGATCGGCGTACGGACGAGGCGCTCGCTGAGTTTCGCGACACCATTGGCGGCGCTGACGCTGTCCTCGCGAAAGCCGCCGGCGTTCTGGTATTTCCGAAGGTAATCAAAGCCGGTATCGGCATTGGCGGTGAACGCGGACAGGGCGCCTTGCGTATCAATGGCAAAACGGTTGCCTATTATTCAACACATTCAGCCTCTATCGGGCTTCAACTCGGCGCCCAGGCGCGCCGGCAGATCATCATTTTTCTTGATCCGGAAGCACTGACGAAATTTCGCGCAAGCAGCGGCTGGGAAATCGGCGTTGACGCCTCGGTTACGGCCATAACGCTGGATGCTGGCGGTACTATCGATACCACACAGCTGAACGAGCCGATCGTCGCCTTTATCTTTGATGGCAAAGGGCTGATGTATAATCTGTCGCTTGAAGGCTCGAAGATCAGTCGGATAAAAGAGTAATGAGCGCTACGCTTGGCGCTACTTTATTTTAGAGCATCGAGCGAAAAGTGTGCAACGGTTTTCGCGTCGCGCGATGCGACTACGAAAGAATCTAGAGCAAAATGCACGATTCGCATTTAACGCATTTTGCTCTAGGTCATCGACTCATTAAATCGCAACCAAATGCGCAGTGAAGCGAGTTTAATTGAAGCGAGATAGTTGTCGTCGCGCTTGTCATATCGGGTGGCGATGGCCCTGAAGTGCTTTAGTTTATTGAAGAACCGCTCGAC
>JAJFGE010000099.1 GCA_021776295.1 Hyphococcus sp.
CCGTCGAGCGGTTCTTCAATAAACTAAAGCACTTCAGGGCCATCGCCACCCGATATGACAAGCGCGACGACAACTATCTCGCTTCAATTAAACTCGCTTCACTGCGCATTTGGTTGCGATTTAATGAGTCGATGACCTAGAGACAATCGCCTTCTTCCCTCGTTTACGGGGGAAGTGTCAGCGAAGCTGACGAAGGGGGTTCTTTCCACTGTCATCCCGGATGCGATGCAGCCCCGCGCGCGATTGCGCGCAAACCATGGGTCGACCGCCTGCGCGGTCGGGGTGTTGCTTCGCTGGTCCGGGATCTCTCGCAGAGTGTGGAACATGCCGATAGCGATCCCGTGTCTGCAAAGCAGCATTTCATGCTGCATTGCGCACGGGATGACGGCGGCGGAATGCTACGCCTACCGCATATCGCGAATAATCTCTCGCGCCGCGTTGTGTCCGGGGGCGCCGGTTACGCCGCCGCCGGGGTGGGTTCCGGAGCCGCAGATATAGAGGTCTTTGATCGGCGTGCGGTAGTCGGCGTGGCCGAGCGCCGGGCGGGCGGAGAACATCTGGTCGAGGGATAGCCGCCCGTGGAAGATATCGCCGCCGGTGAGACCAAACACCCGCTCCAGATCGAGCGGCGTCAGCACTTGCCGGCCGAGCACGGATTGCTTGAAGTTGGGCGCATACTGATTAACCGTCTCGATAATGTGATCGGCGGCTTCCTCGCGGACATCATCCCAGCTGCGGCCCTGGTTTAGCTCCGGCGAGAATTGCTGGCAGAACAGGCTCGCCACATGTTTACCTTCGGGGGCAAGCGTCGGGTCCATAGTCGAGGGGATCAACATCTCCACCACCGGCGCACGCGACCATCCGAAGTTGCGCGCATCGAGATAGGCGCGGTCGAGATAGTCGAGATCGGGGCCGATGATGATGCCGGCGCGGTGATGGTCGGCGGCGTCGGAGCCGGGCAGGCAGGAGAAATCCGGCAGCTCCGACAGCGCCACATTCATCCGCAACACGCCGGAGCCGCAGGCGAAGTTTTCCATCCGCGCCCGGAACGGCGCCGCCAGATCGCCCGCATTGGTGAGCTTGGTGAACAACAGCTTCGGATCGACATTAGCCGCGACAGCGCGCGCGTAAATTGTCTCACCGCTCTCCAGCTCGACGCCGGCGGCGCGGCCGTTGCTTACCAGAACGCGTTTGACCGGCGCATCGGTGGTAATTTGAACGCCGCGGCTTTCCGCCACCCGCGCCATCGCCTGCGTGATCGCGCCCATGCCGCCAATCGGATGGCCCCAATAGCCGCTCTTGCCGTTGAGATCGCCAAACACATGATGCAGCAACACGTAAGCCGAGCCGGGCGAATGCGGCGAGGCGAAATTGCCGACAATGCCATCAAAGGCGAAGGCGCCGAGAATGGCCGGATGTTCAAACCACGGGGCCAAAAACTCCGCTGCCGATTTGGTGAACAGATCGAGCAACAGCTGCTGGTCGGCGAGCGAGAGTTTGCGAAATTTGTTGCCGGTGCGGATCGTCCGCCAGATATCGCGCAAGCCGCCGCTGGCGTTTGGCGGGGTTTCCAAAACCAGACTGCGCACCACTGCGGCGGCGCGCTCGATGGTCTCATAATAGCCGGGAAGGGCGGCGGCGTCGTGTTTGGAATAGCGCGCAAATTCTCTTTGCGTCTCTGCCATGTCGTAGGACAGTTTCAGATACTCGCCGGGCTTGTTCCCCAGCGGCCAGAAGTTCGGCATCGAGCGCTCAACCAGTTCCAGGCCGTTATTGTAAAGGTCGAGATCGGCGATGACTTTCGGGTTGAGCAGGCTGACGGTGTAGCTGGCGACGGAGTTTTTAAAACCGGGATGAAACTCCTCCGTCACCGCCGCGCCGCCGACAATATGGCGCCGCTCAACGATGTGGACGTCGAGCCCGGCCTCGGCGAGGTAAGCCGCGCAAACCAGACCGTTATGGCCGGCGCCAATGATGACAATGTCGGTAGAGGCGGCGTCGCTCATGTCAGTTTTCTCAGCTAGTCACGCGGCGGTGAGGTTCGGCCGCAACACAATAGGCCCCGGCGGTGTACCCGTCTCTCGGGCGGGGCACAACGGCGCCATGTATTGCTGGCGCGGGCCGGCTGGTTGAGAATCGCCCGCAAAGACTTCCCATGGCGGGGATTGCCATTGACGCGCAATCGGCGCCCGCGCGATAACGCGCAAATGATGAAACCGGACGCAACCGATAGCGAAATCGAACATGGCCATGCGCCGCATGCGATTGCCGAACGGCTCGAACAGGGCCCTGAAGTCAACTACCTGCGCGACTGGGTGTTTGGCGGCATAGACGGCGCGGTCACGACATTCGCGATAGTCGCCGGCGTTGCCGGGGCGCAACTTTCAACGCCGATTATCCTCATTCTCGGCGCCGCGAACTTGCTGGCCGATGGGTTTTCCATGGCGGCGGGAAATTATTCCGGCGTTAAAGCCGAACAGGACGACTATGAGCGCCTGCGGCAGATGGAAATCCGCCATATCGCGGTAACGCCGGAAGGCGAGCGCGAAGAAGTGCGTCAGATTTTTGCCTCGAAAGGTTTTGAAGGCGCGGACCTTGATCGCGCGGTGGAGATTATCACTGCCAGCCATGAGCGCTGGGTGCAAGTGATGCTGGAGGAAGAACATGGCGCGCCCAAGGTTGACCATTCGCCGCTCAAGGCGGGGCTGGTGACGTTTGCGGCGTTTTTTGTTTGCGGCGCGGTGCCGCTTTTGCCGTTTGTGTTTGGCGGTCATGTGGCGGCTGGCGGCAACGCGCTTCTCGCTGCGACGGCGATGACCAGCGCAACATTTTTTGCCATCGGCGCGCTGAAGTCAAAATGGTCGACGGCGCCATGGTGGAAGTCAGGCCTGGAGACCTTCACCATCGGTCTCATCGCCGCCAGCGTCGCCTATGGCGTCGGGGCGTTGCTTCGAGGCTTGGTTGGGGCGTAGGTTGCGTAAGCATAGTCACAGAAATCTAAGTTCATGACCACCGATCAGAAGAGTAAAACATTCAACGCGGCTGTGTTCATAGGCATAGGAATAGCCTACCTGACCGGAAATTTTTGGTCCGACCGGTGTGACTACTACCTGCTTCTGCCAAAATCGGAAAAACAAGATTGTGATGCGCGAGAGCAACTCCTCATCGATTTATTAGAGAACCCTAAACTTTACCTGATACAGAAAAAACAATGAACATCACTGAACTTCTCACCCGCCTCGGCGTAAACGAAACCGCCTATGCCAAAGGCGATCTCATCGTCGAAACGCCGATTGACGGCTCGGAAATTGGCCAGATTGTGGTTGATGACGCAGCCGCGATCGATGCGAAAATCGCCTCCGCGCAAGAGGCCTTCCTGAAATGGCGCGCGGTTCCGGCGCCGCGCCGCGGCGAGCTGGTGCGGCTGCTGGGCGAAGAGCTTCGTGCGCATAAGGACGATCTCGGGCGGCTGGTGACCATCGAATGCGGCAAGATCCTTTCTGAAGGCCTTGGCGAAGTGCAGGAGATGATCGACATTTGCGACTTCGCAGTCGGTCTGTCGCGCCAGCTTTATGGTCTGACCATCGCCTCGGAGCGCCCCGGCCATCATATGCGCGAGACCTGGCATCCGCTGGGTGTGGTTGGCATAATCTCGGCGTTTAATTTCCCTGTCGCGGTGTGGTCATGGAACGCGGCGCTGGCGCTGGTTTGCGGTAATTCATGCGTGTGGAAACCATCGGAGAAGACGCCGCTGACGGCGCTGGCGGTACAGGCGCTCTATGACCGTGCGGCGGCAAAGTTCGGCGATGCGCCCGAGGGCCTGTCGCAAGTGATGATTGGCAAGCGCGAGGCTGGCGAACAGCTGGTAGATGACCAGCGTGTCGCGCTGATATCCGCGACCGGCTCAACGCGCATGGGCGCCGGCGTTGGTCCGCGCGCGGCGACGAGGTTCGGGCGCTCGCTGCTGGAGCTGGGCGGCAACAATGCCGCCATTGCCGCGCCTTCCGCTGACCTCGAATTATCGGTGCGGGCGATCTGTTTTTCCGCCGCCGGCACTGCCGGGCAGCGTTGCACGTCGCTGCGGCGTTTATTCGTACACGAAGATATTTACGACAGCCTCGTGCCACGCCTTAAAAAAGCCTATGCGAGCCTGCCGGTCGGCGACCCTCTGGGGGCGGGCAATCTCGTTGGGCCGCTGATCGATCACGCGGCGTTCG
Organism: Hyphococcus sp.; assembly: GCA_021776295.1. Classification (GTDB taxonomy): domain Bacteria; phylum Pseudomonadota; class Alphaproteobacteria; order Caulobacterales; family Parvularculaceae; genus Hyphococcus. The sequence goes on from JAJFGE010000099.1 coordinate 4,218, forward strand.
ATCAGATGCAGTATGCGCTCGACCGGGCCAAGGCGCAGGGCGGGGTGATTACCGGCGGCGAGCGGGTTGCCGAAAAGGGCTATTATGCGCGCCCGGCGATTGTCGAGCTGGCGGCGCATGAGGGGATTGTCTGTGAGGAGACCTTCGCGCCGATCCTCTATGTGATGCGCTACCGCGATCTTGAGGATGCAATCGCGATGCAGAACAATGTCGTGCAGGGGCTTTCGTCATGCATCTTCACCCGCGACCTTCTGGAGGCGGAGCGTTTTCTCTCCACCACGGGCTCTGATTGCGGCATCGCCAATGTTAATATCGGGCCCTCCGGCGCGGAAATCGGCGGCGCTTTTGGCGGCGAGAAAGAAACCGGCGGCGGGCGCGAAAGCGGCTCTGACGCCTGGAAAGCCTATATGCGCCGCCAGACCCAGACGGTGAATTATTCATCCGACCTGCCGCTGGCCCAGGGCGTTAAGTTTGATGTTTGAAAAACCCGGCCGCCGCCTCTTCACTTTAATTTTTAACGTGCTAGAGCCGCCTTCTTTGAGCGCCTAATCTGGAGCCCCCCATGGACCACGGAAAAAATGAATTCGCCTCGAATGAAAGCCTAAAGGCGCGCCGGGACGAGGCTTGCCCCGTGGGGCTGCCGTCGAAGTCGGGAATTTATGCGGCGCGCGCGCAAGGCGCCGAGCTGTGGGACGTTGAGGGCAAGCGCTATATCGACTTCATCGGCGGGATCGGGGTTTTGAATGTCGGCCACGCCCACCCAAAAGTTGTCGCCGCAATCAAAGAGCAGGCCGAAGCGTTCGTTCACACCTGCTTCGGCATCGCCCAATATGAAGGCTATGTTGAGGTTTGCGAAACGCTGAACCGATTGACGCCGGGCGAGACGCCGAAAAAAACCGCACTGTTTAACGCTGGCGCCGAGGCGGTTGAGAACGCGGTCAAGTTCTCCCGTCAGATCACCGGCCGGCCGGGGATCATTGCGTTCGCCGGCGCCTTCCATGGCCGCACGCTGCTGGCGACGACGCTCACCGGCAAGTCCAAGCCCTATAAGGTTGGCTTCGGGCCATATGTTCCCGCCATCTTCCATGCGCCGTACCCGGATGAATATCATGGCGTCTCAGTAGTGGAAGCCATCGCTGGTATTGACCATATTTTCAAAACCATGATCCGTCCGGAAGAGGTCGCGGCGATGATTGTCGAGCCGGTGCAGGGCGAGGGCGGGTTTAACCCGGCGCCGAAAGAGTTTCTCCAGGCGCTGCGGACCAAATGCGACGAGCACGGCATTTTGCTGATTGCCGACGAAATCCAGTCGGGTATGGGCCGGACTGGCAAGTATTTTGCGTTTGAAAAAGCCGGCGTCGAGCCAGACTTTGTTTGTATCGCTAAGTCTATCGCCGCGGGCCTGCCGCTGTCGGCGCTTACTGGCAAGGCGGCGTTGATGGACAAGGTCGTGCCGGGCTCCATGGGATCGACCTATGGCGGCAACCCGGTAGCCTGCGCCGCGGCGCTTGCGGTGTTTAAAATCTTCGAAGAAGAGGGCCTGCTGGCGCGCGCCGAGGAAATTGGCGCCCGGACAGAAGCGCGCTGGCGCGAATTGCAGAACGGCGTCGCCAAAAATGTCATCGGCGACGTGCGCCGCGTCGGCGGTATGTGCGCACTGGAGTTCGTTAAAGACGGCGATCCGTCAAAACCCAATGGCGAGATCGCCGGGAAAATCCTGCTTGAAGCCCGCCAACGCGGCCTGATTATGACCACCGCCGGCGCCTATGCGCAGTGCCTGCGCAGTCTCGTGCCGCTGGTGATTTCCGACGAACTGCTTGACGAAGGTTTGGACATCTTCGCCGACGCGACTGAGGCTGCGTTGAACTCTCAATAACGCCTGTACCCTGAGAGCCCAACCGGAAATACAATCAGCTTTTGTTGCCCAACGAAATAAATAATTTCAATGGTTTGATGATGTTCTGGTATGCATTCCAGTCATTGCCGGGCTTGTTCCGGCAATCCAGGATGTCAAGCGCATCATCTTCGATTCTGGATCACCGGGACAAGCCCGGTGATGACAAATTATGAGGTGTGTTCTCAAATACCCAATTTTGAGTCAGACTCTGAGGGAGCGTAATTTTGCTGAAGCTTAAGCCTTCGTCCAAACGCTACCCTTGCGCAACGCATCAGCCACCTTCCCGGTGCGCTTGCCTTGTGTCGGTTGCGCCGCCCAGAAGACGTCGTCGTAGGATGGTGTTGGCGCGCGGTAGATGACGCCGAGCGGCATTGGGTAGGTTTCCTTTGGCAGGGTGAGGAGCATTTGCGCGATGGCGGCGTTGGTCTCGTCATGGACCAGAATATCAGTTTCCGGAACGCCGCCCTCGCCGACGCTAACGACCTCAAGCGCCAGCGTTGCCGTGTTGAGCTTGAGCCCCTTTGTCCCGCCGGCGAACAATAGCGGCTGGCCGTGCTCCACATGGATTTGCGTTTCCTTCGCGGTTTTTTTGCCGACGAAGCTATCAAACACGTCTTTGTTGTAGACGATGCAGTTTTGGAAAATTTCAACAAACGCCGCGCCGTTAAATTCTTGCGCGGCTTTCAGCACCGGCGCCAGTTTTTTTGCATCGGTGTCGATGCCGCGGGCGATGAATTTGGCGCCGGCGCCGAGCGCGAAAGCACCGGGGGCGAGCGGCGCGTCAATAGAGCCTGTCGGGCTGGTAGGCGAGGGCGTGCCGAGCCGCGATGTCGGCGAATATTGGCCCTTGGTGAGGCCGTAGATTTCATTGTTGAACAGCAGGATTTGCAAATTCACATTGCGCCGGATGACATGCAAGAGATGATTGCCGCCAATCGACAGCCCATCGCCGTCGCCGGTGACGACCCAGACATCAAGCGCGGGATTGGCGAGTTTTAACCCGGTCGCAAAAGCCGGCGCGCGGCCATGGATGGTGTGGAAGCCATAGGTGTTCATGTAATAGGGAAAGCGCGACGAGCAACCAATGCCGGAAACGAATACAGTGTTGTCCGGGTCAGCGCCAATATCGGCCATGGTCTTCTGCACGCATTTCAAAATCGCATAATCGCCACAGCCAGGACACCAGCGCACTTCCTGATCGGTCGCGAAATCTTTTGCGGTGAGGGGAGCGTTCATTTTGGGCGTCCTTGGACTGAATGTTTGAGGTGCTCGGCTGGTTTAGAGGTAATGCCCCCTCCGACCGCTTCGCGGCCACCTCCCCCGTAAACGAGGGAGGAATTAGGTTGAGCTTGTTGCATG
>JAJFGE010000100.1 GCA_021776295.1 Hyphococcus sp.
GACCGCGGCGATGAGAAAAAGGGTGTGAGCAAACCGGTGAATATTCGGGCAAGGGATATTTTGGCGACCGAATTCATCAAAGCGCCTGTCGTCAGCGTGAATCCCAACACGACAGTTCGAGAAATAGCGCTGCTGCTGTCGCACAGAAAGATCAGCGCGGCGCCGGTCGTTGACGGCAAAAAAATCGTCGGCATCGTAAGCGAGCGCGATCTCCTGCAGCGGCGAGAGCTCGGCACCGAACTGACTCTCATGGGGCAGGGGGAATATGATGTGGACATTGCCAAAGCGCGCGGCATGCATGTGTGCGATGTGATGTCTGGTGACGTCATTACAGTATCACAGGATGCATCGCTGGCCGAAATCGTTGAGATCATGCTGACGAAGAAAATCAGGCGGGTGCTGGTGACGCGGGATGGCGAGCTTGCTGGTGTCGTTAGCCGTAGTGATATCGTCCGTGTGCTTGCGGCGAGACCAGAGGGCGCCGGTGAACCAATGAGCGATGACGACGACATCATCCGCTTCAAGGTTATCGAGACGCTCTTGAGCATACCAGGCGCCAGCCCGTGGCTCGGCAACGTAACCGTGTCAAATGGCGTTGTCGAACTCGATGGTACTGTCGAGGACGAAGCCGCTCGAGAGCCCTCTCGCATCGCCGTTGAAAACATCTCAACCGTCATCGACGTGAAAGATCATCGAAGCGTTATGCAACCCTACTGAGCTAGAGCGCCGGGCGAAAAAGTGGCCCCTTCGACTTCGCTCAGGATGAGACCGGTTTTTCGCACCCCGACCGCGAAGGCGGTCAGGTAATAATCTGCGCCCCTTCGGGCGCGGGACCGCGAAGGCGGTCAGGTAATAATCTGCGCCCCTTCGGGCGCGGGACCGCGAAGGCGGTCAGGTAATAATCTGCGCTTCGGGCGCGGGCCGGCGCGCCAGAAAGAATTTAGGGTATCGGGCGATTCCTGTTAATCGTCGGATACTGTAAAAAAAAGGATCGGACCTAACCTATGACGCGGGCCAAACGAATTCTTCTCGTCGATGATGACGTGCTTTTGACCGAGACTTTGGTCGATCAGTTCAAGCTTCATGATGAATATGCAATTGAGCCGGCGCCGGACGCCAATACGGCGATTGAGCGGGTGAAAGCCGAGGCGCATATCGACCTGATGCTGCTGGATGTCGGCCTGCCAGACATGGACGGGCGCGAGGCCTGCCGGGTGATGCGCAAAAACGGGTTTAAGTCGCCGATCATTATGCTGACCGGCGCTGATTCTGACGCCGACACCATTCTGGGGCTTGAGGCCGGGGCCAACGATTATGTGGTCAAGCCGTTTAAATTCGGGGTTCTTCTGGCGCGGGTGCGTGCGCATCTGCGCAGCCATGAGCAAAGCGAAGATGCGGTCTTTAAAGTCGGCCCTTATGAATTCCGCCCAGCGGTGAAGATGCTGGTGACCGCGGAAGACAAAAAAATTCGCCTCACCGAGAAGGAAACCTCGATTTTAAAATTCCTTTATCGCGCCGGCGGCAAGCCGGTAACCCGTGATGTCTTGCTTGACGAGGTTTGGGGTTACAATTCCGGCGTCACCACCCACACGCTTGAAACCCATGTCTATCGGTTACGCCAGAAAATCGAGCCGGACCCGTCAAATGCGGCTATCTTGCTGACCGAAAGCGGCGGCTATCGGCTGGCGCATTAAGGGCGACAATTTTATGAGTGTTACGATTTATCATAATCCCCGCTGTTCAAAATCACGCCAGACGCTGGCGCTGCTGGAGGACAGGGGCGTGAAACCGCAAATCGTTCACTATCTCGATAATCCGCCATCCGTAGCTGAGCTAACGGCAATTATCGCCAAGCTTGGCGGCGGCGCGCGCGGCCTCCTTCGCACGGGCGAGGCGGCGTATAAAGAATTGGGGCTTGGCGATATTTCCAAGTCGGATGCAGTGGTCGTTAAGGCGATGGCCGACAATCCGATTTTAATCGAGCGGCCAATTGTCGTAAACGGCGCCAAGGCCGCCATCGGCCGTCCGCCGAATGCGGTGTTGAGTATTCTGTGAGCGACGCCTTGAATTGACCGCACACGGATAAAGCCGTCGCCGCCAAGTATTTCCGCGTGTAGTTTTCAGCGCTCCAGCAGCACCTCCAGCTCGGTGCGCACGCTGAGCAGCCCTTTGCGGCCCTCTTCGATAAACTCATCTGCGCGGTCAAACGCCGTTGGCATTGCATCGCGCATATCCGGGCGCAGCAAAATATCCGGCGGATCGGTCTGCGCTCTGGCGCGGGCAAGGTGCATTTGGAAGATATCGGCGGCCGCATAGGCGGTCTCGAACAGATGCGGCGCGGCGTCAGCGCGGGCCTTGGCGAGATCGAATTGCCGCTTAACGCCGCTGCGCGTTTCCTCAATCAGCTTGGCGACGGCGCCGCTAAGGCCAGGCTTTGGCGCCGGCGAGGGCGTGCTGACGGGCAGGCTTGGCGCTGGCGCGTCGAAGCGGTCAAGGACCCGGGGGACAGCGTTTAAATCAACCGCAAGAACGATGTCAGCGCCCATAGCGCGCGCATGTGAGACCGGCGCGGGATTGGCGAGGGCGCCATCGACAAGCCAGCGGCCGTCGTGTTCAACAGAATGGAAAATTACCGGAATAGCGCTCGATGCGCGGGCCGCATCGATTACCGAGCCGGTAGTGATCACAACCTCCTCGCCGGTCGCAAGGTCAGCGGCGACGGCTGCAAATTTCACCGCCAGCGCTTCGATATTTTTGTCATAGCTGCGAAACGCATCGAAGGCGGGCGCGGTGTCAATCAGCCCGCCGCGACGGACTTTCAGCGTAAAGCGCTCCAGCGCCGACAGCGGCTTCAGCTCGCGCGCCCAGCTTTCAAATTCATCAAGCGCACCGATCACATAGGCGCCGCCGACCAGCGCGCCAACTGAGCAACCGGCGATAATGTCGGGCGCGACGCCGATCTCTTTCAGGCCGCGCAAGACACCGACATGGGCCCAGCCGCGCGCCGCGCCAGACCCCAAAACCAGCCCCAGTTTTTTAGCCACTCGCCGCTCCCGTCATTAATCCGCATAAGGATTTGTTATCGCCAGGCCGCATCTTCTAGCGCTTGCATAATCTGCAAGCCCGGATAGCAACGAAATAGGGTTGGGGCGGGCGTTTTCAATGCAATGAGCTGGATTTTGCCGCCTTCGCGGCTGATTTGCGGTTGACCGCCGGTCTGTTGGCCGGGGTTGCGGAAAACCAGCCTAATAAAGCCATAAAGCTCAGTGGCCTCACCTGGCGAAGGCCGCCATAATATCAGATTCGAATCACTTATTTGCCTGGAGACAACCCCTCGTGCCGAGCGCGCCTTCATCAAAACGCCCACCCCCGCCGGATAAACCTTCCGTCGAACGGGTTGCTGACGGGAATCCGGCTAAGGCGCCGAAAGCCGCCAGCCGCCCGCACACGCCGGCGGAAATCATCGCGCTGCTGGATGAGGCGGCGGCTAAGAAAGCCAAACCGGCCGAACAAGACAGCGCCAGCGGCGGCGTTGTCCACATCGCGACTTTCTGGTTGCTTTGGGGCTGCATTTTTGTCGGGCTCGCCGCCATTGTCTATTTCGTATTATCCTCTGCAGAAGCGACCGGACCGGGCCTCGTGCTTGCCGGCATATTGGCGCTGATTGTTGCGTTGTTTGTTGCCGCGGCCGCGACCAGCAAGTTCTCGCCGATATTATTGTCCGGGGCGATGTTGCGCCGCGCCGGCGGCAAGTCCTCTTCTGAAGCCGCCGAGCTTGCGGGGGCCGATATTCTCGGCGCGCTTGGCTTGGCTGAGCGGGTGCTCGACGCCGATCAGGATGCGCGCCTTGTCACCCGCCGCGACGGCGTCGTCACCTACGCCAATCGCGAGTATTTTCATCTTGCAAAACAGGCGGGCGTCACTGGTCCGGCGGGCCTGCCGCCGCGCATAGACCGGTTTTTCGCCCAACAGGGCGCCGAAGCGACCAAAGTTTTCCGTCTTTGCCGGGCCGCAAAAGGCGGCGAGGCGGGTGAGGAAATTATCTACCAGCTCATGGGGCTCGAGGGCGCCGGCAAGCGCCGCCGGTTTGAAGTCAGTGTGCGTCCTATTCGCGGAGCGGACGATCATGTCGCCTGGCGGTTGCGTGAATTGCCGGTCGATGAAGAAAAGCATGATGTGCTGGCCTCGGCCTATGCTGATTTCCTGCGGCCAGTGCTGGCGCTAGAAAAGTCCGGGCAAATTCCCTGGGCTAACGCGGCCATGCGCGAGGCGCTTGGCGTGGCGCGCGGCGCCATTTGCCATATCGATGATATTGTCTTGGGGGAAACGGGCGATCTTGTGCGTTGCTTATGGCGGATGGACCGCACGCAATTGCCTGCGTTGATCCGCAGGCAAGACGCCGACCCGATTGACGGCGCGTTTGTCGCTTTTCGTCGCGGCGGCGTTGGCGAGGGTTTTGCCTGCGTTGAACTCATTATTGACGAGGTCGCCGACGAGATCGAAGAGGTGAAGCTGTCCGGCGACATTTCCGAATCGCCGTTCGGGATCGCCATTGTCGAAGGTGAAATCAATCGCGAAGGACGCGTGACGCAAGCCAATAAGGCGTTTACGGAGGTGTTTGGCGGCGCCAAGAAAAACACCCCGCTGGCGAAACTCCTGAGCCAGGAAGTGCTTGATGAGATTGCCGCTGAGGTGAGGCGTAAAGGCAAGACCGGCGCGGCGCTGGCGCCCATTGAAACCACCATCGGGACCGGCGTTGAGGCGCGGACATTTGCGCTCTATCCGCGCCCGGTAAGGCGCAAGCGCGGCGCCTATGGCGTGCGAAAAACTCTTCTTTACTCGGTCGATATTACTGACCGTAAGCGCATGGAAGAAGACTATGCCCAAGACCAAAAGCTGCGCGGCATCGGCGAGATCGCCAGCAAAGTCGCGCATGATTTCAACAACTATCTGCAAGTGGTGCTGGGACATTGCGAGCGGTTGATGTTGAAGCACCCGGCGGGCGACCCATCCTACACCGAGCTTGTACAAATCCGTGAGAATGCACAACGCGCTGCAAACACCACAAAACAGCTGCTCGCATTCTCGCGCAAGCAGACGCTGAAGCGCGAGGTTCTGTCCGTCACGGAGATATTACGCGACTTTTCCCGCTTTCTCACCCGCGCAATTGGCGAAAAGGTTCGCCTTGAGCTTATAAATGGCCGAGCGTTGCCGCTGGTGAAGGTTGACCGCTACCAGCTTGAAACTGCGATTATGAACCTTGCGGTTAATGCGCGCGATGCAATGGGCGCCAGTGGCGGCGCGCTGACGATCCGGACTGAGAACATTGCCGCCGATGACATCAAGGCGCTCAATGTCGCCGGCCTTAGCGAGCAGGACTATGTCTTGATTGAAGTTGCAGATATGGGCCCCGGCGTGCCGCCAGATATCGCAGCGAAAATTTTCGATCCGTTTTTTACCACCAAAGAACCCGGCAAAGGCACCGGCCTTGGCCTTTCCACGGTTTACGGCATCATCCGCCAGATGGATGGCGCCATTGCGCTCGCCAATCGCGACGGCGGCGGCGCGGCTTTCAGCATTTACCTGCCGGCGCATACTGGCGAGGTTGAAGAAGAAGCCGATGTCGCGCCGCGCCCGCCCAGCCAGTCGCAGGACCTGACCGGCGCCGGGCGAATATTGATTGTCGAGGATGAGGATTCAGTGCGCACTTTCGTCGCCGCCACGCTCACCGATTGCGGTTATGAAATCACCGTCGCAGAGGATGGCGAGGATGCACTTGAAATTCTCGAACAAGACGGCGTCGATTTTGATCTGGTGATCTCCGATGTGATGATGAATGTTCTCGACGGGCCGTCTTTTGTAGCCAAGGCGCGCGAGCAGTTTGGCCTTAAATCAAAAGTTATTTTCATGTCAGCCTATGCAGAATCTGCCGTTCGCGAACAGCTCGACGTTATCGACGGCGCCGGGTATATTCAAAAACCGTTTACGCTGCGCGGGCTCGCAGCGCAGGTGAAAACCACGCTCTTTCCGCCTGAAGACTAAAATAGGGGAACGGCGTCGCCATGCGTCAGATTGTATTCGATTTAGAAACCACAGGGTTTAAATTTTCCGAAGGCCACCGGATTGTCGAGATCGGCGCGATTGAGCTGATCCATGGCGCCGTGACGGGGAAAAATTTCCACATCTACGTCAATCCGGAACGTGATATGCCCGAAGGCGCTTACCGGGTGCATGGCCTCTCGCAGGCTTTCTTGGCGGACAAGCCGAGCTTCGCGGACGAAAAAGTTGCGCCTGCTTTTTCCACCTTTATCGGCGATGCGGAGTTGATCGCCCATAACGGCGCCGGCTTCGATATGCCGTTCCTTCAGGCGGAGTTAAAGGCGGCGGGGCTGCCGGCGCTGAGCAATCAACTCGTCGATACGCTGCATCTGGCGCGGCGGAAGTTTCCCGGCGCGCCGGCGAGCCTTGATGCGCTGTGTTTGCGTTTCGGCATCGACACCAATGAGCGCAAACGCGATGGGCACGGCGCGCTTCTCGATTCCAGGCTTCTTGCTGAGGTTTATATTGAGCTTACCGGCGGCGCGCAGGCGGGGTTGAATTTCGCACGGGGCGACAGTGGCGACGAGCGGGCGGCCAACGGTGCGACAAAAACGCACCAAGCGCGCACGCGCCCAACGCCATTGGCGCCGCGTATCACTGAGGCGGAAAAGGACGCACACGAAGCTTTTTTATCCGACCTTGGCATCGACAGCCTGTGGCGGACGCCAGCAGAGTAACAGGTCAGGCCTGTCCGGCGGCGCCGTTTTGCGCGCGCTCTTTATTGGCGAGAAATATTCCCATGAAGTCGATAGGCTCCAACATCAGGGGCGGGTAATTCCCGTTGCGCGTCGCATCGGCAATGATCTGACGCATAAACGGGAATAATAACCTCGGGCATTCCACCAGCATCGCCATTTCAAGCTGCTCGCGCGGCAAGTTTTTAATTTCGAAAACCCCAGCATAGGACGCCTCGACGACAAAAATCACTTTGTCGTCGCGCAGGGCCCGCGCAGACGCGGTAAGCTCAACTTCATATTGGTCTGCCGCAAGCGGGCGGCCCTCGACATCAACATTGACTTCCATCTTTGGCGGGGAGCCGGTCTGAAAACTCGCCGGCGCATTCGGGCTCTCAAAGGACATGTCTTTGAGATATTGGGCGAGGACCGCAAATGACGGGCCGTTGTTGCCGGGCTCGCCAGTTGGCGTTTGATTTGGGTCTTCAGGCGTTTCAGACATTGCGTCACCGTCTCATTTTACGAAGCGCGCTCTTTACACGGCGACCCCCTCGCCTGCAAGCGGCGTTATGGCCGATGGATGGTTATTGTCGCATCGCCGCGGTCGATGCGGCGTTTGATTTCCCGCAACGCCAATCGCGCAATCAGGCGGCGGACCGGCGGCGCCAGCAATGCAAAACCCACGGCATCGGTCAAAAAGCCGGGCGTCATCAAGAATGGAGCAGCGACAACTAACAAAGCCCCGTCCAATGCAGCTGCGACCGGCGGTTTGCCGGCATTAAGGTCGCGGCGGGCGTTTTCGAGCGCCGCTAGGCCCTGCATCCGGATGATCCAGCCGCCGATAAGCGCCGTCGCCAAACAGGCGCCGACTACCGGCAGGACCCCAAATGCTGAGCCAGCAGCCAGAAGCAGGTAAATTTCAGCAATCGGGCCCAAAACGAAGACAATCAGGAGGATAAAAAACATAAGGCTGTGGTGTTTCCTATAATTTCCACCCTATATAAGAAGGGCTCGCGTATTTTTAAGAATTTTTAGTGTAAAATCGACCAGATATGGACCCAGTTCTTCTTTTCTTCGCCGGCCTGACGGCTTTTATCCTGTTTCGGCTGATGTCGGTAATGGGGACGCGGTCGGGCCATGAGCAGCGCCATGACCTTGATAGTATACAGGCGAAATCGGCTGCGCATGAGCGACAGGTCGATGATACGGACAAGGATCGCCATGGCGACGCGGCGCCGCCGACGCCGGTTTCAACCAATGCGCGGGTGTTGCGAGATGCTGATCCGGCATTTGATGAATCTGAATATCTCGCTGGCGCCCGGGCGGCCTATGAGATGATTGTTGAAGCTTTCGCCTCCGGCGACTTACGGTCTATCCGCGCCTATCTCAGCGATTCTGTATACGATGCTTTTAAGAGCGCTGTTGTTGCGCGCGAGGATGCTGAGCAAAGCGCCGATCTCAAATTTATTGGCGTCGATCATGCCGCAATAGTTGATAGTCAAGTTGATCGTGAGCGGATGCGAGCGACCACGGAATTTACCTCCAATCAGGTGCGCGTCACCCGCGATAAGGCCGGCAATGTGGTTGATGGGGACCCGAATCGGATTGAGCTGGTTAAGGACCGCTGGACCTTTTCCAAGAAACGCTCAAGCCGCGATCCCAACTGGATTCTTGTCGCGACCGGCGGCGCGGCCTAGACTTTTTGGCGTCAACTGCGAGAGCGCCGAACTTTGTTAATCCCGAACCACAGTCAAATGAGAGCGGTTTTTGTCGCCAGCACAATTTTTGCGGTGCTGGCCGGCCTGGTTGTGTTCGGAGGACTGATTGCGCCATTCTATCAAAAGCAGCACGCCGATACAGTCTATGGCGCGCCGGGCATCGACTTCCGGATAGCCAATTTTTATGAGCTTGGCGGCTGGCAGCAAGATGATTCCCTGCCGGCGTTCGCGGCATTTTTAAGGTCGTGCGATGTGTTTGTTGCGCGCGAACCGTCTGAACCGGCGAACCCGCAGGAATATCTTGGCGACCGGTTTGTGGGCGTAACGTTCGCTGGAACGGTGGCGGATTGGCGCCGGCCCTGCGAGGAAGCCGCCGAGATTAACAGCCGCACCTATTCGGACCGGTCGGTAAAGCGCGGCGCCTTTAGGGTTTTCTTTGAAAATAATTTCCAGCCCGTTCAGATATTACAATACAAGGCGCCCCTGTCGGGCGGCTTGATCCGCCGTAACCGAGCGAAAGTAGAACAAACAGGCCTGTTCACCGGCTATTTTGAGCCGGTTTATGACGCCGTGCGAACGCCCGGCCCGGCCTTCACCGCGCCGGTCTATCGCCGTCCAGACGACCTTATTGAAGTCGATTTGGGCGCCTTCCGGGAAGAGTTGTCAGGGCGGCGCATTGCTGGAAAGCTGGCGGGGAATCGACTTGTTCCTTATGCGGACCGTAAAGCGATTAACGAAGGCGTGTTGAACGCCGCCGCCGCGCCAATTGCGTGGCTTGGCGCCAATGATTTATTCTTCCTCCAGATACAAGGCTCAGGCCGGTTGCGGTTTGAGGATGGCGGTGAGTTGCAGGTAGGCTATGACGGGCAAAATGGCCATGCCTATACGGCGATCGGACGGACCATGGTCGAGCGCGAGATTATGCCGCTTGAAGATGTCACGATGGCGTCAATCCGTGCATGGCTCGACGGCGCTGGTGCAGACAATGCGCAAGCCATGCGTGAGAAAAATGCATCTTATGTTTTCTTTCGTGAACTGGAGGCCCCAGAGCACAATCTCGGCCCGCCAGGCGCCCAAGGCGTGGCGCTGACGCCGCAAAGAAGCCTTGCCGTTGACCGCCGCTATCACGCGCTGGGCGCGCCGGTGTGGATTGATATTGAGCCGGTTGAGGGCGCCGGACCCACGCCCATTCGCCGGCTCATGGTCGCGCAAGACACTGGCGGCGCCATTCGCGGCCCGGTGCGGGGCGATGTCTTCTGGGGGACCGGCAAGGACGCCGGCGCCATCGCCGGGGTGATGAAGGCGCGCGGTGAGATGTATGTGCTTGTGCCGCGCAGCGTCGTGGAGCGGCTTCCCCGGAGGTCTGAGCAATGAGCCGGCGCAAGTTGAGCCAGGGCGAGCATGATTTGTGGCGGCGCGCAGTCCGCGATGTCGCGCCGTTGCGACGGCCAAGTGTAGTTAAGACAGGTTTGCCGACAAGTCCCGCTGGCGTTTCCGCCGGTATCGCGCCCTTGCCGCACCGCCCGTCGGCGACGCCTGCGCAGCGGCGCGCGCAAAGCATCTCGCCGGATGTGTTTTCCGCCGGCGATCCCCGGCTCGACCGGCATGCAAGTCGCGGCCGGTTGCCGATTGAAGCGACATTTGATCTGCATGGGCACAATCAAGCCTCTGCGCGGGCGGCGCTTTATGGGTTTTTGCTGGAGGCGCGCCGGCGCGGTCATCGGTGCGTATTGGTGATTACCGGCAAAGGCGCGCGCGAGACAGCGGGCCGTAAAATCGGCGGCGTCTTACAGGCAAAATTGCGCGACTGGCTGTTGGAAGACGCCTTTCGTCAACACATTATTCGCGCCAGCGCCGCGCATCCGCGCCATGGCGGCAGCGGCGCGGTTTACCTGTTTTTAAAAACGTCTGGCCGCAATAAACCCTGATTATATCTAGCCGTTGAGAAGAAGCTTCCACACCAGGAAACCAACCGCCAGGGCCGGCAGTACAAAGAAGAACAACACCCGCGAGAAGCGGATAAACATCGTCTCGGTAAAGTCCGCCGCCCATGCGCCGACCGCTTCGTTCCACCAGCGGCGCGGTGTGTGTTTGGGCAATTGCGCCTGGTCAGCTTCGAATGGCATCGCTGCAAGAATAGTGACGCCGCGATTTTTCCAGCGTTGAAAAGCCTTCTTGAGCGCGCCGTTAACGACCGAGCCGCGCAGGCGTTTGGTTATCGCCTTAAGGGGGCCGTAGCTAAAGTCATCCGGGAAAAATTCGACGTCCAGGATTACAGCGGCCGGCGATTTCGCCTCGCTATCCTCATCCAGGCGCACAACGCTATGGCGGACGCCATAATTGCGCAGGAAGTTTTCAATGTCGCCAATTGAGGCTGCGGTTTTGTCACGGCGGAACAGGAACATGACGCGCACGCCGCGCGCGCCGGTATTTTGTACCGAGAGCAGCATGAACGCGGCCAGCGCAAGCCCGCCGCCAACCAGCATCGCCCCAGTTGATGTTAGAGAGGACAGCCACGACACGGCCGCGGGCAATTCGAGCGCCGGAAACGACGCGGCGCTGACGCCATAAAACCCAGCGGCAATCATGACGACCGCCAAGGTTGCGGCGACATAGCCGAGCATGTTCATAAAGCCCTGGCCGAACGCGCCTGTAGGGTTTGCGACCGCGGCGAGGCGTTTGGTCCAATAGCCGGTTTTGGCGTCGGTGGTGCGATATTTGTCTTCGTAAAGGGAGTGGTCGGGATTGTTTTCAACCACCATAAACCGCGTCTTCAAAGGCGGCGCATCGTCGATGTTGTGGTCGATGATGACATAGTCGGACGAGCGCATGGCGACTTCATAGGGCAACGCCATCGCAAACAGGTTGCCGCTTTGCGCTTCCGCGCCAAGGGTAGAAAAATGGCGGGTGTCGCCGGTGATCGGATCGAACACCGTGTTTGTCTGACGGGACGTATTTATGGTTGAGCGCGCCAATCGCGCGAGTTCGCGATGCGGCTCTATGGTCAGAGGCATTTCTTTGGTTTCAACGCCAATGGCGCGCATGCCGTCGAGTTTGGATTTGCAACGCCTTGCCGCTTCCGGGCCGGCAAACACAACATCAATCCGGTCACGGATTAATTTTTGGTCGGCCATGTCAATCGGCAGACCAGCGCGTGGGGCCTCGCCATTGTAATCGTCGCCAGGCCGGTTGCCGCTGTCGGTGTCTGTCGCGCCCCAGGATTTGCGTATCCGCCGCTGCAGCGAGGAAAACCCTGTTCCCGGATGCGATGATTGAACAATGTCGTAAAGTTGTGATTCGTGAACGGCGAGACAAAAATGGTCCGTCGCTTCGATCTGTTGGATGCCACGCATGCGGGCGAGGCTGGCGACGCCGCGCAGCGCTTCGAAATCATAGCCCGCATACGGATTATAAAACGGAACCAGCGCAAAGTCCGCCGTTCCCTGTTGCACCGCCATGAGTGCTTGTTCTTTGCTGCGCAAGGGTTGCGTGACCGGCGCATCGTAATCAAACGCATTATTCTTGCTGGCTTCTTCAAACTCGCGTTCAACGCGGACATTGTCCATGGCGCCAAAGCCGGCGTCGGGCACTGTGCCGCGATGTCTGGCAATGTTGATGAACTTGGAGGCGGCCTGATAGCCGAAGCCGAACTCCTCGCCGGTGAAAGCAATTTTTGCGGGCGGTTTGGGTTTGTCGCCAAACGTAGATTTTCGTTTTTCCTTATCGGAAAATCGGTCCGGCGCGCTCGCAAAACGCGGGTCTGCGTCCTCCGCATAGGCGGCCATTGACCGTCGTTTGAATATTTTCGGCGATCCGTCAGCCATGACCGGGCCCCACGCTAAATCTCCCTCAGACCAGATAGATTAACCTGCTATTAACTTTAACGAAAGCCCGCTTTTGCCGATCATGGCCCGGATATGCCGCCGCCGTGGCCTTGCCGCCACGCCTTAACCGCTCGAAATTGCAGGGCAATTCGGATTGGGCGCGGGTTTGCCGGAAAACGGGTGGAATTTCGTCCTTTCAAATAGTGCGTTGGAATCGTTTCGATGCCGTAAGCGGCCTTTATGGTTAAAGGATATACCGCGACAGGTCGGCGTTTCGAGTGATGGCGCCGAGGCGCTCCTCGACATAGGTGGCGTCAATCTTAATCGCCTCGTCAGCGCGGTCTGTGGCGGTGAAGGATATCTCGTCGAGCACGGTTTCCATGATGGTGGCGAGCCGCCTTGCGCCGATATTCTCCACCCCGGCATTGACGGCGGCGGCGGCGTCGGCGAGGGCGTCGGCCGCGTCGTCCGTGAAGTCCAGGGTCACGCCCTCGGTCGCCATCAGCGCGCAATATTGCTTGATGAGGCTTGCCTCCGGCTCGACCAGGATGCGGCGGAGGTCGTCGCGGGTCAGCGCGTTGAGCTCGACCCGGATCGGCAGGCGGCCTTGCAGTTCGGGCAGGAGATCGGACGGTTTGGAGAGGTGAAAGGCGCCCGAGGCGATAAACAACATGTGGTCGGTTTTGACCGGCCCGTATTTGGTGGCGACGGTTGCGCCCTCAATCAGCGGCAGGAGATCGCGCTGGACGCCCTCGCGCGAGATATCGGCGCTGGCGCGCTCTGCGCCGCGGGCGATCTTGTCAATTTCGTCGAGGAAAACGATGCCGTCATTTTCCGCTAGCTCAACCGCCTCGCGTGCGACTGCCTCGTCGTCGAGAAGGTTATCGGCCTCTTCAGCGATAATTGGTTCGTATGCGTCCTTAACCTTGACCCGGCGGGTTGCTTTCGGTCCTTGGAAAGCCTTGCCGAGCATGTCCGAGAGGTTAATCATGCTCATCTGCGTGCCCGGCATGCCGGGGATTTCAAAGCTCGGCATGCCGCCTTGGGTCTCGCGCAACTCGATTTCAATTTCGCGGTCGTCAAGCTCGCCGTCGCGGAGTTTCTTGCGGAAGTGCTCGCGGGTGGTCTCGCCGCCGTTGTCGCCGACCAGCGCATCAATGACGCGTTCTTCGGCGGCGTTGTGGGCGGCGGATTTTACGTCTTCGCGTTTGGTTTCCTTGACCAGCGCGATGGCGATTTCCACCAGGTCGCGGACGATCGAATCGACATCACGCCCGACATAGCCAACCTCGGTGAATTTGGTCGCCTCAACCTTCAAAAACGGCGCGCCCGCAAGCCTGGCGAGGCGCCGCGAAATCTCGGTTTTGCCGACCCCGGTAGGCCCGATCATCAAGATATTCTTCGGCGTGATCTCGTCGCGAAGATCGCCCTCCACCCGGCGCCGGCGCCAGCGATTGCGCAGCGCAATCGCCACCGCGCGCTTGGCGGCGCCCTGGCCAACGATGTAGCGGTCAAGTTCGGAGACGATTTCGCGGGGGCTAAACTCGGTCATGAGTATGTTCCAAAACGATTACGGTGTTGAGCTGTCTGCGCTAGCGCTTGCGTATCCTCAATCCCCCCACGGGTCATTGCCGGGCTTGTCCCGGCAATCCAGAGATGTGGATTGCGTGAATTAGTGTCGCGTTTAGCGACGGAAAATTTGTCATTATCTGCGGGTTTTCTAGATTGCCGGAATAAATCCGGCAATGACAGGTTTTGTGATTGAGGGCGAAGCATCAAGCTCGTACTCGTTGCTTTTTTATATATACTCTTCTTACGGATTATTTTTGGAATGGGCGCCGCTGTCATGCTATTTGGCATTGTTTGAAATCATCTCCACGGTCAGCGCATCATTGGTGTAAACGCATACGGAAGCGGCGATCGCCATCGATTTTCGCACAATCGCTTCGGCGTCAAGCTCGGTTTCCTCCAACAGCGCCCTTGCGGCGGAGCGCGCATAATCGCCGCCCGAGCCAATGCCGGTGACGCCATATTGCGGCTCCAGAACATCGCCCGCGCCGGACAGCGTCAAAGTGACGTCCTTATCGGCGACGATCATCATCGCCTCCAGGCGGCGCAGATAGCGGTCGGTGCGCCAGTCCTTGGCAAGCTCGACCGAGGCTCGGGTCAATTGCCCCGGATATTGCTCAAGCTTGGATTCCAGCCGCTCCAGCAGGGTGAAGGCGTCCGCGGTGGCGCCGGCGAAACCGGCGATGACGGCGCCGCCAGCAAGCCGGCGGACCTTTTTGGCGTCGCCTTTAACGACGGTCTGGCCAAGGCTCACCTGGCCGTCGCCGCCGACGCAAATCTCCGCCCCCCGGCGCACCGCCAATATTGTCGTGCCGTGCATGGTGTTGGCGCTCATTTCGGTCTCCGGCTGGTTATAGCGGTCCTCAATATTGGACGCGCGGGCAAATATTCAATAAGGATCAAGGCATTCGGCGTTGCATAGCCGATGAGGCAGGATCTTAAAAGGAGTGCGCCATGCGCGCGGCCACAATAGAGCGAAAAACCCGCGAGACGGAAATTTTCGTCGCCATGGAACTCGATGGCTCGGGCGATTACGATATCGAGACCGGCATTGGGTTTTTCGACCACATGCTGGAGGCGTTCGCCAAACATGCGATGATCGATCTTAAAATCCGCGCTGAGGGCGATTTGCATATCGATATGCACCACACGGTCGAAGATGTCGGCATCGTTATGGGCCAGGCGGCGGCCAAGGCGCTGGGCGATTGCGCCGGCATTGGCCGTTTCGGCCACGCCTATATTGCGATGGACGAAGCGCTGTCCCGGGCGGTGATCGATATATCCAAACGCCCTTATCTGATCTGGAATGTGAACTTTTCGCGCCCGAAAATCGGCGATATGGACACCGAGCTGTTTAAGGAATGGTTCCATGCTTTTGCGACCAATACCGGCGCCTGCCTGCATGTGGAAAACCTTTATGGCGCCAACTCGCACCACATTGTCGAGAGCTGTTTTAAAGCGACGGCGCGGGCGTTCCGTGCGGCGGTGGAGCTTGATCCGCGCGCCAGCGCAGACGCGCCCTCGACCAAGGGCGTGCTTGGCGGCTGAGTGTCCCGCTACAGGCCGCCCTGCCCGGTGGTCTAACCAAAAATTATGCAGCCCGGCTGCCCGCGCGCATTGACGCCGGCGGCGCGTTTGGGTCAGATCGCGTCCGGCTGGGGAGCTTTTTTGCGCCGCCGCCTTGTTGCGTAGTCGTTTTTGATCATTCCGGCGCATCACACACAAGGGTGGAAACATGACATTCAAAATCCAAATATCCGCGATCGCTGCGGCGGCGATGATGGCGTCTGGCGCCTATGCTGGCGAGATGGCGGACGCTTGCGTTGCGGCGCTGGAAGCGGACGGCCGCGACACTTCGGGCTGTGCGTGTCTTGAAGCAGAAGTAACGGCGGATGCGGCGTTGCAGGAAGAATTTTTAACGCTCGGCGAAATCGCTGACCCCGCAGAGCGCTATGCGGCCGGGTCAGACACAGCCAAAGCGGCGATGGATAAATGCACCCGCTAACCGGGATAATAATCAACAGGAGACGACCAGATGATGAAACAACTTGCCGCCATTGTGCTCGGCGTGAGCTTTGTCGCCGCACCGGCATTGGCCAATGACCTTGAAACCCAGTGCGTTGCTTATGCGAGCGAGACCAGTGGCGATGCGTCGGGCTGTTCATGCCTTGCAAAAGCTGCAGACGGCGCGATGACCGAGGAGTTGATGGCGATTCAGTCCGAGGCCGATATTGAAGCCTTGAGCGACGCCTCAAAAGGCGCCATCGCTTCGTGCTGGCCTGAGGCTTATTAGCGCTAACTTTCTGACAAGATCGCATCAAGCGGCGCATTTCATAGCGAATGCGCCGCTTTTTGTAATACCAACGGTCAAAAGGATGACCGTTGGGCGTTCAAGCGCCACGCAGGCTATCGCGCCAGTGAGGCGGGAACCGCCAAACGCGCG
Source organism: Hyphococcus sp. (assembly GCA_021776295.1). Lineage (GTDB taxonomy): Bacteria > Pseudomonadota > Alphaproteobacteria > Caulobacterales > Parvularculaceae > Hyphococcus. The sequence continues at coordinate 16,328 of JAJFGE010000100.1, forward strand.
GCGGCCCCAGACACACATAACGGTCGGCCTTGCCAAGGTGAAAATGAGGTACTCATTTTCATCTTGGGATTAAGCGCAAATGACTGGCATCCTGGCGATTGCCCGGACGCCTTGTCTTGTTCTAAAAGCCCGCCATGGCGGAAAAAGTTGCGATTGTTGATTATGGCTCGGGCAATCTGCGCTCGGTGCAAAAGGCGCTGCAGCGCGCCACGCGTGAGGCCGGCGTGGCGGCGCGTGTTTTCGTCACCGCTGACGCTGAAACCATCGCTAATGCGGACCGTATCGTGTTGCCGGGGGTTGGCGCTTTCGGCGCCGGAATGGAGGGCTTGCGCGCTCGTGTAGGCGTTCTCGAAGCCATGGAGCACAGCGTATTGGCGGCGGGGCGGCCGTTTTTGGGTATTTGCGTCGGCATGCAATTGCTGGCCGATTGCGGGCGCGAGTTTGGCGCCCATGACGGTTTGGGCTGGATTGCCGGCGAGGTGACGGCGCTGCCGCAGGCTGCGCCGGCCTACCGCACGCCGCATATGGGCTGGAATGCGGTGCGGGTGGAGACCCCGCACCCGGTGCTCGAAAACATCACGGAAGAGGCGTTTTATTTCGCCCATTCCTATCATTTCGTTGCCGAAAATGCCGTTCATTTGATTGGCGTATGCCATCATGGCGCCCAGCTCGCCGCTATCGTCGCCAGGGACAATATTTTCGGCGTCCAGTTCCACCCGGAGAAGAGCCAGGCGGCTGGTTTGGCGTTGTTGGCGAACTTTCTCCAATGGGCGCCCGCATGAGCCGCGCGCTGACCATATACCCGGCGATTGACCTCAAATCGGGGGTCTGCGTCCGGCTGCTCCATGGCCGCATGGACCAGGCTACAGTCTATAATGAAGACCCAACGGCCCAGGCGGAGATTTTTGCCAAAAACGACTTCACTTGGGTTCATATTGTGGATTTGGACGGCGCCTTTAGTGGTAAGTCCAAAAACCGCACTGTGGTTGAGGCCATACTCGCGAATACAGCGCTCAAGTCCCAGCTCGGCGGCGGCATCCGCGATATGGCCGCAGTAGAGCTGTGGCTCGGGCTCGGCATGGCCCGCATCATCCTTGGTACGGCCGCGGTGCGCGATGCTGATTTTGTCAAAACCGCCTGCTGCGCCTTCCCCGGCCAGATTGTCGTCGGCATCGATGCGCGCGACGGCCGGGTGAAGACTGACGGCTGGGATGGCGACACCAGCCATACCCCGCAAGAGATTGCAAAACGCTTTGAAGACCAAGGGGTTGCGGCCATGGTCTATACCGATATCAGCCGCGACGGCGCGCTGACGGGGGTCAATGTCGAGGCGACCGCAGCGCTTGCGGACGCCGTCGCCATACCGGTGATTGCCTCCGGCGGGGTCGCCTCGGTGCGCGATATCGAACAGCTGGCCGGCGCCCATGACAATATTGAGGGTGTGATAATCGGCCGCGCGCTTTATGACGGCCGAGTGGACCCAGCCGCCGCGCTGAAGGCGGCAAGCGCGACAAAGTAGGCAAAGTAGGGCCGGGCATAGCTCTTTTGCGGCGGCCGATACCGTTTTGCCGTCCGATGTAATAAGGTGGGCCCTGTGTAGTATGTGGAGTTTTCGCCAGCGATGGGCCGGGATGCGACCGAATTTGAGCTGAAATTTGCCGGCGCGCCAGCGGCCGTCGCCGCCCTGCCGCGCAGCCTGTTTGTGCGTGCGTTGACGCCGGCCAAAGGCGTGTGGCGGCGGCTTGAAACCACCTATTATGATACCGGCGCTCGCGATTTGGAGCAGGCCGGGCTTAGCCTGCGCCTGCGTATCGAAGCTGGACGCCGCATTCAGACGGTAAAACGCCCCGGCTCCTCGCCGGTAGTGCGCAAGGAATATGAGCGCGTGCTTGGCCCCGGCGAAACCTTCCCGGCGCCGGCCGGTAAGAAGAAAGTCGACGCCAAGATTGCGGCGCTGGCTGAAGCATTGCGCCCGACCGCGCGCACCATCGTCGACCGCTGGACGGCGACGGCGAATTTCGGGGCTTCGCAAATCGAGATTGCCGTCGACCTTGGCCGGGCTGAAAGCTGGGATAGCGCGGGCGCGGCCTATGAGGCGCCGCTTGGCGAGGTCGAGCTGGAGCTGAAAGCCGGCGCGCCGCGCGATGTCTTCGAGCTTGGCCGAGAGCTTGCCGCTGCTGCGCCGTTGCGCCTGGCGACCCGCAGCAAACTCGAAATGGCGCGCGGCCTCACTGATGGCGGGGCTTATGGGGTGTTGCAAGGAACGGCGCCAATTCTGGCGCCGGATGAGACTGCCGCGGGCAGCCTTAGTGCGGCGCTTGGCGCGCTTGCAGAACGCATCGCACTGCTCATCCCCCATATCACGCTGACCCGGCGGCCCGAAGGCGTTCACCAGATGCGCGTCGCCCTGCGGCGTCTGCGGGCTTTGGAGCAGGGTCTGCGTCCATTTTTGCTGAGCGAAGATTTGGCGCAGCTTGGCGCCCGTGCGCGCAGCTTCGCCAACGCGCTGGGCCCGGCCCGCGACTGGGATGTTTTTCTCGCCGACACGGGCGTGTTGCAAAACGCTAACCTGCCAGACGGGGCCGCAAGGTTGAAAATCCGCGCCGAAACTTTGCGCGCGGCGGCGTGGCAAAATGCGGTGGAGGCGGTGAACAGCGCCGACTTCACAAGGTTCCTGATTGACCTGTTGGAATTTACCCATTCGGGGGAGTTGCAAAGTGAGGCGGCGTTGCAAGCGCCAACCGCCGTGCTTGCCGCGAAGCTGCTCAAGCGCAGTTGGAAAAAAGCCCGCCGCACCGCGCGCGAGGTCGATTTTGAAATCCCGGCGACGATGCATCCGTTGCGGCTTGCGGTTAAACGACTGCGCTACCAGGCGCAGATGGTGCGCGGGCTTTATGCAAAAGACCAGCGCGCTGAGTTTATGACCGCGCTGTCGCGGTTGCAGGAAGGGCTTGGCCGCATCAACGATGCGGCGACCGCTGGACGGCTGGCGGAAGCGGCCGCGCTTGGCGAAGGCGAGGCGGCGATGCGTGCGGCCGGGTTTATCAGCGGCTATATGGCCGCCGAGGCTGGCGCCGGCGCGCGCTATATCGCCGGCGAGTGGAATGCGATACCAAAGGCCAAGCGGTTCTGGCGCATATAAAAAATGCTGAGCATAAGAATTATTCCCTGTCTCGACGTCAAAGACGGCCGCGTGGTCAAGGGCGTTAATTTCGTCAATCTGCGTGATGCGGGCGACCCGGTTGCGGCGGCCGAGGCTTATGATGCGGCGGGCGCGGATGAAATCTGCTTTCTCGATATCTCCGCCAGTCATGAGGGCAGGGGCATCCTCCTCGACAAGGTCAACCAGGTCGCCGAGCGGTGTTTCATGCCGCTGACGGTGGGCGGCGGCGTTGCGTCGATAGATGATTTTCGCAATCTGCTGCTCGCCGGCGCCGACAAGGTTGCGATTAACACCGCGGCGGTGAAAAACCCCGACCTCATCAACGCCGCCGCCGAACAGTTTGGCGCCCAATGCGTGGTGGTGGCGATTGACGCCAAAGCTGTAAGCGAGAACCCCAAAACCGCGAGGCAAGGTTGGGAGATTTTCACCCATGGGGGGCGAGAGCCAACCGGTATCGACGCCGTTTCTTTTGCAAAAGAATGTGTCGCGCGCGGCGCCGGGGAGATTCTGCTGACCTCCATGGACCGTGACGGCACCAAAGCCGGGTATGATCTGGCGCTTATCCGCGCCGTGGCGGATGCGGTCACTGTGCCGGTCATCGCCTCCGGCGGCGCCGGCAATGCGGCGGATATGGCCGATGCGGCGGTCAAAGGCGGCGCCTCGGCGGTGCTTGCCGCCTCGATTTTTCACTTCGGCGAGGTGACCATGGACCAGGCGCGCAAGGCGCTGGCTGAGGCCGGCGCGCCGGTCCGAACTTTGTTCGAACCTTCTTATCGACAAAAGGGCGGCCATTCTTGAAGAAAGAATGGCGCGCCGGCGCGCGTTCCGGCAGCGCTCTGTTAGACCTTGAACCCCGCCGCCTGAACGGCTAGTCGCTAGCGACCCGTAATAATGGCGAGACCTATGGCCCCAACCAACGATACGCTCGGCGATGTCCTCGCGCGATTGTTCCAAACCATCGAGGCGCGGCGCGGCGACAGCGCTGAAAAATCCTACACCGCCGCGTTGCTCGCTGGCGGCAATGTGCGCTGCGCGAAAAAATTTGGCGAGGAGGCGGTTGAGGCGGCGGTTGCCGGGGCGATGGGCGACAGGCTCGCGCTGACGGCCGAAGCGGCGGATGTCCTCTATCACCTGATGGTGCTGATGGCGTCGGCAGGCGTTGCGCCAGATGCGGTCGCCGCAGCGCTTAGCCAGCGCGAGGGCCAGTCCGGCCATGCCGAAAAAGCCGCGCGCAAGGACGGCTAAACCCCGAGCACCGGACACAAAGGCGGCCAGAGTACAAAATCTGTATCTCGCTATATTCATGCCGCTGCACGCCTCCTTTCCGGTGTTTGAACTGACTGGAAGGAGAGGGTAGGGCCGGGCAAACTGATGAGGATGGCGGCGCTGTCTGGACCGGGCTTTTACACCGCTGAGGCGCTGTGGCCCTTATGGCGAGCAACCATTTCGCGAAATAAGGGTCGGCATAACCACCACAGATTGATTTTTGTAACGCGCGGCGCAACATCGGCGGGACAGGCAAGAGAAATATTTTCTGACCAATGCGGGTGTAACAAAAAAGCCCCGCGTTACGCGGGGCTTTTTGTCGTCAATTTACAACAACCGTTACAAGCGGCCCTCTACCAGCCACCCCTCTACCAGCCACATTGCCGGTCTTTGTTTTGCTCTTTGAGGTAGTCCATCAGCGGCGCGAAATATTCAACCACTGCCGAGCCATCCATCTCAGCCGTGCCGGTGAACGCTTCGAGCGCTTCCGGCCATGGCTTGGAGGCGCCGATTTCCAGCATGGCGTTAAATTTCTCGCCGATTTCCTTTGCACCGTATACAGAGCAACGGTGCAACGGGCCTTCCCAGCCAGCCATGTCGCAGGCCGCTTTATGAAACTGGAATTGCAAAATATTGGCGATGAAATAGCGCGTATAGGAAACATTGCCGGGGATGTGAAACTTCCCGCCCGGATCAAAATCACCTGCGGAGCGGTCCACCGGCGGGCGGATGCCCTGATACTGGGTCCTGAGCGCCCACCAGCCTTCATTATAAGTCGCCGGCGTTAACTCGCCGGAAAACACCTGCCAGCGCCACTTGTCCATGAGCAGGCCAAACGGCTGGAACGCGATTTTTTCAAGCGCGGTGTTCATCAGGAGGCCAAGATCTGCCGAAGCGTCAGGAACCTCGTCAAGCAGGCCAATGGTTTTGAGATAATCCGGCGTAATCGACAGCGCCACCATATCGCCAATCGCCTCGTGGAAGCCGCCATTGGCGCCGGTTTGGAACAGCACTGATTGGTCCTGATAGGCGCGTTGATAATAGTTGTGGCCAAGCTCGTGATGCACGGTCTGGAAGTCGTCGGCATTGACCTTGGTGCACATCTTGATGCGGATATCATCCTGCCAGTCGAGATCCCAGGCCGAGGCATGGCAGACCACTTCACGGTCGGCAGGCTTGGTGATTTGCGAGCGCTCCCAGAATGTATCGGGCAGCGGAGCAAACCCGAGCGACGAGAAAAATCCCTCACCGGTCTCAACAATCTTCTTGGCGTCATAGCCGTTCTCGACAAGCAGCGTTGTCAGGTCGTAAGCCGGCGCGACGGTGTCTGGAGAGACGAGATCGGAAATATTCCCCCAGCTCTGGGCCCACATATTGCCCAACAGGTCAGCGCGGATCGGCTGGTCGAGGGGCACAATATCGTCGCCATATTGCTCGTTAAGCTTGGCGCGGACATGACAATGCAGCTCGTCATAAAGCGGCTTGACCTGCCCCCATAAACGGTCGGTCTCGGCGGCAAACTCCGCAGGCGGAAGATCGTAGCGTGCGCGCCACATCGTGCCGACATCATCATAGCCAAGCTCGACGGCGCCCTCATTGGCGATCTCGACCATGCGCGCATAGTCGGTCTTCATGGAGCCGCCATCATCGTTTGGCGCAATCGGAACCGCGCGCCATTTGGTCCAGATTTCCTGCAACCGGGCCGGATCGCGGACCTTGCCCATCATTTCTTCCAGATCGTTGCGGGCAACCTCCTCGCCATCGAGTTCAATCTTGCCGGTGGCGTAGGTTGAGCCCATGCGGGTGTTGATTGCGGCCAGTTCAGCGGCTGCGCCCGGACGTTCCGGCGCCGGCAGGTTGAGGCCGAGCTTGATCGCCTCGATCTTGCGGCGCATTTCCGCCGGCAATTCAACATCGTTGAAGCGCTTGGCCTGATTGGCGAACTTAACCCCCATCTCGGTCGATTCCGTATCGACCCGGGTGACCAGCCAGTTGGTGTCGTAATTGATATAGGTCGCCTGGACCCAGGCGACGCGCGCGTAATATTCGCCAAAATCGCGGCTCCATTCCTCGACGCCTTCGATAAAGGCGGCGGCGTCTTCAACGCTGGCGACATCCCCGGTCGCTGCCGGCTCCACAGAGCCAGCCGCATCCGCTGCGGAGGATGCGGCGCCGGTTTCGTCCTGCTGGCTGCAGGCGGCGACAAGCGCCAGCGCCGATACGGCGGCAAGCGCGCCAAGCGGGCGCTTAAAGTTCCGAATTGTCATGAAATCTCCCTGATACGACTGAGAACCGAATGAATTGGCGCCACCATAGCGGAGGCGAGCCATAGAGCAAAATGGCGGATTTGCGCCATTTGCCGCGGTTTTGTGAAACTCGTGTAGGGTCGGGGTGCGGGCAAACAAGAGGGACATATTATGATACGCGTTGTGAAGATATTCCTGATGATAAGCTTGGCGTTATGGGGCCTGGTCGGCGCCTCGGGCAATTTCCAAAACTGGGGCGAGACCGTGGGCTCTGTCAGCGCGGTCACCACCATGGTGACGATTGAGGGCGGCGGCGGCAAATGGCAGGCGACCAGCAACCCAGTGATTGTCTGGGCGGGCGCGCTTTTCATCGCCGGGTCAAAACTCCTTATGGGCCTGATGTGCACCCTTGGGGCGGTGCGGATGTTGGCTGCACGCGGGGCTGATCCGGCGACGTTTAACGCCGCCAAGACAATCGCGCTCGCCGGCGCGGGCATCGCCGTGATCATGCTGTTTGGCGGTTTTATTGTTATCGCTGAGAGCTGGTACGAGCTTTGGCGCTCGCAATCTGAACTGGGCGGGGCTCTGGACGCGGCCTTTCGCTATGCGGGAATGATTGCGTTGATCGCAATCTTTGTCGCCATGCCGGATGACTAGGCCGTGTACTCATAAACGACATGTAGTTGATGTCCGCTTTCGCGGTATGCCGCATGACCACAAGCCAGCGCGACTACGCGATTTGACGAACGTCTATTAACGCTGAGTTCCTTGGCGTAGTCTCCAATCAACGGATATTTTCACGCCGGATACAAACAACGGGCATCGCCAGCAGATATGCGCTTCAGCCTTCCTAGAGCATTGGGTTACCTAGTCGGTGGGCTCTGGACAGGCTGGGGCGGACGCAAGCGAATTGAAGCCAGGCAACGCCGCAATCTGCGGCGTCTCGTGGAAAAGGTGCGGCGCGACTCACCCCTGTTTCGCAGGCTCTACGCGGATCTGCGGCCATCAAGCGAGATCGAGCTGCGCGACTTGCCGGTGACCCGCAAACCCGATCTCATGAGGGAGTTCGACGACTGGCTGACGATCCGTTCTCTTCCCCTCGAGAGGGCCCGCGAGCATCTCCGGGATATCCGGAATGTTGGTGTGCCGATCGACGATGTCGCCATTTTCCAGACCTCCGGGACATCAGGCGAACCAGCGGTCATCGTGCTGCCCTCATCGTTTGTGGAGTATGCCTATGGGATTTTGATGGCGCGCTTCGATCGGCGCCAGTGGAAGCTCGTCCGGGAAATCCGCAAGCTCGGCGTGAGGGTGACGATCACCGGCGGCAACGGTCATTTTGCTGGTATCGGGTTCAGCAAATTGGTGAAACGGCTGTATCCGTGGCTGGCGAGGAGGTTCGGGGTGACCTTCATCGAGGCCGAACAGCCGATCGGTCGGCTCGTTGAAAGGCTCAATGCGATCCCGAAGGTCGCCTGGATCATGACCTACCCAAGCATGCTGACCATCCTCGTCAAGGAAAAGGAGGCCGGGCGACTGCAGATCGAGCCGGCGCTCTTCAGTTCAGGGGGCGAGACACTCACGGACGATCTTCGCGAGCGGGTTCGACGGGCCTTCCCCTCGCTGCAATACGGCATTCTTGACCCTTATGGCTGCACCGAGTGCCTGATGCTTTCGTTCGAATGCAGCTGCGGGCGGAAACATGTGAACGAAGACTGGGTCATCTTCGAAGCGGTCGACGAAGCGATGCGGCCCGTTCCCGATGGCACGATGTCGGCAACCGTGCTGCTGACGGTGCTCGCCAACGACGTTCAACCCTTTATCCGCTATGATCTCGGTGACTGTGTTCGATACTACAAAGACACCTGCCCCTGTGGGTCGCCGTTTCGCAGTTTTCAGGTGGAAGGACGCCAGGCGACGCTCGTGCGTGTGGGCGAGGTGACGCTGTCGCCGCTCGTCTTCGATCTGGAGCACGACCATGCCCAGCGCATCCAGCTGGTCCAGACTGGTGAGAGAGATTTCGAAGTGCGAATACAAGTGGCCAATGAGGCGGCGGCAGGGCTTGTCTTTCAAGAGCTCATCGAGTCGGTGAAACGAGTGTTTCGCGATAACGGCCTGGACGACGTCGAGGTGCGAGAAAGCGAAAAACTTCCCGGATTCACCGCGAGCGGCAAGTTCCACGAAGTCGTGCCTTTGCAAAGCGACGACGCACGAAACATGACATTATCGGGCATTCGCCAGCTGGCGACCGAGTGAGGAGATGATCGACAGCACCATAGTCCGCGCCCATCAGCACGCGAGTTGCATCCAAAATAGCGCTGGCGAAGGCTTTGGACGTTCCCTTGGAGGGCTAACGATTAAAACCCACGCCGTGGTCGATGCGAACGGGCTGCCGCTACACGCCGCGATTACCGGTGGTCAGCAGCATGATAGTCTGGCGGCTTGCGCTCTGCTTGAAGGCCTACCGAACGGCGGAATGGTTCTCGCCGACAAGGCTTACGAGGCGACCGAAATAAGAACATTCGTGAGTGCATGTGGAGGCTGGGCGAACATCCCACCCCGTCGAAACCGGCGCGATCCTATCTGCTTCAGTCCGTATCTCTACCGCCATCGAAATCATGTCGAACGTTTCTTCAACCGGATCAAGCACTGTCGGCGCATCGCAACTCGTTATGAGAAACACGCTGCCAACTTCCTGGCCTTCGTCAAGCTCGCTGCCATCCGGCTTTGGCTCCGCGTTTATGAGTCCACGTCCTAGTTAGAGGTTTGCCTAGATCTTTTCAGCGATCTTGATCGCCGCCCGGCAGCCGGCTCGGATGATGCCGGCCAGGAGCGGATAGCCGGGCGCTTCTTCGGCCCCGGCGGCTTGCGCGGTTGCCTTGTGCTCAAGCTCATCATCGCGGAATTGGGCGATGGTCGCCGACAGCTCAGGCTCGTCATCGCCGAGCGCTTCGATCTGGTCGCCATAGTGTTTTTCAATCACCTCCTCGACCGCAGCAGTGCAGGCCATGGCGGCCTTCTCGCCCATCAATGCGGTGGCCGCGCCCAGCCCGAAGCCGGCAATGTTCCAGAACGGGGCCAAGAGCGTCGGGCGCACGCGCCGCTCAGCCAGCAGCCGGTCGAAGGTTTTAAGGTGTTCTTGTTCGCCAGCTTCCATTTCCGCAATCAATGCGGCGGTCTCGTGCTTGTTGGCGAGGCCTGAGAACACGGCGTGCTGGCCGCGATAGATCGCCACTGCGCCATATTCCCCGGCATGATCGACCCGCAGCATTTGCGCCAGGCGGCGCGCATTCGGGCCCGATTTTTTGACTGCGGCGGATGTCATGTTATTGTTCCGGGTGCGGAGTTTCTCTCTTCACGGGCGGCGTGCGTTTCCGCCAGCGCCGCGGCCATGGTCAGCGCAAACAACCCTACCGACGCCAGCAGATTATAGCCGGCCATCGACAGGCCCAAAAACGTCCACTGCACATCCGAACAGGACGGCGCATCCGCGGGCTGGCCGAGCGAGGCGGCAAGGTTTTGCAGATCGACAATCGCCGGCCCGCCAGCAGCGCAAATCGCCGGGCCGGGCCAAAATTCATATTCAACGCCGGTATGGTAAAAAGCCAGGCCGGCGCTGACCGCATAGACCAGCGAAGTCGCACCCACCGCTGCTGCCGCGCCGAGCCTTGATTTAAACAATCGCGCCGCAATCAGGCCGGCAAGCGCAACGCCCGCCGCCGTCCAATGCGCCTCACGCTGGTCAAGGCATAAAATGCACGGGACAAGCCCGCCGAAATGCTCAAACAGATGCGCGCCGGCAAGCAGCGTCGCGCTTGCGGCAAGCGATATGGCAAGGGCGCGTTCAGTAAAGGAAAGCTTGGCGAGGGGCTGCAACATGGCGGTGATAATAGAAGGGACGACGCATTCGCGCGCCCGCGCAGATCGTCACACGGGCTATAGAGAAATCAATGAATATTGATTTCTCTATAGTTTGTTACAGCTCGCGGCTAATCCTTGCTGCACCCCGTTACCGAAAAGGGGGGGGCTGCGCGGGCCGCGCGCGAAGGCGCGCTCACTATTATTCAACCGCCTTCGCGGTAGCGGCGCATAAGCGCCGGGGCGCAGTCGCCCCCTTATTGGACTCAAAACTCACCTCAATCGACTATATTATGCCAAAGTACAAAATGAGTTCTTCATTTTGTACTTTGGCAAGGCCGACTGGCCGCCGCGCCTTATGGCGCGATAGCCTGCGTGGCGCTTGAACGCCCAACGGTCATTTTGACCGTTGGTGTAAAATATAATCGCGTCAAATCCTTGCAGCGAGCCAGTCTTTGATCAGGCTGGCCGCCTCAAGCCCGAGTGTCGCCAGCAGCGCGACCCAGACAAAGCCGACCACCAGGCCTAAAATAACCAGCACGCCGTCGCGCTCAATCACCCCGAGCGAGGCAATGGCGACGCCGATTCCGGGGATGGTGTTGGTCCCCGGCAGCGGTATGAGAATGGATGCGGCGGGGATCAAAAGCAGCGCACCGACGAGCCGGCTGCCGTGATGGCTGGTGATGGCCGAGAGGCGCGGCCGGGCGAGGCGCTCAACCCAGCCGACATATTTCTCGCTGCGGTCGAGCACGGTTTTAAACGAGCGTACCGAAAACGACCGCTTATGCAGCCGCGCCGGCAGCCACGGATGTTTGCGGCCCATCGCCATCTGGCCCGCCAGCGCCAGCATTGGCAGGGCGACCAGCTGCGGCAGGAGATAAACGAAAGGCAGCGTGCAAGGCAGCGCCAGCAACAACACGAGAAGGCCAAAGGCGCGCTCGTCGAGGCGGTCGAGGACATCGCCGAGCCTGGCTTTGGGACCGGCGTCCTTGCCCTCGCCGGTCGTTGCCGCAGCGTCAAAACCAGCCCCAGGCGCAGCCTCAAGCTCACCAAGAATATCGCGCAAGTACTGTGTGGCGCCGCGTTCGGGCCGGCCAGGTTGGGTGGGCTGAGGGCTCATTACTGTTCCACAGATTTGGACATGTCTTCTGCTAAAGTGTTGCGCTGCTATCTTCAAACCGAACGGTAAAGAATTCTATTCGCCCCAGCTTGATCTCATCAGGCGCCGCTCTATCATGCGCGGCCCATTGATGCCCCTCTGGCGGAATTGGTAGACGCGCTGGATTCAAAATCCAGTTCCTTTGCGGGAGTGCCGGTTCGATTCCGGCGGGGGGCACCATTTTTTATCTCGCGGCGCAAAGCGCCTCCGGCGGTTTTGCTTTTGTTGTGATCGTCATGTGCGATTCCCGGGCCGGCGTGATCTGCCAAAATATGTCCGCAATCGGGCGCCGTGTGCGCCAATCTTGCCGCATTTGGCTGGCACCCGTTAACCATCGACATCCGGCCGGGGGCGGCGGCACATATGGCTCGGGGGCCATGGAGATATCGATGAAGTCAATCCTGAAAGGATTTATCGTGCTGGTCATGAGCGCAGGCATTTACGGCTTTGCCCAAGCGTCGGCCGAATACAAACCGGACTATTGCGCGATCGATCACGATCACCGCTCGCATAATACGTCCTATTATGACTACTACGCCAAGGACAATTACTACCGCGCCGGTTCTTACCGTCAGGGCTCGCGAAGCCGCCACAACAACCGCTATGATGATGGCCGCGGCTATAACCGCAGGCATAATCGCCGTCACAGGGCGCGCAGCCGCGTCGTTAATCGCGAGACCTACAGCACGCGGTGGGACGCGCGCATCACACGGGTCGAAGAGATATATTGGACACGCTCAGGCCGCCGCCAGCTTGTCTGTTCAGTGGTGGTGCGTGGCTATGAAGCCCATCATGTGCCGCACCGGCGCCTGAAACGCATCGCGCATCGCGATTGCTCACCGCGTGCGCGCATTCAATATTTGTAACTCAACTTGTAAACGACAAAACCCCCGGAACTTACCGGGGGTTTTTAAGTACTGTGATCGTTGAACTATGCGGCGGCTAGCAGCGCCCCTTGCGGCGGTCGCGCTTGGAACATTTATCGCCGGCGTTGTTCTCGATGAAGTTGTTGGCGATTTTTGGCTCCAGACCGTCGCGGGTGAATATCGCCAGACCGTCATTGCCGACAATATCGTTGTTTTCAATCAGGCCGTTAACGCCGAACGGCACCGCAATGCCATCGCCGGCGTTCTGGACAATTTCATTATACCGCACCAGCGACAGCTTGGTGTATTTGTCGAGAATGACGCCCGAGCCTTTATTGTTGCGAATTTTATTGCCGATCAGTTTTGATGCGCCATAGCCGGAAGATTTCACGCCGCTGTCGAGATTGTCGAAAATCTCGTTGCCGGCGATGACAACATCGGCCCGGCTGCCAGAGGCGATATCAACGCCGACTTTGTTTTGCAGGATTTTATTGTCGATGATGAAGCTCTGCGACAGGGAGTGCGCCTGCTCAATAAAGACGCCTTCGGAGCCTGCGCTGATGCGGTTTTTCTCCAGCATCACCGTACCGCCGGAAATCTTGACGGCTGGACGAATGCCGGAGCCCAAAACATCGCTCTCCTTCAGCGTGAAAACGCCGCGCTGGACATCAACGCATGCCCCGGCGCCGGAATTGATTTTCGACTTGAACTGAACATTGGCGACCACCGCATGGGCGGTTGCAATTTTCGGTGCAAAGGTGAGGCAAGCCGTATTCATCGGCGCGGATATTTCAACCCCGGACCCCGGACCGCGGTCGCCCTGAATGAACACCGACTTATTGAGCGTCAGCGCTTCATTATAAACGCCGTGCATGATGTAGACGACGCCGCCTTCGCCGACATCCTTGACCGCTTTGGAAATGGTTTTGTAGGGGCCGGGACCATTGACATCGACGATGATTTGCATCGGCCCGTTTTTGCCTTTGGTCGGCGAAGCGCCGCCAGGCCGCGCCCCGGCGCCCGGCTCGCGAATGGGGAACCCGCCAAGCGACTGGGCGTTTGCGGCGTCGGCCAGAATCAGTCCCGCCGCGCAAAACACCGCCGCGGCAGGGGTGAAATATTTCAATACAGCGCGTTTCATTATCATCCCCTCAACTACTGAATGTCGCGCGTATATTCGAAGCTCAACCGGCGCAGCGCGTCGTTCGCCGGTTTGTAGCCAAGCACCGAAGCCCGCGCCAGGTGGAGCGCGGATTTGCGTTCATCTGGTGAGACTTCATTGAGCCCGGTAGTGCCGTCGCGGAAGACGACGCCAAGCGCGTAATGCGCAATCGCGAGGTCATGATCGTCGGCGGCTTTTTCAAGCCATTTGACCGCTTCCTTGCCGTTCTGCTCAACCCCGATGCCGCGCACATGCATGATGCCATAGACATATTGTGACATAGGATGTTCGGATTTTGAGGCGTCCTTGAACAGGCGCACGGTCTGCCGCGGCGTCAGAACGCCAGTGACGACGGCTTGCTTGTCGCTCTCATCCATGTCGAAATTTTTGGCGACAGTTGAATATTGGAACCGCCGGATCGCTTCGCGGGTGCCGCGCCCGAGCTTGTTGTCGACCACGCCGGCGCGGAAGCCGAGCGCGTTGAGCGCGCGCTGGACCAATTCAACATCGATGTCCGACACGGCTTTGAGCGCTTCGGCCATCTTGATTTCTTCCAGCTCGCGTTTGAGACGCTCGAGTTCTTTTTGCTGGTTGGTCTTGCCGGTATATTCCGGCGGCAAGGGCGGCTGCCATGTACCGGCATTTTTTTGCGCGGTCTCAATTTCCTTCTTGCTCATCAGCGTTTCAAGGAATTCATACGCCGCGCTGGCTTCACCAACGCCGCGCGCTTGCGACAGCGTATACATCTGCAACGCCTTGGTGTTGTTTTTGGCGATGCCGGCGCCTTTTTGGTACATATCGCCAAGCCGATAAAGGTCATAGGCGCTGCCGGCTTCAAAGGTCTGCGCCACCAGCTTTTCAGCTTTCGTGACATTGGATGTGCTCATCCGTGCCCGGATTTCCGGCAGGCGCTGTTCGGCGAGGATGCGCGCGTTCACCTCTTCAGCGCTCGGCGTCTGATAGGCGGAGAAATCATGATGGGCGGCCAGTGAATACCAGACCAGCGCCTGGACATTATCAACCGGGATGGCTTCCAGCGGCGTTGCCGCCGACCGTGCGCCTTCAAGCGACTTGCCGGAATAGACGTCGCCAAGAATTTTCTTGGAGCGAACATCACCGGCCACCGCAAAGCGCCGCCAGATATCGAGCGCTTGCGTATACTGACCATTCAGATAGGCCTGAACGCCGGCTTCAAAAGTTGCATGCGCCGGCGTCGTCGCCGCCAGCGCGAGCACGGACGCTGCCGCTAACCCGCCAAGCGCAAGGCGCGCGCGTCTTACAAACGTCATAGGATTTTTCTTCATTCCCAATCATCCCCTCACCAGACCGGCGCGCCGTCACCCGGCAGCGCCAAAACTTCGCGGCTCCAAAATTCGCGACCGAAGCCAACCAGGCTCCAGCCGGTATTAAAGCACGCATTTGCGCCCCGCTCCACATTAACCTTAACCAAATTTTAAAGCAAAAGCCGCGTGGCGGCGAGCGGCGGGATATGGCCGTAAAAGCAAAGCCCTACGCTGATTTCGCGCCGCGCGTGACCAGAAAGACGCAAATACCCGCCGCGCTTTCAAGCCGCGTCACATTGTGGCCAGCCTCGCGGCAGAAATGCGGAATATCAATCGCCGCAACCGGATCGTCAGCAATAACAGTGACTTGGCCGCCATCGACCAGGCCGCGCAAGATCGCCTCAAGGCGGATCACCGGGATCGGGCAGCGATAGCCGCTGGTGTCGAGGGTTTGCGGGCATGCGGGCATGCCGGATGTTTTATATTGCCGCACAGCAACAAAAAAGCCCCTCGCACTTGGCGAGGGGCAATGGGGCAAGGTTATCAGCCGCAAGTAGGGCGGCGATTAAAACTCCAGATCAACACCGAAATACAGCAAGGCGCCGCGCGGGTCGTGGACTTTGGAATCAAAGCCGCCATTGGTGAACACCTGAGGCGGTTTTTCGCCCGTGATGTTGCGTCCGCCGATGGTGATCTGGGCAAGCTGATCACGGTTCAAATATTCGTTGATCGCCAGCGCATATTGGATATCGACCCGGGTGTCGGAATCGATCGCGATTCCACCATTCTGATCGTCTGTATAGCTATTAATATGACGAACAAAGACATTTGCCGAATGGGCGCCGTTATTCCACTGTATGCCGCCATTGATACGCACGGTCGGAGCGGAGGTGCCGAAATTGGCGAAGTTGCGATTGCCTTCGCCGCTAACCGGCCCGGCCAGAGGGTCGACCAAATCATAGTCGATGATATAGGTGCCCTCGATGCTGTGCGTGAACTCGCCAATACCGGTGTCGTGCGTCCAGCGTGCGGCAAAGTCGATGCCGCTGGTGTCAAGCGAGGCGGCGTTCACAAAGTCCGCATTGATCTGAACAATGGTGCCCGCCGGCGAGCGGATGACGTCCGGGCCGGTCGGGTCGGCGTTGACGATTGCCTGGAAGTTTTCCGGGATGATGACGTCAGTGAAGCTGAAGTCCCAATAATCGACATTAAACGTCAGACCGTCTACCGGCTCAAATGTGCCGCCGACATTAAACGCTTCGGACTCTTCCGGCACCAAAGTGGCGTCGCCAAACGTGCGCACGGCAGCGAACGCCGTGCCGCCGGTTACCGGATCAGAAACCTGATTGAGCGAAGTGCCCTGGCCAAGTTGCTGGAACACAGACGGCGCCCGGAACGACGTAGAGAACGATCCGCGCAGCGACACCATGTCATTGGGCCGGATAAGAATCGCCACTTTAGGATCTACCGTCGATCCGCCTTCACTGTCGCCATAGTCCTCATAGCGCACCGCAAGCTGTAGATCGATAAAGTCCGCTAACGGAACAGCAAGCTCGCCAAAGAATCCATAGACATCGATGCTGCCAGCATAGGGCTGCTCGCCGATCAAAAAGCCAAAATTATCCGCCTGCGATATCGCATCAAAATCAGCGGACAGGCCGTTGTCGCGATATTGCCCGCCCACGGCGACGCTGACCGGCCCGGCGGGCAAGTCAAACAACTCGTGGGAGACGTAACCTTCGATGACTAGCATGTCGGATTGAAGGTCGCGCACCTGCGTGCCGATGATGAAATCAAGCACAGACTGACTGTTTGGAGAGGCGGTGAACGATGTTGCAAATGGGTTGAAAAACGTTCCGACGCCGGGAAATCCAGCTTCTCCGGCGACGCTGGCGCAGTCCAGCCCCAGGGATGTGCCGACAGCGACATCAAATCCGGCAAGCGCGCACTGGAACCGGTCGGTGATCGTGTCTTCGGTGGCGACGATGTAATCATTCTCCGCATAGGTGAAAGAAACCTCCCATGCGCCGCGCTCGAGATCGCCGCCGACGCTGGCGGAGGCCCGCCAGGTTTCCGAATCGATATTATTTGGCGACACTGAGCCGCCATTGCCGCTCGCGCGGCCAAAAAACAGAACGGTTGAACCGAAAATATTGTTCGGGTTGGTTGGCGGCACGAGCGCCGATTGCAGGAACGGAAAGGTCGGCGAGTTGCCACGGACCGACGAATTGTCGGCGTAAGTGAACTCAGCGTTAAAGGCGATCGTGTCGGTTAGATCCAAACGCCCCTGAGCGTAACCGGTAAATCGCTCTTCGTCCGGAACCAGATTAAAGAAGTCGCCAAAATCGAACCGGCAGAGCCCAACATCGGGAACACCTACCGGGGTTGCGGAAATGATCTGGGGTATGCCGCCAAATTCCGAACAACCGGTTGGGTCGATCACGGGCGCTGTGGCGGGAAACCCTGGAACGCCGAAAAATGAACCTGGATTGCCGAGTGCGGAACTATCATCAACCGCCCGCGACAGTCGCCGCTCCAGGGTGGTCAGGGGGGTGCGCTCAAGATAACTCGCCGCCAGCAAAATATTGCCGCGCTCAAAGTTGTGACCGATCATTCCCTGGACCGTAAACTCGTGGTAATCGCCCTGGCTTTGATGGCTTGTCCAGTTGCCGGAAAGGGCGAACCCTTCGTAATTGTCGCGGGTGATAAAGTTGGCGACGCCGGCGACGGCGTCGGTGCCGTAAAGCGCGGATGCGCCGTCTTTCAAAATTTCCAGCCGGTCAATGGCGATCATCGGCACCAATGAAGACGTATCGACAAAGCTGATCCCGTCATTGGTGGTAGTCGCCGTCGTCACCTGCCGCTTGCCGTTCAATAGCACCAGTGTTGAGCCAAGGCCCAGGCCGCGCAAGTTGATGCTCGATGTGCCGGTGGTTGAGTTTTGGGTAAAAGCGTCCGGGTTGTTCTGGGCGCCGGTGTTGATGGTCAGGGTCTGGGTTATATCGCCAATATTTTGCGCGCCGATGTCGGCAATCTTGGCTGCGCCGACCGTATCAAGCGGCGAAGGCAAATCAGCCTGGTTTTTCTTCTTGATGAAAGAGCCGGTAACGATGATCACATCGCCCGTACTGTTTTGAGCCATAACATGTTGCGGTGCAGCAATTGCTACGGCCAAAGCAATAGCAGATACTCTAGCGGCATAATGCAGCTTCATTGGTAACCTCCCTGTACGCGCCGGCCTGCTTGTCGCAAGCCGACTTTCCTGTGCGCTGCGATGATGCCACCCTTATCTGCGCCCGCCAATGGCGCCAGAGCGGATGTGGCCTCTTAAAAGAAGGTTTAGTGAAGCCGAGCTGCGCATGAGGAAAAAGTGTTGCGTAAATCCCACAATTTTAGCGTATTGCGTTTCCGGCGCACCAAAAAGGGGCGCCGCAACAGCGACGCCCCTTGCCGCTTCAAAGCGTTTCAGCGGTCAGTAATTGTCGCCGCGGACGGCTTTGCTGACCTGTTCCATGGAAAACGGGAAGACGATGGTGTTGGTGCGGTCGCCGGCGATTTCCTGCAGTGCATTGAGATAGCGCAGCTCCATGGCGCCGGCTGAGGTCGCCAGAATGGCCGCCGCCTCGGAAAGCTTGGTGGCGGCCTGTTGCTCGCCTTCGGCAATGATGATTTTCGAGCGCCGCTCGCGTTCGGCCTCGGCCTGTTTGGCGATCGCCCGGATCATCGACTGATCGACGTCGACATGCTTGATCTCAACATTCGAGACCTTGATGCCCCAGGCCTCAGTCTGGACATCAAGGATCGCCTGAATATCCTTGTTGAGCTTGTCGCGCTCCTGCAACATTTCGTCGAGGTCGTGCTTGCCGAGCACCGAGCGCAGCGTCGTCTGCGCCAGCTGGCTGGTCGCCGCCATATAGTTTTCCACCTGGACGATGGCGCGCACCGAATCGATGACCCGGTAATAGATAACGGCGTTGACTTTCACCGAGACGTTGTCCTGGGAGATGACGTCTTGCGTCGGCACGTCATGGACCAGCGTGCGCATATCGACTTTGCGCATCACCTGGATGCCGGGGATTAAGAGCACCAGGCCCGGCCCTGCGGCTTTGCGGCCAACGCGGCCAAGCGTAAAGACGACGCCCTTTTCGTATTCCTTCAAAACCTTGATGACATTCGTCAGGATAAAGATGATAAAAAATCCTAAGATGCCCAAAATGCCGAAGCCTGGCATGGCGTTCTCCTTTGTTGTCGCTCCGGCGCGGCGCCGGCGGTTTTGCTATGTTACTGCTTTTTACTGACTTCGAGCGTTAGCCCGTCGACGCGGGTGACGACGAGCTTGTCGCCGGGGTTGAATGTCTCGGTCGCGACCGCCCGCCAAAGCTCGCCGCCGGCGCGGACCCGGCCCTCCTGTCCTGACCATTCCGCGACGACAGCGCCGACATTGGCCATCTGGCCGCCGACGCGGTGCAAAGTTTTGCGGCCCCATTGGGTTGCGCCCCAGGCGAGCTTGATGGCGAGGGCTGCAAAACCGCCGGCGACCAAAACGCCGAGCATGAAGGTTGCGGAGGGAAGGTCAGAGAATTCGTCGCCCATTCGATACGCCCGTTATGCCTGGCTTGGCTGCAATCCGCCGAGAAGACCGCCAGCTTTGGCCTGTTTGACGACCAGAACAAGGCCGTCAACTTCAACCACGCGGACCTTGTCGCCGGGCTGCAACGGCTTGTCGCCGCGCGCGCGCCAGCGCTCGCCCTCGACAATCACCCAGCCGTCCTTGCCGTCCCATTCATCGACCACGCCTTCGCGCTTGCGGATCGCATCAGCGCCGATCATCGGTCCGTGGCTGCGCGAGGCGACCAGCGCGTAAAAGATCAACCCCAAAAGCGCGCCGGCGACGGCAAGGATGGTTCCGATAACCGAGGGCGAGACCCGTAAAGATTCCGGGAACAGAAAATACATGCCGACCCCGAACAGCGCCATGCCGGTCAGCCCGGCGACGCCGAAGGTTGGGGTGTAGGCCTCAAGCACAATCAACACCGCGCCAATCCCCATCAGCGCCAGCGAGACGACGCCGACCACGCCGGGGAAGATCGAGCCGGGATTCCACATTTCGATGATGATGCCGGTGGTGCCGAGCGACATTAAAATCACCGCGACATTGGGATTGGCGATAAAGCCGAGAATTTTTTCAACCATTGTCGGCTCGATGCGCTCAAGCTTGAGCTCGGCGCTGGCGATCACCTTTTCGCCGCTTGCCGTGGCGACGGTTTTGCCGTCAATCTGGGTCAGGAGATCGTCAATATCATCCGCAATCAAATCAATCACGCCAAGCTCAAGCGCCTGGTTGGCGGTGACGGAGACCGCTTCGCGCACGGCGCTTTCCGCCCAGTCGGCGTTGCGGCCGCGCTCTTCGGCGAGCGCGCGGATATAGGCGACGGAATCGTTGATGACTTTGGCTCTAAGCGCGTCATCGCTGGAAAGCGGGGCTGCGGTGTCGCGGCCGCGGTCTTGCAGTGGCTCTGGCGCGCTGGTGCGCGTGTCTTCGTCTTCCTCCGCAGCATCGCCGCCGCTTGTCGGCTCGGGATTGGTCACTTCGTCGGCGTCATCGCTTGGTTTTTTATCTTCAAGCGGATTATCTTCCGAAGGCCCGCCGCCAATCTCAATCGGCGTCGCCGCGCCGGTATTGGTCGCCGGCGCCATGGCGGAGATATGCGCCGAATACATAATGTAAAGCCCGGCGCTGGCGGAGCGTGCGCCTTGCGGCGAGACAAAGGTCGCCACCGGCGTATCAGAGGCGAGGATCGCCTTGATGATGGTCTTCATCGAATCCACCAGCCCGCCTGGCGTGTCGATTTCTATAATGATGAGTTCTTTGCCGGCGTCGGATGCGGCGGCGATTTCGCGCGCCAGATAATCAGCCGCCGGCGGCGATACCGGACCATTAAGGGTGAGAATAACGCCTTGTTTGGCGGCGGGCGCGGCGGCGTTTTGAGCGAGAGCAGAAAGCCCGAACATCGCCGCGCCAATTGCGAACAGGCCGGCAAATATATCGGCGGGCCTGATCTGCCGGGAATTCCTTTGAAATCTCGCCGTTATCATCACGCCCCTCCAAAAGGTCTAATTTCTAGAACGTAAGCGGGATCGGCGCTGATTCAATGCATCAGCGCTTATTCGTGCGCGCCCGCAGATAGTATCTGCGCAATCAACGCCTTATCGTCAGGCAGAATGCCGGCGGCCGGCAGGCGTGCGATAAGCTCGCGCCAGGCTGGCCAGGCGGTGAAGGCTTCGGCGAAATACGGCAGCGCCGCATCAATGTCGCCGACCGAGGCGAGGGTGACGGTGCGCCAGAACACCATTTCATGATTGCCGGGCGCTAGCTCCGCGGCGGCGGCATAAGCGCGGTTGGCGGCTTCCATATCGCCGGCTGTGACCGCCGCATCGCCCGCATCCATGAGGTTATAGGCGCGATTAAGCACCAGCAAACGCCGCAACTCGACTAGCGGCTCGGGGTTGTCTTCAACCCGCAAATCGACCAGCCGGCCGTCCCATGGATTTTCCTGGCGCGTGGCTTCAACCACGATCATGGCGGCGGATTGTTTACCGCGGATATCGCCGCCCTCGCCTTGCGCCGCTTCCAGCGCCGCCATCAAGCGGTTGGCAAGATCGCCGTCGGCCGCCTCAAACGCCGCCGCCATCGCAGATCAGACGGTTGGGTTGGCCATCAGGTTGGCCTGCACCGTGTAGCCGTCGCCCTGTTGGTCGCAAGCCTCAACAATGGCTTTTGCGCCGGTATGGGCGGCGACGCGGCCTTGCGCATCGACAAACCCGACCTGGCGGACATTTTCATTTTTGTCTTTGGCGATGAGTTTTTTGAGTGCTTTGCCGGCAGGCGTTCCTTTGCTCATGGCTTTGAGGCCGAGTGGCCCATAGGAGACTTCTGTGAAAGACTGGGTGACGATAGCGCCGACGCCGGCGCGCGCATGCGGCACGCGGGCGCCGACAGAAAACCAGTGCGACTGCACCGCAGCGCCAAGTTCTCCGGTCGCCGCATCGCGCGCGACAATCGAATAGGTGGAAATCGGACGGCGCGGTTTTGCGTCGCCAAATTCCGCCGCCATGGCGGCGTAGGGCAATAGGGTTGAGGCGAGGGCGAAAGTGAAAAGCCGGGTGAACTGGCGGTGCATGGGCTGCGTCCGGGGTTGCTGCGCCGGCGAGCTTACGCGCTCTTGGCTAGAATTCAAAAACAGGC
Source organism: Hyphococcus sp. (assembly GCA_021776295.1). Lineage (GTDB taxonomy): Bacteria > Pseudomonadota > Alphaproteobacteria > Caulobacterales > Parvularculaceae > Hyphococcus. The sequence continues at coordinate 38,577 of JAJFGE010000100.1, forward strand.
GCCCACACCAGCGCCGCCCGCGATCCGTTTCAAGATCGCAGGCGGCGCCGGTTTTTTGAAGTTCGTGGTTTTAGCTAGGCTTTGGATTTGCGACAGCGCCCGGCAAAACCGAGGCCGGCAAGGCCGGAAAACAGGAGCGGCAAAGCGCCCGGCAAAGGAATTTCCGAAACATCCATTGCGTTCACGTAAAACTGCTTGTTGTCGTAAAACAGCTCAATCATCGTGACGTTTTGGAAGAACGCGTCA